>JBCBNX010000023.1 GCA_039821555.1 Bacteroidota bacterium
ATGTCGGGCTTGGGAGAGGTAAGAAGTCCCTCAAGCTAGACGGTCGGGGTGCCTGCACCCCTTTTGGGATAGGCCCTTAGCGCCCCCAGCGCACGCCGAGCGTGAGCGCGAGGGGGCCGAATGCTCGATCCTCGTCGAACGGCAGCGAGGACGACGCGCCCGTTTCGAGCGCCCACGCTGGAACGACCGGTATGAGCAGCCGAGCCCCGAGGTCGAGGGCACTATACGTCGCCGTGCCCTCAAAGGTCTCAGCGGTTGCTTCGCCAACAAACGGCGAGGCCGGAGTCACCTCGCGCCGCGTGCGTTCGTGGTAGCGCGCGACCCCTACGGTGAAGCGGACCGGCAGCAGCATGCGGTCGAACTGGACGCCCAGCCGCGCCCCGACATAGACATGACGGAGGCTCGTGCGCACGCACCCGGCACAGGATGTCGCGGTGGCGTAGCCGGGATACAGCGCCTGCCCCCCGTAGGCACCGATGCTGAACGAAAACGCGTCCTCGGGGCCCAGGCTCAGGAGAGGGAGACCAACCTCAAGGTCGGCGACCCCGCCCGAAGCGCCATAGGAGAAGTGCTGCGCCGAGCCACCGTGGAGGCTCACGTGCTGCGCTGCTAGGGGAGCGGCCCCGAACGGGACGAGGAGGGCGAGGAAGAGGAAACGCATGGCATAAGGACAGGCAGATGGTATCGAAGAATAACGCACCAGCGTTGGCACGGCTATGCGTGTACATCTCCCTCCCCTGCATTCCTCTTCGTCCCAAATCCGCACGCCGCGTGAATCACCCGGCCGCGCGCCTAGTTGTCACCCGCTGTCCCAGGATCCGACTTGGGACCTGTGAACTACGACCCCAGACCCATGCAGCACAAGCACCTCCGCAACATCGCCATCGTCGCGCACGTCGATCACGGCAAGACCACGCTCGTGGACGCGCTCCTGTGGCAGAGCGGCACCTTCCGCGACAACCAGGAGGTCGCCGAGCGGGTCATGGACTCGATGGACCTCGAACGCGAGAAGGGCATCACGATCATGGCGAAGAACACCGCCGTGACCTATCGTGCTGAGGGGTCGAGCGACGACATCACGATCAACATCGTCGACACGCCGGGCCACGCCGACTTCGGTGGCGAGGTCGAGCGCACGCTGCGGATGGTCGACGCCGTGATGCTGCTCGTGGACGCCGCCGAGGGGCCGCTGCCGCAGACGCGCTTCGTGCTTTCTAAGGCGCTCGCGCTCGGCCTCGATCCCATCGTGGTCATCAACAAGATCGACCGCCAGGACGCCCGTCCTCAGGAGGTGCTCAACGAGGTGTTCGACCTCTTCATCGACCTCGACGCGAACGACGAGCAGCTCGAATTCCCGGTCCTCTACGCCGTTGCCAAGGACGGCCAGTGTACGCTCGACCCCGACGGCGAGCTGACCGACCTCCGCCCCATCTTCGATGCCATCGTGGAGACCGTCCCGCCGCCCGTCGGTGACCCGGACGCCACGCTCCAGGTGCTCGTCTGCGACGTCAAGCCCGACCCGTACGTCGGCGCGCTTGCCATCGGCCGCGTCGTGCAGGGCACGGCGAAGGTGCGCCAGCCCATCGCCCTCTGTCACCGCGACGGCACGCAGACGAAGGCGACCATCAGCGCGCTCTACGTCAACGACGGCCTCAGCCGCGTCGAGCGCGACGAAGTCGGGCCGGGCGACATCGTCTACGTCGCGGGCGCAGGCGGCATCGGCCTCGGTGAGTCGCTCTCGGCCGCCGAGAACCCCGTCCCGCTCAAGCCGCTCCACGTCGACGAGCCCACGCTCTCGATGGAGTTCCGCATCAACGACAGCCCGTTCTCTGGGCGCGACGGGAAGTACGTCACCTCCCGCCAACTCCGAGACCGCCTGCTCACCGAGGGCCAGAACAACCTCGCCATGCGGATCGAGGAAACCGAGACGCCCGACCGCTTCCTCGTCTTCGGGCGCGGCGAGCTCCAGATGGCGATCCTCATCGAGCAGATGCGCCGCGAGGGCTACGAGTTCGCTGTCGGCATGCCGCAGGTCATCACCAAAGAAATCGACGGTACCACCCACGAGCCCTACGAGGAGGCGACCATCGACGTGCCCGAGGAGCACATGGGCGTCGTGATCGAGAAGCTCGGGCGGCGCAAGGGGCAGATGACGAAGATGATCAACCACGGCACGGGCCGCGTCCGCCTCACGTTCGAGATCCCCGCGCGCGGCCTCATCGGCTACCGCACGGAGTTCCTCACCGACACCAAAGGCACGGGCCTCTTGACGCACCTCTTCGCGGGCTACCGTCCGTGGGCCGGGCCGATCAGCCACCGCGCGTCCGGCGCGCTCGTGGCCGACCGCAACGGCAAGGCCACTGGCTACTCGATCATCAACCTGCAGGAGCGTGGCCAGCTCTTCGTCGGGCCGGGCGACGAGGTTTACAACGGCATGATCATCGGCGAGAACAGCCGCGACCAGGACCTCGAAGCCAACATCACGAAGGAGAAGAAGCTGACCAACATGCGCGCGGCGTCGGCGGACAACTTCGAGAAGATCAACCCGCCGCGCCGGATGAGCCTGGAGGAAGCCATCGAGTTCATCCGCGACGACGAGCTCATCGAGATCACGCCGAAGGTCTACCGCGTCCGCAAGCGTCACCTCGACCCGCACAAGCGCAAGAAGGCGCTCCAAGAGCGCAAGGCGGAGATGGCGTAGCACCCCTTGGTCTCGCTTTGCTCGACCTGTCCCCCTCGATTTCGAGGGGGACAGATTGACCGCCGTTCAGGCGTGTCGATCAGGGGGTGAGCGGCGCACTGTTTGCTCGGATCCACTCGGCGAGCGCGACCTCGTCCACGCTGCCTGCGGCAACGCCTTCCATGGTCGTGACCGTTTCCAGTTGGTCTGGATTGAGTCCTCGGCCGTTCAGAAATAGGAATGCTCGCATGGCGAGCAGCGCCGCACGTTTGTTGCCGTCCAGAAACGGGTGGTTGCGCGCGATGCCGACCCCGTAGGCTGCGGCCAGTGCCGAGAGGTCGGGGGCACCGCCGTACGTGAATAGGTGCTGTGGTCGTGCGAGCGCACTCCCGAGCAGGTTTTCGTCACGCACACCATCCAGCCCGCCGAATGCCGACAGCGACTCGGCGTGAAGCACCTTGACCTGCGCTGCTGTCAGCCAACGTGGCCCGTCAGGCGGCTTCATTTCGCCAGCGCCTTGAAGGCTTCGCGGTGCGAGCGCATGAAGGCGCGGGCATCGTCCAGCATGGCCTCCGTGTCGGGGTCATGCGCGCTGAGGAGCACGCCGTCGGGCGTCTCGGTGATGAAGATCTCGTCGCCCGCTTCGAGGTGGAGGCGGTCGAGCATCGCCTTCGGGATGATGGTGGCGACGGAGCCGCCGAGCTTGCGGAGCTTGGACTTCTGCGTCATGGCTGTTGTGGATCGCGGAAGGTTCGTTGACGGATATCGACTGTTTAACTTGAGTTATAACCCAGCTCTTTCCGTTCGGTTCTATGAGCAACGGCATGCGTGCGGAAGCTTTTCACCGTGGGATCGTTCTGCGCGGGTGAGCTTCACGTTCCCCCGCGCCAACCAGCCTTAGCCGCAAACGACAACGCGCAGCGATGGCTTCCACGCACAGCCCTGACCAGGCGCTTCCGCAGCGCTTCGATCTCCGCGACCCGCGCTCGCAGGCGATGGCGGCGAGCCTCGCCGTGGCGGTGCTCATGCTGGTCGGTAAGCTCGGCGCGTACGCCGCCACGGGCTCCTCGGCCATCCTCGGCGATGCGCTTGAATCGGTCGTCCACCTCCTCGCCACGGGCGTTGCGACGTTCAGCCTGTGGTACGCCGCGCAGCCGCCGGACGCGAAGCACCCCTACGGCCACGGCAAGATCGCCTACTTCTCGTCAGGCTTCGAGGGGGCGCTCATCCTCATGGCTGCCCTCGGCATCGTGGCGATGGGCGTCGAGGCGCTCGTGACGGGGCCGGAGCTGGAACGGCTCGGGTTGGGACTCGCGGTGACGGCAGCACTCGGGCTCGTCAACCTCGGGCTCGGGCTGTGGCTCGTCCGCACGGGCCGACGCCACAACGCCGTCGTGCTCGTGGCCAACGGGCAGCACGTGCTCACCGACATGTGGACGAGCCTCGGCGTGCTCGTCGGCGTGGGCCTCGTCTGGCTGACCGGCGTGACGTGGATCGACCCCGTCGTGGCGATCCTTCTGGGGCTGAACATCGGCTGGACGGCATTCGCGCTGCTCCGCGAGGCCTACCAGGGGCTGATGGAGAGCGCCGATCCCGCCGAGACGGCCGAGTTGCGCGCCGTGCTCGACCGCGCCGAGGCTGAGAGCCACATCCTCGGCTACCACTTCCTCCGCTATCGCCGCGTCAACGACCACGTCTACGTGCAAGTACACCTGCTCTTCCCCGGCGACCTCCCCATCGAGGACGCGCACGCGCACGCGACGCAAGTCGAGGAGAGCATCCGCACGGTCTTCCCAAAGGACCACGTGGAGGTGACCACGCACCTCGAACCCGACACCCACGAGCACCCCGACGACGGTGTGCACGACCGGCTGGGCGACGCGCTGGCAGGAGATAGGACCTTGGGATAAGAAGCAGAAAGGAACCAGTATGACGACACAAAGCCGCTATCGGGGCTGTCTGCTCGGGCTCGCGGCCGGCGACGCGCTGGGCACGACGCTGGAGTTCACCCCGCCGAGCCAGGTGGTGCCGATCACTGACATGGTCGGCGGCGGACCGTTCGGGCTGGAGCCGGGGCAGTGGACCGACGACACGTCGATGGCGCTCTGCCTCGCCACGAGCCTCGTCGAACAGGGCTTCGACCCTGCCGACCAGATGGAGCGCTACGTTCGGTGGAAGCGCGAGGGCTATTGGAGCAGCACCGGACGCTGCTTCGACATCGGCAACACCGTGACGCGGGCGCTCTCGCACTTCTCGCGCACGGGTGACCCGTTTGCGGGATCGACCGATCCGTGGTCGGCAGGCAACGGCTCGCTGATGCGCCTCGCGCCCGTGCCGATGTTCTTCGCGCCGCGCTTCGAAGACGCGGTCTCGCACAGCGCCGAGATGTCGCGGACGACGCACGGGGCTACGGAGGCCGTCGATGCCTGCCGCTACTATGCCGCCCTGCTCGTCGCCGCACTCGGCGGCGCGAGCAAAGCTGACTTCCTCGCCACGCCCTTCGAGCCGACGCCTGGCTTCTGGGACGACGCGCCGCTTGCGCCGAAGGTAGCGGCCGTCGCGGCCGGGTCGTTCCTCGAAAAGGAGCCGCCTGCGATTCGCGGCACCGGTTATGTCGTCGAGGCGATGGAGGCCGCGCTGTGGGCGTTTGCCACCACGGACACGTTCGAGGCGGGTGCGCTCCGCGCCGTCAACCTCGGCGACGACGCCGACACAACGGGCGCGATCTACGGCCAACTCGCCGGGGCGCACTACGGCGAGGCCGCGATCCCCGCCGCCTGGCGCGACCGCCTCGCCTACTGCACCGACCTCGAGTTGCTCGCCGAGGCGCTCTACGAGCACAGCGACCACGCGCAGATAGACGCCGCCTAGCTGGATTACACCCGCTGCCGTCCACGACTACTCGATCCAGATCGTCTTTTCGTTGACGAACGCTCGGATGCCCTGGCGCGCGAGTTCGCGGCCGTAGCCGCTGTCGCCGATGCCGCCGAAGGGGAGGTTGGGGTGACTCCGGCTCATCTGGTTCACGAACGCGCCGCCTGCGTGCATTCGTCGGGCGACGGCCTCGCCCTTGGCGCGGTCCTCGGTGAAGACGGCGCTCGACAGCCCGAAGCGCGTCGCGTTGGCGAGCCGCACCGCGTCGTCCACGTCCTCAGCGACGCTGAGCGCCGCGACGGGACCAAACAGCTCTTCCTCGAACGGCACCATGCCCTCGGTGACGCCCGCGAGCACGGTCGGCGGGTAGAAGAAGCCGGACCGGTCGGGCACGGTGCCGCCGGTGAGCCGCGTCGCGCCCTTGGCGACAGCGCGCTCGACTTGGTCGTGGAGCCCATCGCGGAGGTCTTCGCGCGCCATCGGGCCGACATCGGTGGCAGCATCCATCGGGTCGCCGAGGGTGAGCGCCTCGACGCGTTCGACGAAGCGCTCGGTGAAGGCGTCGGCGATGGGGCGTTCGAGGATGAACCGCTTCGCCGCGATGCAGCTCTGGCCGTTGTTCTGCATCCGCGCGGTGACGGCGAGGTCGAGCGCGCGGTCGAGGTCGGCATCCCCGAGGACAATGAACGGGTCGGAGCCGCCGAGTTCGAGCACCGTAGGCTTGAGCGCCTGCCCGGCCTGGCTCGCCACGGCGCGGCCCGCGCGCTCGCTGCCGGTGAGCGTGACGGCCCGCACGCGCCGGTCTTCGATCACGCCACGCACGGCGTCTACCTCAAGGGGCAGGTTATGGAAGACGCCCTCCGCAAAGCCTGCCTCTAGGAACAGCGCTTCGATGGCCTCGGCGCAGCCCTGCACGTTCTCGGCGTGCTTGAGGAGCCCGACGTTGCCTGCCATCACTGCGGGCGCGGCGAAGCGGAAGACCTGCCAGTAGGGGTAGTTCCACGGCATCACGGCGAGCACCGGCCCGAGTGGCTCGTACGCGACGAACGCGCGGTGGGCCCCATCGATAGGGCGCGGTTCGTCGGCGAGGAAGGCCGCGGCGTGGTCGGCGTAGTAGCGGCACACCCAGGCGCACTTCTTGGCTTCAGCTTCGGCCTGCCCGACGGGCTTCCCCATCTCGCGCGTCATCGTCTCGGCGTGGCGATGAACGCTCGCCTCCAGCGCATCGGCAACACGGCGAAGCTTCATGGCACGGTCCGCGAGCGGGGTCGTGCGATGGTGCTCGGAGGCCCGCGCAGCCCGAGCAAGGCGCGCGTCGAGCGCGTCCGGCGTGAGCGCGTCGTAGGTGCGCAGGGTCTCCCCCGTGTTCGGATCGATGGAACGAAGCATGATAAGAGGCGAGGAGAAAAAGAACCGGTGAGGTGGGACCGCTCGGAACCACGGCCACACTGAGCTACGCCCCAAACGCACCCGCGCGGCCTCCGGGTTCGGAAGCCACGCGGGCACGTGCAGAGCTGAGGCGTGTCGGCGCTCCTACATCAGTTCGCCGCTCATCGGGTTGGCCTCGAAGCGCTCGCCGCCGATTTCGATCACGAGCGTGTCGTCGCCGAAGGTGACCGTGAAGGTGCGGTCCACGGCGATCGTGTCGCCGTCGATGGCGGTGAAGGTGGCCTGGTAGCGCCCAGAGATCGTGCCTGAGGCGGCGTCGCGCCAGTCCTGCCGCGACGTGGTTGGGCCGGTGACATCGGTGAAGGTGAGCTCGATGCGGTGGTCGAGCGATCGGGTGCCCGCCTCCGTGGTCGACACGTCGAGGGCGGCGCGGGTCAGCGAGCCGTTGACGGTCACCACGTCCGTGTTCAGGCCCGTGACGGTGAGGTCGCCGCCGATGTCGGTGAGCGTGTGGCTGAAGCGGGGCCGGGTCCGCGTGCCGCTCCCGCTCACGATCTCGAAGGTCGCGGCGTCGGCGTTGCTCGGGAAGAACACGGGGCTGCCGTCGCGGAGGAACTGGAGGGTCTGCGCGCGGCTGTAGCCCGCCGCATAGAGGCCGTTCTGGCTCTCCCAGGTGCAGTCGACGGCGCGGTCGTAGCGGACGGCCTCCTCGTCGAAGTCGAGGCTGAACGTGCAGCCGTTGTCAGCGGAGGCGTTAGCCGTGGTCACGTCGTCGCCGTCGATGCCGGCGCTGAAGGAGGTCGCGAACGAGGCGGCCTCGTCGAGCGCGCCGCCGCTGTCGAGCGCGACGGCGTTGGCGATGGAGGCGGCAGCCTCAGCCGTAGTCACGGGATCGGCGACGGGGTCAGTCGTGTCGTCCGTGGCGGCGTCGCAGCCGACGAAGGCGAGGAGAGCGAGGAGGCCGAGGAGGCCGAGGAGGCGTGGGTAGCGTGCAGTCATGGGTCGATGGGGTTGGAGTGCGAGCGCTGGGGAGCGACGTGCCCCCCGCGGCGTTTCGGGTGACGCTCCCAGTATCGCCTGGCGCCGCCTGCGATTTATCGCAACCCTGTCACGATTCGCTGGCAGATCCCTCGCAATCCAACGGCCTCCGCGTATGAAGGCGCGGCGCGTAAACGCGGTGTTACCGCCCCCGCAGCCGCCGGGCGAGGCGGGCCGCGTCCTCCGCCCGAGCCGCGTCCTCCGCTGTGCGGTCGTTGCCGAGCGGGGCGTCGTCATCCAGCAGAGAGTCATCCAGCAGAGAGTCATCCAGCAGCGCCGGATCGAGACGGGTGGCGGCGCGCTCCGCCTGCTCCGGCGCCGGGTCCGGCTTCAGGAGGTCGTACGTCTCCGTCGTGACGATCGCTTCGAGGTTGCGCACGCGCTCGGTGAGGCGGGCCCGCTCGCCCTCGGCCTCGTCGAGCGCTGCTGTGAGGTCCGCCATGGCCTGTTCCAGCGCCTTCGGGTCGATGGTGCCGCCGGTCTTCTTCTTGTGATCGAGGTAGATCACGAACGCGGCGAACAGGATGCCAGCGAGGGCGAGGAGAAAAACGAAGGGAGGCATGGTGAGCGATGAGCTGGATGCGACGAGGTCAGAACGACAACACAACGAAGCAAGATCGGAGTTTTGAGTGGCCTAGTGGCTTAAATCGAGCCGGGTGGGCGCCGATACCGAAGACTATCTAGCCCTCCTCCGCCCATGTCGTTCGCCGCCACCCTCGGAACGCTCCTCAGCACCCTCGGGGCCGTTCTCAGTACGCTCGCCTTTGCCGCGTGCGCGCTCGTGGTTGTCTACCTGCTCGTGTTTGCCCTGGCCAGCCGTCGCCTGCGCCCGACGCCGCCGCTGCGCGAGCCAACGCAGCGCCTCGCGGTCTTCATTCCGGCCTACAAGGAGGACGCGGTCATCGTGGACGTGGCGCGGCAGGCGCTCGACCAGTCCTATCCGCAGGAGCTCTACGAAGTCATCGTCATTGCGGACTCGCTGCAGCCCGCGACGCTCGCTGCGCTCGACGCGCTGCCCATCCAGGTCGTCGAGGTGTCGTTCGAGAAGAGCACCAAGGCGAAGGCGCTCAACGCGGCGCTGAGCCTTCTCGCGGCGCAGAAGCAGACGTTCGACGGCGCCGTGGTCCTCGACGCGGACAACGTGATGGACCGCGACGCCCTCGCGCACCTCGCGGCGTATCTCGACCCCACGCAGCCGGGCAGCGCGCGCGTGGTGCAGGGCCAGCGCGTGGCGAAGAACCTCGACACGCCGATGGCGAAGCTCGACGCGCTGAGCGAGGGCATCAACAATCAGATCTTCCGCGCCGGGCACGCCAACCTTGGCCTCTCCGCCGCTCTCATCGGCTCCGGCATGGCGTTCGACTACGAACTGTTCGACCGCTGCATGAACCGCGCGAAGGCCGTCGGCGGCTTCGACAAAGAACTGGAGCTGATGCTGCTCTACGAGGGCATCCGGATCGCGTGGGCGCCGAAGGCGGTGATCTACGACGAGAAGGTGAGCGGTGGGCAGACGTTCGAGAACCAGCGCACGCGGTGGCTCTCGGCGCAATTCCACTACCTCCGCCGCCACACCGCGCGGGGTGTTGCCGGGCTGTTCAGCGGCCGTCTCGACTATGCCGACAAGGTCTTCCAGATGGCGCTGCCGCCGCGCGCGCTGCTCATCGCGGGGGTGCCGGCGCTGACGTTGCTGGTTTTCGTGATCGGCGGCCCGATGGCAGCGCTGCCCTGGGCCGTCCTCACGGCTACGCTCGTGCTGACGCTCTTCATCGCCATCCCGGCCAACCTGCTGCGCAGCGACATCCTGAGCGCGGTGCTGCACCTGCCCGGCGGCATCTGGCGCATGACCCGCGCGCTCTTCCGCAGCCCGGGCGGCAACCGCACCTTCATCCATACGCCCCACGGGGCTGGGTCGCCGGTCACCGGTCCCGTGTCACCGGTCCGCAAGGATGCGGCGTCTGACACGGCCCGCGACCTTCGACCTTCGACCTAAGACCCACAACCGCTATGCGAATCGGCATCGAAGCCCAGCGCATCTTCCGGCGCAAGAAGCACGGCATGGACATCGTCGCGCTCGAGTCGCTGCGCCACCTCCAGAAGCTCGCTGAACAGCAGCGCCACGACCACGAGGTCGTCGTCTTCGTGAAGCCTGGCGAGGACCCGTGCCTGGCGTCGTCAGAGAACCTGTTCGTCTACGAACTCGACGCGCCGAGCTACCCCGTCTGGGAGCAGGTTGCGCTGCCGCAGGCGGCCAAGAAGGCGGGCGTGGACGTGCTCCACTGCACGAGTAACACCGCGCCGCTCAACAGTCCCGTCCCGACGGTCGTGACCGTCCACGACGTGATCTACCTCGAAGGGCGCGCCTCGGCGATCCTGCGCGGAAGCGGGACGTGGTATCAGCGCCTTGGCAACCTCTACCGCCGCCAGGTCGTCCCGAGCGTGGCGCATCGCGCGGCGAAGGTGCTCACGGTGTCGGAGTACGAGCGCCGCCGCATCCTCGACACGCTGCCGATGCCTGCCGAGAAACTGGATGTGGTTTACAACGGCGTCGGCGCGCACTTCCGCCCCGTCGAGAGCGCCGATGAGCAGCGCCGCGTCCGCCAGCGCTACGGCTTGCCCGAGGACTTCCTCTTCTTCCTCGGCAACACCGACCCGAAGAAGAATCTGCCCGGCGTCATCACGGCCTACGTCGAGTATGCCCGCAGCGTCGCTCTGGACGATAGGGCTCCCACGCCGCTCGTGATCGCCGACTATGCCCGCGAGGCGCTCGACGTGCACCTGCGCGCCCTCGACGCGCTCGACCTCGCGCCGCGCTTCATCCTGCCGGGCTACATGGCGAACACCGACCTCCCGGCGATCTACAGCCAGGCGGCGCTGTTCCTCTACCCGTCGCTGCGGGAGAGCTTCGGGATCCCGATTCTCGAAGCGATGGCCTGCGGCGCACCCGTCATCACGTCGCGCGCCGCATCGATGCCCGAGGTCGCAGGCGACGCCGCCGTGCTGATCGAGCCGACGCAGCCGTCGTCGCTTGCAAGCGCGATCCGCCACGTCCTCGCCGACGCGACGCTCCAGGCCGACCTCCGCCGCCAGGGCTTCGCCCGCGCCGAACGGTTCTCGTGGGCCCGCACCGCCGAGCGCCTCATCGAGATCTACGAGGAGGTCGCGGGCGCGCCGGTGCCTGCCGCCGTGCCGAACCCCGTCGCTGCCGAGCCCGCCTTCCGCCTCGCGGCCTAGCCTGTCTTCTGATTCCCACCCTACGTCATCCCCGTGCAGGCGGGGGCCATAGGATGCAGCGTACTACCTGATGACGTTTTGTGCCCGCCGTGTAGATCGCATGGATCCCCGATCAAGTCGGGGATGACAGAAAACTGCTTTGAGCTTGATGCCCAAGGCTTACTCATCGCCACCCACCCATGTCTCGTCTCTCCCATGTTCTGGGCGCAGCCTACCGCGTCGCCAATGCGCGCCTGCGGCTCTGGCGCTGTCGCCTCGGTCGCTTCGTGACCCTCGACGGTGCGCCGCGCGTCAACGCTGCGGGCACCATCGAGATCGGCGACCGCGTGGCCATCCGATCGCGCGTGGCGACGACGGAGCTGTCGGCCGGACCGGGCGCCACCATCCGCATCGGCGCGCACTCGTTCATCAACCACGGGGCTTCGCTCTCGGCGCGGGTCGGCATCACGATTGGCGAGAACGTCCAGATCGCGCCGCACGTCGTCGTGATGGACTCCGACTTCCACGCCGTCGGCGACCTGTCCGACTCTGGCAAGCAAGCCCCCATCGTGATCGAGGACGGGGCCTGGTTGGCGATCCGGAGCACGGTGCTCAAGGGCGTGACTGTCGGACGTGGCGCGGTCGTGGCGGCGGGTGCCGTCGTCGTCAAAGACGTGCCGCCCTACAGCGTCGTCGCGGGCGTCCCGGCGAAGGTGATCCGACAGATGAAGGCCGATGAGCAGCATCAGGACGCTGCCGCGCCACCAGGGCCTAGAGGCACCCTCATTCCGAAGGAGACCCGGGGCGACGGAGCCAGCGCGTCGGCCGCGCTCGACCCCATCATCACGGCGGCGAATCGCTAGCTGCCTTCTTCCAGCACCTGCTGATACCACCCAGCACGCCGTCTCACCCCCGCCATGCTGTCCCCCCTCGAACTCGCCTTTTGGCTGGCCGTTGCCGTCATCGTCTACACCTACGTCGGCTATGGCGTGGTGCTGTGGATGCTCGTCAAGGTGCGCGACGCGCTCGGCCTCAGCCCATGCCAGCCTGACCTCGCCGATCCCGAGGTGGCAGCGTACGAGCCCGAGGTCACGCTCGTCGTGGCGGCCTACAACGAGGAGCGCGACATCCTGCAGAAGCTCGAAAACTCGCTGGCGCAGGACTATCCGAAGGACAAGCTCAAGCTGCTGTTTGTCACGGACGGCTCGACGGACCGCACGCCGCAGCTCTTGCTCGGCTATCCGGGCGTGAAGCTGCTCCACCGCGCCGGACGCGCGGGCAAGATCGCCGCCATGAACCGCGCGATGAAGCACGTCGAGACGCCCATCGTGATCTTCTCCGACGCCAACGCGATGCTCAACCGCGAGGCGGTGCGCAACATCGTCAAGCACTACGCCGACCCGGCCGTGGGCGCGGTCTCGGGCGAGAAGCGCATCCGGGCCGCCGAGGCCGACGCCGCCTCGGGCGCGGGCGAGGGCCTCTACTGGCGCTATGAGTCCGCGCTCAAGCACCTCGATGCGCGGCTGCACACCGTCGTCGGGGCCGCGGGCGAGCTGTTCTCGCTCCGCACCGACCTCTTCCATCCCAGCGAGCCCGACACGCTGCTCGACGACTTCATGCTCACGCTGCGGGTGGCGCAGCAGGGCTACCGCGTCGCCTACGCCACCGACGCCAACGCGACCGAGCTGCCCTCGGCGACGGTCGAGGACGAGTTCAAGCGCAAGGTGCGCATCTGCGCAGGCGGCTTCCAGAGCATGGCGCGGCTGCTCAGCCTGCTCAACCCGCGTCACGGCTGGACGACGTTCCAGTACGTCTCCCACCGGGTGTTGCGTTGGGCGGTCACGCCGCCGCTGCTCCTCGTCGCGTTTGCGCTCAACTTCGTGCTCGGCCTCACGAGTCCGTTCTACGCGGCGCTCTACGGCGCGCAGACCGCGTTTTGGCTGCTCGCGCTCGCAGGCTGGCGCTGGCAGGACCGCGAGGTGAAGGTCAAGGGCTTCTTCGTGCCGTTCTACTTCGCCGTGATGAACGTGGCGGCCTTCTTTGGCTTCGCGCGGTGGCTGCGCGGCCAGCAGTCCGTCAACTGGGAGCGCGCCGCTCGCGCCACAGCTTGAACTACGGTGCGCACAACGCAACGCAGGTGCCCTCAACAAAAAAACGCCGCCGCTCGCCGGGGGGACAGGCGAACGGCGGCGCGTGGGGAGCTCAGGTGAGCTACATGTCGCTAGTGCGCGCTGAGGTGTTTAGCGTGCGAGCGTGACCCGACGCACGTCCGAGAACGTCGTGCCCTGCGCGCGGACGATGTAGAGCCCGCTCGGCAGATCCGCGGCGTCGAGCGTGAGCACGCGGGCCTGGTCAGCGGGCAGCGTCGCGTCGAAGAGCGTCGCCACGCGGCGACCGAGCGCGTCGAAGACGGCGACCTCCACGGGCTGCTCCTGGGCGACGGCGAGCGAGAACGTCGCCCGCTCCGCGAAGGGGTTCGGGTAGGCCGCCGAGAGCGTGTGTGTGCCCGCCACGCCGAGCGCAAGCTCGACCTCGGGGCTGTATGCGAACGCGCCGTCGAAGTCGACCTGGCGGAGGCGGAACGTGTAGGTGCCAGCCGGGAGGGCGTCGGTGGTGAAGCGATAGGCCTGCGCCTCCGTCGTCGTGCCGGCACCGGCGACGAAGCCGACGGTCTCAAACGAGGGGGCTGCGAAGTCGCCCGTGGTGCTGCGCAGCTCCACGTCGAAGCCCGCATTGTTGGTCTCCGAGGACGTGGCCCAGGAGAGCACGACGCGCTCGCCCGTGCGCTGCGCCTCGAAGGTGGTCAGCTCGACCGGAAGCGCGCTCGCCGTGGTGGCTTGCGTACCCGGGAGCGCCGTGAAGTCCGGCGCGTTCCCGAAGTTGGCCGAGCCGTTGCCCGGCACCTCCGGGATCACGTCGGAGGAGAAGAAGCTGCCGTCCGGGTTGGCATAGGCCGTGAAGAGCTGGAAGAGGTCCGAGGCGCTCGCGCGGCTGGTGCCCCCCGTGATGCCCAGGTCGGCCAGTTCGAACTTGATCTCAAAGCCCCGGTCGCCCGGGTTGCTGGAGAGCCCCGTCGGAACGTGCAAGTAGGCAAACGAGCCGCCTGCGAACGAGCCGCTGGCGTCGGCGTCGAAGGCGGTGCCATCGACGGCGAGCGCGCCGAGGAACACGTCGGCGGCGCTGGTGCCTGCGTAGGAGACGACGTTGATGAAGCCAGTGTCGGTCCCATCGCCCGGGTCACCGTGGGTGAGGCGGATGCCCCATTCCGTGGTCGGGAGTTCGAGCGTCGGGTTGGCTCCGTCGAAGCCACCGGACGAGGTCGGCAGTGCGGTGCCTGACGGGGTGCCCGTCGTCTGGCTGGCGATGTCGAGCCAGATGTAGAGGCTGTTGAAGTTGCTCTCGGTGGTGCCGCCGACGTAGAGGTAGAGGTCGGTGGCGTCGGCGAAGCCCTTGAGCTCGATCAGGCCCCAGTCGCCGAAGCCCTGGCTCTGGGTGTAGGTGCCGAGAAGCTCGTACTCGGGGTCGTCGCCGATGCCGTCGACGGTGGGCTGGGCGGCGAGGGGGAGCGCGAGGAAGAGCGCGAAGAGCGTGGTGGCAAGACGCATGAGCGCGGGGGAGGATGAGAGAGTGAGACTGAAAGCGCTTTCATATTACCGCTTGCAGGACGCCGGACGCAACAACGTCAGTGCGGTCTGGAACGGAGTCGTGACACCTCCTCCGGCTAATTGGATACGGCAAGGTCAGGGAACGGCCCTTTCTTGAGGCGGGCGTCTGTCCCGTGCATGCTCGCCGACTCCCCCGCGCCGCCGTCGGTCCCGGCAGGAGCGCCTTGACGCGTACAGTAGATTTCCCCGTTCCGCCTTGCCGCCGCCCATCCTGTTGGTGTGCGCGGTATGGTGCCCTCCACCTGCCCGGCTTCTCGACCTGATGCCGCTCTCTCGATTGCTTCTGACTCGCCTGCTTGCAGTCTGTGCCGTGTGCCTGGGCGCCGTGCCTGGGCTCGCAGCCCAGCCGTCCGGTGGCGCTGAGGCCTTCCGGGAGGTCGTCCTCACCGGCGACGAGGTGCCCCTCTTGCTCGGGGCCTCCCCAACTCGCATCGCCGCGTTCGCCTACGACGGCCGCTGGACGCCCATCCCCGTGCAGGTCGACGAGCGCGAACGCCTCGACCTCGGCGTGGCCTTCGACGGGCGCGGCGCGGCTCGCTGCGACGATCCTGGCACGTTCTGCTTCGAGCGCGAAGGGACCGGCGTCGAGGTCCTCGAATACACCGCGATGCCCGAGACGGCGCTGCAGACGCTCATCGGCCCTGACAGCGATCCTAGCCTTGACGCGGACGACGAGGTCGTCTTCATGGCACGCTTCGCTGGCCGCGCCGCGCCTGCCGAGGCGGCCCCCGACGGCGCCCACCTCGCCACCCGCACGTCGATCCGTATCGGAGAAGGCGCCTCCGCGCGCTACGTCTACCTCTTCGTCGTGCCCCGCGGGGCCGTGCCCCGGTCCAGCGAGCGCCTCGTAGACCTGGAGACGACGCTACTCAACGGGGCTTTTCCTGACGCGTACGACTTCCGCGGCGCGTCAGTCAGCGGCATCGAGTCGGGCGACGACCTCGGGGCCAACCCGGAGGCGACCGCCATCGAGACGGCACACTACCGGTTGGGCTTCCAGGACCGCTGGATCCACGACGACCTTCGCATCAAGCAGGGCGGCCGGCTCGGGCCTGACCTGATCGACCGCTTCAAGGTGCTGCTCGAACTGGGATCGTGCGCGCGAAACGAGTGGACGGCGTCGGCCAACCGCGGTACCATCGTGGCTGTCCGCACGGGGCCGGTGCGCGCCGTCCGCGTCGTGCGCGGCTTCAACTCGGGACCGCTCACCACCGGCACCTACACGTTCTACGAGCGCCACGCGACGTTCGCCATCGATCTGCGCGTCCACCCGATCCCGGGCGTCGTGGAGTTCATCGACTACAGCGACGCCGCGCTCGGCATGCGCTACTTCGACGCGCTCACGGGCGGCGCTGACGTCATGCTCGACGCTCGGCCGGACGGGCTCGCCCAGCAGCCGCTGCCGCCCGACACGCTCTTCTGGCAGGCGGTGAGCGGCGACGCGGGCGCGCTCGTGCACGCGTTCAAGCTGGACACGGACTGGGAGGCCGCGCCCTTCGAGCGGTTCTGGGACGAGGGCGAGGGCCTCCGCCAGTGCACCGGCGACGACCGCTCCGTCGGGGCGAGCGGCATCATCGTGCCGAGCCGCGTGCCAGCCACGGACCCGCGCCGCGACGAGGGCCAGTACGTCGATCTCCGCGCGACGCGCGCCATCTACTACAGCGCGACGCCCGTGACGCCCGCCGAGGCGCAGACGATTGCCTCGGCGATGGTGCCGTCGCTCGCTAGTGCGATCACGGAGGGCTCGCTCGGCTCCGAGCGCCAGAGCGGCGGGGCTGAGATCGAGGCGCTCTTCCCAACCGTGGTGCGGGCTGGGCAGGCCGAGGCGCAGATCGCGCTCTACGAGGCCAACCCCTACGACGTGGCCGTCTACAACGCGCTCGGGCAGCGCGTCTTCGCCCAACGCCTCACGCCCGATGCGCCGTCGCGTCTCCGGCTCACGCTCCCGCTCGACGGGCTGCCAGCGGGGCCGTACTGGCTCCAGGTGCGGAGCGAGGTCAGTGGCTTCGGCGTCTCCGAGCGGCTCACCGTGGTGCGGTAGGGACGGTCGAGACGGTGGGGCGCTCGCTCTGGCGCGTCAGGCCTATTCTGTCGTCCCACGACCTCGCCCTCACCCACCACGCGCTCCCATGCTCTTCGAGGTGCTTTTCCTCGACAACCACCTGCTCGTGGTGGCGAAGCCCGCCGGACTGCTCGCCCAGGCCGACCACACAGGCGACGACGATCTGCTCACGCTCGGCAAGGCCTTCCTGAAGGAGCGGTTCGACAAGCCGGGCAATGTGTTCCTCGGGCTCGTGCATCGGCTCGACCGGCCCGTGAGCGGGGTGATGGTGCTCGCGCGCACCTCGAAGGCGGCCTCGCGGCTCAGCCAGCAGTTCCGCGACCGGACGCCGACGAAGCGCTACCTCGCCCTGGTGGAAGGGACGCCCCCCGGCTCCTCCGGCGAGCGCGTCGACTTTCTGGCGAAGACCTACACGCCCGGGCGCGGCTCGCACGTCGAGGTGGTGCCACAGGGGCACCCCGACGGAAAGCGGGCGGCGTTGCGCTGGCAGGCGCTCGCGTCCGAGCGGGGGCGCTCGCTCGTGGAGGTCGCGTTGCTGACGGGCCGCGCGCACCAGATCCGCGTGCAGCTCGCCGCGCTCGGCACGCCCATCGTCGGCGACCTCCGCTACGGGGCCCGCACCGAACACGACGGGCAGAACCTGGCGCTGCACAGCTACGCGCTGGCCTTCGAGCATCCTGTTCGCCGCGACCCCCGTCGCTTCACGGCACCGCCGCCCGCCACGTGGACCGGGTCGCTTGCCGAGCAGGCCCGCATGCATGTCGCCGCCGAGGCAGGCTAAACAGACAACAGCGGCGGCCTCGTTGCGAAGCTACCGCTGCTGCTGACGTGGATGGGCCGAGGCTGGGGTCAATCGCCGAAGCGGACCGAGAAGGCGAGCGACACGGCCGGGTAGATCGTCATCGGGCTGAGCGCCTCCTGGATGGCCGCGGCATTCTCTGCGGTCGGCGCGAGCATCTCCGTGGCCTCCATCGTCACGGCTGGCGAGCCGGTGTAGAAGACGCCCATGTCGAGCATCATGCCGAAGCGGCCGCCTGCGAGCGGGTTGCCGAAGCCGAGGCCGATGTAGGGCTGGATCTGGGCGCTATGGCTGAGCTCGGCCTGCACGGTGCCGAGCTGCTCCGGCGTGAAGGTGCGGCCGCCCGTCGTGTAGGACTCCGCTGGAGTACCGAGGGCCGTCACCGACGAGGCGTTGTAGACGAGGCCCGTGCTGAGGCGCACGACGTTCTTGAAGGGGTAGTAGTCGATCAGGCCAGCGACGCTGAAGAGCTGGGCATCGGCCTCGTAGGAGACGTCGATGCGCTCGTCCTCCTGGAGGAAGGTGGTGGAGTAGGGCAGGAAGGTGCCTGAGGCGCGGACCTGGAGGTAGTCGTTCACGCCGAACATGGCGTCGCCGCCGATGCCGGTGGTGCCGACGCGCAGGGCGAGGCCGCCGGTCTGCGCAAGGGCCACGCTTGGCAGGACCAGCAAGGCGAGTAGGAGTAGGGAACGGATCATGGAATCGGTCGGGTAGGGTGATGGGGCGAGGGCGACCCAGGCGGCGGTGCGGACCGCCCGGGCCTCGGCGCGCTAGAGGCGCTCGCAGATCTGCTCGATGTCGATGAAGTCCTGGACCATGCGAACCCGCCCTTCGGCGTTGAGCTCACCCTCGGCCACGAAGCGGTGCTCGTAGCGCTCGTAGGTGTCGCTCTGCGTCTTGTAGTCCACGGCGACCTCGTACTCGGCGCCCATGAGGACGCCGGAGACCGTCAACTCGCCGTTCTCGACGCGGAGGTAGGACGGCTGCGTCACGCCGACCCGCTTGGCCTGGATCAGGAGCGACGGGAGCGTGGTCACGTTTTGGCTGGAGCAGACCACGTTGGAGAGGAACTCCGCCGTCACGCGGTCGGACGGCACGTTGGTCAGCTCGGCCTCCACGCGGGCGCCGCACGGGTTGTCGACGGTGACGCTGCCGACGCTGCTGTCCTCGAAGTAGAAGGCCACGTTCGCCGACGGGATGTTCGACGGGAAGCCGTCGAGGCGCAGCGTGTCGCTGAGCATGTGGACGGTGTTGGCGTAGCCGTAGCCGGGGACCGTGATCACGGCGCGCACGGGCAGGTGGTTGCGGTTGGTCAGGACGAGTTCTGCGCCGTCCGTGCAGGCCGCGGCGCTGTTGTACCAGGCGCCCGCTTTGTTCGAGAGGTGGTCCACCGCGAAGTTCAGCGGGACGAGGCCGGCCTCGGTCGGTGCGCCAACGAGGAAGCCGCCTTCGGCTGCGACAAAGCTGCTCTCCTCCGCCCAGCGGCCCGTGATCTCGTCGTAGGTCCACACCGGAATCACATCGCCCGGGGCGACCGGGGCGCCGGTGTTCGGGTTGATCACGTCGGCGGGTACGTCCATCGTCACGTCGAGGGGGGCGCTGAACTGCTCGGCGCGGCGGCCCGCCTCGTCGAAGATGTCGATGGAGACGAAGCCGACGGTCTGCATCGTGCCGCCGCGGGCGGTGCTGCCGTCGGCGCGCGTCACCGGGAGGTCGTCGAAGCCGCCCGGGAAGAGGGCCATGGCCTCGGGGCTCTGCGGGCTGTAGTAGGCCACGGTCACGTCGAGGTCGCCGCGTAGGGCACGACCGCGCGCATCCTCGATGACGACGCTCGCAGGGATGGTCACGGTGGCGCGGGCCCGGGTCTGGGGGTCTGCTGGCGTGGTGATGGTGATCGTCTCACGGAGCTGGCCCTGGTTGTTGGCCGCGCCCGCGCCCGTGTTGGCGGTCACGGTCACGCCCTCGGGCGCCTGGCCGGAAAGCGGCAGCATGCGCACCTCGAAGACATCGGCACCCGTGGAGCGGATGGCGATGGAGCGGCCGGTCGTGACATAGCCGTCGGCCCGCGCAATCACCTCGAAGCGGACAGGGGCGTCGGCGAAGACCTCGGTGCCGTCGGGCAGGGCGAGCGCGACCGTGCCGCTCTCCGTCGTAACCTCGTCGATGGGGTCGAAGAAGAGCGGATCGACGACCAGCGCCGCATCGTCGCCAGCGATGGTGAGGCGCACTTCGCCGTCGATGGGGCGCTGGGTGGTCGCGTCGATCACGGTGACGGCGAACTCGGCTGGGGGAGCGGGGACGGTCAGGCGCACGGTGGTTGCGTCTTCGAGATCGCTCTGGATGCCCGCGAAGTCGCAGGCAGCCAGGAGCAGCGCCAGAGCGCACGCAAACGTGGTCCGGAGAGGGAAGCGGAGGGATGACATTGGGACGGGGTAGGGGGTGGTCGGGTGCGGTCAGTGGCCCCCTGCTGGTCAAAGCGTGTTCCCACTTTGGAGCGAGAGACGCGACCTCGTCATGCTCGCCGAGTGCGTCTGATGGCCCCGTGGTATGCCAGCGTGCGTTGGGCTTTCTTCACGGAGGGATGGTGTTGCGGCGGTTTCACCGACGGTCCTGCTGAACGCATCGCCGATGCGGCCCCAACGCGCGCCAAAAAAATCGGACGGGCCGAAAAAAGTGAGAGGCCCCCCCGGTGGGGTCGTCGTGTCGGACTGGGGATGGGCGGCTTCGCGTCCGTAGCGGGAGAAAAGACCGGGGCAAAACGAACCGCTCGGAGGGGGCGATGGCCTCACCAGCGGCGCGCTCCGAGGCCGCCGAGCGGGGCGGCAAAGCTGTTATAAAGCGCATAGCCCCACATCCAGAGCGGCCACGCAGGCATCACGTCGGCTGTGCCGAGCGCCTCCGCCGGTTCGCGCAGCACGCCACGTTGGATGAGGAGGAGCGCCGCGAGCAGCCCGGCGCCGGTCCAACTGCCGAGCGCCCAGAAGACCGGCGCACCGAGCCACACGAGCCCGTGCGTCAGGTGGAAGCCGGTGAGCAGCGCCAGCGCCGCGCGGTCGTAAAAGCGCCCCGCTGACGTGTGCCGCTGCTTCTGGCGGAGCCACGCGCCGAGCGTCGCGGGCGGGTCCGTCGGCGCGGTCGCCTCGGCGACGAAGCGGATCGGCGCAGCGTGCTGGCGGTGGACCTCTTGGACGAGGAGGTCGTCGTCGCCGGAGAGCGAGGCAGCCTGGTGCGCGAAGCCGCCGAGGCGCTCGAAGAGCGACTTCGGGTAGGAGATCGAGCGCCCGACGGCCATATAGGGACGCCCGAGCCCGATCGCCGCCGCCGTGAGGAAGGCCGTCACCATCGTCTCGAAGCGGACGAGCGAGGCGAGCCATGCCGCGGTGTCGGGCACGGCCCGGGCGGGCCGAGTCGGCGAGGTGCCCACGAGGACGGCGTCGGGCTCGGCCGCGGCAGCTCGGGCGAAGGCCGCTAGCCAGCCCGTGACAGGTGCGCAGTCGGCGTCGGTGAACGCGAGCCGGTCGTGGCGCGCGGCGGCGATGGCGCGGCTGAGCGCGTGCTTCTTGCGGGGCAGTCCCGCAGCTTCGGCGTCCCCGTTGGCGATACGGACGACGCGCACAGGCAATCGGTCCGCATAGCCCGCAGCGATGGCCGCCGTGGCGTCCGTCGAGCCGTCATCGGCGATGAGCACCTCGCCGGGAGCATAGGTCTGCCCGACGAGCGCATCGAGGAGCGCGGGTAGACGCTCGGCTTCGTTGCGCGCCGCCACGATCACAGTGATCGGAAAGTCGACCGTGATGGGAAGGTCGAGCTGCTCCGCGGCGGCACCTACAGGCCCGTCGCGCCGTTGGCTTCGAGTGAACCCCACAGCGAGCGCGATCCAGGCGACCGCCTGGATGGCAAACACGCTGCCGAATAGGGTGACGAGCGACAACAGACGAGCGGCTACGAACGAGAGACAGCGGACCAAACACCGAGCGCCGAATTTACCCCGCCTCCCCAGGCCCTTCGCAAAATCACCCCTACCTTGTTCGGCTTGTCCTGCCACGCCTGATCGATGTCCACTGCTCCGATGTCCAACGCGCCTGACGCCTCCGGCGGCGATGCCGCTGGGGGGAGCGTGCCCGTGGAGGGTGGAGCGTCACCGCCTCGGATCCCGCCGCCGTCGCATCCGGGCTTCCCAGATCTCGGGCGCTTCTGGACGCCAGGCAACCTGCTCACGCTGAGCCGCCTCGTCCTCATCGTGCCGATCACGATGCTCGTCTACCAGGGCGGCCCGCTCGGGTGGATGTTCGGGCTGATCCTCACCGCGATCGCGACGGACTTCTTCGACGGCATGGTGGCGCGGCTGACGGGCACCGTGACCGAGTGGGGCAAGGTGCTCGACGCCACCGCCGACAAGCTTGCGGCGGCGTTCGTGACCGTCGCGCTGCTGACGCGCCCGGAGAGCGCGGGGCCGAGCCTGCCGCTGTGGTTCGTGCTGCTCGTGGTCGTGCGTGACAGCATCCTCGCCGTCGGCGGGCTCTTGCAGACGCGCCGCCTCGGCCGCTTTACGACGAGCCTTTGGACGGGCAAGCTGGCCGTGACGCTCCTCGCGCTGACGGTCCTCGCCGCACTCCTCAAGGCCGACCCCGAGGTGATGGACGCGCTCGTCTACGGCACGGCCGCCGTGATGGCGGTCTCCATCATCCGCTACACGTTGCGCTTCCGAACCATCATGCGCCTCGGGCCGTACGCCCCGCTCGATAAAAACGGCAACATCATCCGCGGCCAACTCCCTGAGGCCCGCCGCCGCGCGGGGTTGGGGTGACGCCCTGCTCCCGTCCTTGTCATCCAGAACTTGATTCAGGATCTCCACTGGTCCGATGAGATGCTGAGTTGAGTCCAGCACGACAAGGCGATTGATTTCTCACTGTTCCTGCGAAACCCACACTCTCACACCCCTAGCGATGGCCCTGTTTGGATTCGGCAAGAAGGAGAAAGAGCAGGAAAAGCTCGAAGCCGGGCTGGAGAAGACCCGCACCAGCTTCTTCGGCAAGCTCACGCGCGCCGTGGCGGGCAAGGACTCTGTGGACGACGAGGTCCTCGACGACCTCGAAGAGGTGCTCGTCACCAGCGATGTCGGCGTCAAGACGACCGTGGACATCATCCGCCGCATCGAGGCGCGGGTGGCGCGCGACAAGTACGTCTCCACGTCCGAGCTCGACGGCATCGTGCGCGAGGAGATCGCGGACTTGATGCTCTCCAGCGCGCCCGACCGCCCGGCGGACTTCGACGCGCCGCTGCCTAACCACCCGCACGTGGTGATGGTGGTCGGCGTCAACGGCGTGGGCAAGACGACTTCGATTGGCAAGATCGCGCACCGCTACAAGCAGGCGGGTCGCTCGGTGCTCCTCGGGGCTGCGGACACGTTCCGCGCCGCCGCCATCGAGCAGCTCGACATCTGGGCGCAGCGCTCCGAGGTCGAGATCATCAAGCAATACCACGGCGCCGACCCCGCCGCGGTCGCCTTCGACACCCTCGCGGCGGCCAACGCGCGCGGGTCCGACGTCGTGCTCGTGGACACGGCAGGCCGCCTGCACACCAAGCTCGGCCTCATGGACGAGCTCACCAAGGTGAAGCGCGTCATGGACCGCCAGGTGCCCGGCGCGCCGCACGAAGTGCTCCTCGTCCTCGACGCCTCGACCGGGCAGAACGCAATCCGGCAGGCCGAGGCCTTCACGCAGGCCGTCGACGTGACCGGCCTCGTCCTCACCAAGCTCGACGGCACCGCCAAGGGAGGGATCGTGATTGGCATTTCGAACGAGTTCCAGATCCCTGTAAAGTACATCGGTGTGGGCGAGGGCATCGACGACCTCCAGGTGTTCGACCGCGCCGCGTTCGTGCAGGCGCTCTTCCAGTAGACCCGCTCCTGGGAGAACGCAGGCTTCAGTCACAGAGCATGCTGCCAACAGAAAGCACAGTCCGGTCATGGATAGCGTTCGCGGCTGCGAGACGATGCCCAGAGCGTGTAGCGGGCACAAATCGGCCCCGGTAGCGCTTTCGCCGGGTACGCGCACGCCCCGGCACGCTGCCGTTCGGCCTGGCACCGAGCCCATTCGGCGCGCATGGCGGCGGCTCGCTCGCTCCCTGGGTGTTTTGCCCGTACCCCCATCGGATGTTTACGTTGCTCGCCGCATGCGAGTGCTTGCTCCCCCACGCCTCGTGCTGCACCCCACGCCGCTCTCAATTCCAGCTCCGGGCGCTCATCCTCCTTGCCACGACTCCGCCTCTCCATTCGCTATGGCTTCCTGTCGCCTGCTTGCCTGTCGCGCGCTGCTGATTGTCGCCTTGGTGCTGGCGGCGGCTCCGCTCTCTGCCCAGCGCGCCGCCTACGAGCCTGAGTTCTTCGCCGAGACGATGGTGGGGCCCGCGGAGGGCGACCAGGCCCGTCTCGATGTCTACGCCTCGGCTCCCTACAAAAACCTCCGCTTCCTCAGCCGCGACGAGGGCTTCGAGGCCACCTACACGATCACCGCAGACCTCTACCGCGCGGACGCTGACGGCAACGCGCAGACGCTCGTGGAGAGCCGCCAGTGGGAGCGCCGCGTCACCGTCCCTGACTACGACGCCACCCAGGCCGACTCGCTGCTCGACGCCACCACGCAGACGCTCGCCCTGAATGCTGGGCGGTACCTCCTCGAAATTCAGCTCGAAGACGGAGCCAGCCGCCGCGCCTTCGTCCGCGAGATCCCGGTCACGGTGCCCGACTTCACGATGGGCGTTTCGCTCGCCGGGCCGATCCTCCTGAACGCGTACGACGCAGCCACGCAGACCCTGGAGCCAAACGTCTCCAACGTCGTGGAGTCCGAGCGCGAGACGCTCACCGTCTTCTACGAGATCGTCAGCGACCGCGCCCAATCACTCACCGTCGCCTACGAGGTGATCTCGGAGGCGCGGGCCCGTGAGCTTCCGTCGGCGCGCACCTTCGCACGGGGGCTGCTTGGCATGGACACCTCCGAGGAAGACCGGGCCGACGAGGGCATCGTGCTCGACGGGATGACCCGCGTGGACGTGCAGGCAGGTGCCTCGCCCGCCACCCTCGACCTGCCGATGGATGAGATCAAGGCCGGCACCTACCGCCTACAACTCGCGCTCGTCGATGCCGAGGGCACCGTCCAGGCCAGCGCCGACAAGGCGTTCGACGTGCGCTGGACCGGCCTTGATGCCCAGATCCGCGACCTCGACGCTGCTATCTCGCAGCTCCGCTACATCGCCAAGGACCGCGACGTGCGCTCCATTCTAGACGCCGAGACGCAGGACGAGCGCCTCGCGCGCTTCATCTCTTTCTGGGAGCGCCGCGACCCGACGCCCGGGACCCGCCGCAACGAGCGCATGGAGGAGTACTACTACCGCGTCCACTTCGCCAACGAGAACTACGGCCGCTTCCGCGAGAACGGCTGGAACACCGACCGCGGCGAGGTCTTCGTCCGCTTCGGCGAGCCCGACTTCGTCGAGGAGCACCGCTTCAACTATAGCGTGGAGCCGTACGAGATCTGGTACTACAACCGCCTCGGCCGCCGCTTCATCTTCGTCGATGAGAAGGGCTTCGGCAACTACCAGCTGCTCTACCCGATCCACGACGACCGCACGCGGATGTAGAGGCGGCCAGCCGACAGCCATCCGCCCGCGCCTTCTTTACCTTGCAGGCCCCTGCGCTCAGCAGAAGCGCGGGGGTTTTTCTATGCTCGATCTCCTCCTGCCGATGGCCGCCCGCCGCCCGCCGCCCCCCTCCTTGCTTTTCATGGGCACGCCGGACTTCGCCGTGCCGTCGCTCGACGCGCTCGTGGAGGCGGGCTACCGGCCGACCGTGGTGACAGGCCCGGACAAGCCACGCGGGCGCGGGCAGAAGCGCTCGCCGACCGCCGTGAAACGTGCTGCCGAGCGCCACGGCCTCGACGTGTGGCAGCCTGTCTCGGTGAAGGACCCCGCCTTTGCGGAGCAGGTGCAGGCGCTCGCCCCGGACATCATCGTGGTGGTGGCGTTTCGCATCCTGCCACCCGCGGTCTATGAGGCGGCTCGGCTCGGTGCGTTCAACCTTCACGCGTCGCTGCTCCCTGCCTACCGCGGCGCGGCGCCGATCAACCGCGCGCTGATGGATGGTGTGACGCAGACCGGCGTGACCACGTTCTTCCTCCAGCGCCGTGTGGACACCGGCGCGATTCTCCTCCAGCGCGCCGTGCCGGTGGGGCCGGACACGACGGCGGGCGAGTTGCACGATACGCTCGCTGAGGTCGGGGCGGAGGTGGTCGTGGACACCGTGCAGCGCATCGAGGCAGGCGAAGCCGTCGGGCAGCCGCAGGACGACACGCTCGCCAGCCCGGCCCCGAAGCTGTTCAAGGAGGACGCCGAGATCGACTGGACGCAGCCCGCGGAGGCCGTCCACAACCATATCCGGGGCCTCGCGCCCTATCCCGCCGCGTGGACGACCTGCGCGGGCGAGACCTGGAAGCTCTACTGCTCGCGTGTGGCCGAGGGCGAGCCCAGCGGACAGCCAGGCGAGGTGCTCGATGTGGACGGCCGCCTGCTGATCGCCTGCGGGGCGGGCGCCGTGGAGGTGCTGGAAGTTCAGCGTCAGGGCAAGCGCCGCATGGCGACGAGTGCCTTCCTCAACGGCATCGACCTGCAGCCAGGCGTTTACCTCGGGGGCTGATCTCCAGGAGTGCTATGCGTCGTGGGGCCGTTCTTCACAACAAAGCGAAGGGCGCAGCTTGCACAACGTCCGAAGCGCACTGGTAGTTTGGACTCGTTCTTCGAGGTAGCGTGTGACGGCGGTCGCGCGCCAGGTCACCCAGCGGCGATTGCCCGATGCCCGACGTGCCCCACTCCAACGATTTGACTTCGCCTGGCGCGCAGCCAAGGACACACGCCCCGTCGGTGTCCGATCCTGAGCGCTTGCAGCGGGCGCGAGCGCGCATGGAGACGCATGCGCCTGTCCACCTCCAGGAGCTCGCGGCGCGCGCTGAGGCGAGGCTAGGCCCTGGCGCCTCGGTCGAGCGCGCTGCGCTGATGCTCGCCCTCAGTGCAGAGCACACGGACTTCTTCCCCGGCATTGGGCTGTATCTCCCACTGCCGGGTGGCGTCGCCGTGGCTGCGCGCCCTGCGTCGGAGACATCAGTCACGGTCGAAGTGCCGCGTGTGTATGGCTATACGGGTGTGGCCTCCAGTGCCCAAGAAGCCGTCGTCACGGGCGCCAGCGAGGCTGTGGCGGCGGCCGTGGTGCGCCTCGCCGCTGAGATTGCCGGGCAGCCTGTCGAGGCTAGGGTGGAGATGTCGGCGCCCGCATGCGGGGAGAGCCTCGTCGCCGCGGTTGCGGTGGCTGCCGTGCAGGCGATTGCGTCCGCATCGGGCGCGCCGCTCGGGCGCGCGGCGCGGCTTGCCCGTGCGCAGCAGGTGGCCGAGCACCACGTCAAGCGCGTGTTCGGCGTGGCCTCATGCGTAGCCGCCCTCGACGGGGCACCGCCGCAACTCCTGCTCGTTAACGGCGCGGCGCTCACCAGCGAGCCGCTCGACCCGCCCCCGCGCGACGAGTTGGTGTGGGGACTCGTCCATGTACCCCGGGCACCGGCGTCCGATGCCCCGCGTGACTTCTTCAAGCTACGCACCGCCCAGGTGCAGGCCGCCACACTGCTGCTCCAGACGAACGCGCCCCGCATCGGGCTGCCCCGTCCGGTCACCCTGCGCGACATCGAGCACCGGCACCTCAGTGATGTGCTCGGGCTGCTCCCCGATGATCACCAGCCCGTCGTGCGCCACCTCGTGGGCGAGGGGAAGCGCATCGCGCGGCTCCTGATGGCGCTGCGCCGCCGCGATGGCCAGGTCCTCGGCGCGACACTGCTCGTCTCCCACGCCTCCCTACGTGAGGACTGGGGCTTGGACACCTGGGGACGTACGGCAGAAGCCGTTGCGTTTCTGCTGGAACAAGGGTCGGGCTTTGAAGGCATCTACGGCATGCGGCAGACGGGGACGGGCGGCTGCGTGCTCGTCGTCGGGCGGCCCTACCTGCTGCCGGCGTTCCTCGACACGCTCGCTGGGCGCTACGAGGCCGCCTACGGCGAAGCGCTCCACACGCTGGTGCTCTAGGCTGCCCCGTGGCTGACAGCTTAAGCGCGTGAATGTGCGTCGCGCGGGACAGGCAGGAGCAGACCGCTGATAGTCGATGGCCTAGCCCGTACTTTCTGCGGTCTACCCACCCACAACCCTGTCATTCCCTATGGCTTCCTCGCCGCAAGACGCGCCCTCGCCGCAGCCTCCTGAAAAGCAGGCAGGTCTGATCAACCGCCTGCTCGGTGGCATCGAGACGGTCGGCAACAAGCTGCCCGACCCAGCGATGCTCTTCCTCGCGTCGCTGATCATCGTCTGGATCCTATCGGCCCTGCTCTCGCCCATCGAGTTCGCAGACATCAACCCGCGCACGGGCGAGCCGCTCCGCGTAGACAACCTGCTCACCGGCACCGCGCTGACGACGTTTCTCTCGCAGATGGTGACCATCTTCACGAGCTTCGCGCCGCTCGGTGTCGTCCTCGTGGCAATGCTCGGTGTGGGCGTCGCCGACGAGGCAGGCTACTTCAACACGAGCATCAAGCTGCTGCTCGGGCGGACCGCGAAGAGCCTGCTCACCCCGATGGTGATCTTCGTGGGCCTCATCAGCCACAGCGCCATCGATGCGGGCTACGTGCTCGTGATTCCGCTCGGTGGCATCATCTTCTACGCGGTCGGCCGGCACCCGCTCGCGGGTATCGCAGCGGCCTTCGCAGGCGTCTCTGGCGGTTTCAGCGCGAACCCGGTGCCGTCGGCCCTCGACCCGCTCCTGCAGGGCTTTACGCAGCCCGCCGCGCAGATCATCGACGCGGACATCCTCGTCAACCCACTCAACAACTACTTCTTCACGGCGACCTCGAGCATCCTCATCATCGCGCTCGGGTGGGCCATCACGGACAAGATCGTCGAGCCGCGCCTGAACGCGACCGCGCCGGTGGACGACGACGCGGAGGAGGCGCCCGACATGAGCACCATCAGCCCGACCGAGAAGCGCGCCTTCTGGGCCTCGACGGCGGCGCTCGTGATCGGGATGGGACTGCTCGTCCTCTCGCTGCTGCCCGAGAACTCAGCCTTCCGCGACGCCAACGGCTCGCTGAACTCGTTCCAGGCGCCGATCATGCAGTCGATCGTGCCGCTGATCTTCCTGCTGTTCCTGATCCCGGGCGTGGTCTACGGCATCGTGGCGGGCGTCTTCAAAACGTCGAAGGATGTCGTGGACGCGATGACGAAGGCGATGGAGGGCATGGCCTACTACGTCGTGATGGCGTTCTTCTGCGCGCTGTTCGTGCACGCGTTCAACGTGTCCAACATCGGTGCGCTGCTCGCGGTGAAGGGCGCGGGCGTACTTAAGGCGCTCTCGCTGCCAGGCGGGTTGACCATCTTCGGCATCGTCTTCCTGACGGCGTTCGTGAACCTGTTCGTCGGCTCGGCGAGCGCGAAGTGGGCGCTCCTCGCCCCGATCTTCGTGCCGATCCTGATGGAAGTCGGCATCTCGCCGGACCTCACGCAGGCCGCCTACCGCGTGGGCGACTCGTCGTCGAACATCATCACGCCGCTGATGCCCTACTTCCCGCTCGTGGTGGTCTACTGCCAGCGCTACGTGAAGTCGACCGGCATCGGCACGCTGACGTCGATCATGCTGCCCTACAGCGCGGTCTTCCTCGTTGCGTGGTCGCTGTTCCTGCTCGCCTACTGGATGCTTGGCCTCCCGCTCGGCCTGCAGGCGTCGTACACGTTCCCGGCCACACCGTAGCGACCGGCGCACGTCGCACAGGCTCGGCACGATTAACGAGAAGCGGGCCGGAGACATGCTCTCCGGCCCGCTTCTGTGTTTTACTGTGTTTTCTATCTAGCGCGGCCTACTGCCTAGCGCGGCGGCGCGATGTCTTCCCAGTGCGTCTCGACGTGGAGGCCGCGGCGCTCCAGGTCCTCGAAGAAGCGGTCCTTGGGGATGAGGCGCTCCGGCGGGGCGGCGCCGCCCTCCTTCGGCACCGCGCCCTGCGCGATCAGCGTGGCGATGGTGGCCGTGGCAAAGGCCGTGCAGCGGCGCATCGCCGAGAGGTCCGTATGCTCGTCGTAGCGCGCGACCATCTCGTAGGTGAGGCGCTTCCACGCATCGCCCTGGCGGCCCGTGATCTTGATGCGCAGCAGAACGGCGTCCTCGTAGGTGCCGCCGAGGCGCTTACGGATCTGCCGGGTGAGCACGTCGCGGTAGGTGAGGTGCGTCCGCACATCGATGGAGCGGTCCTCGGCGAAGCCCAGCCCCACGAGCACGCGCATCGCGTCGGCGTGGCCGGGGTAGCGCAGCAGCTTCGCGTCGAGGGTGCGCACGCGGCCCTGGAGGTCCTGCGGGAGCGTCGAGAGCATGCCCGACGTGTAGAACGCCTCCAGTTCGCCGAACGGCTCGGGGAAGTCCACCCGCTCGATGTCGGAGAGCGGCTCGACGTGCGTGAGGTGGCCGTCGCGGATGATCGTCGCGGGGTGCGTATAGTCGCTGAGGAGCTTGTCGGCCGAGTGCGCGAGGCGGTAGTTGAAGGGCGGCTCCGGGTTGACCGGCACGTCGCCGCCGCGGATGATGGCGCTGTCGACCTCGTCGAAGAACTCGATCCCGCGCATCGTGAGGATGTTGCTCAGGCCCGGCGCGAGGCCGCAGTTGGGGACCACCCACCGGGCACGGTTCTGCGCTTCTTCGCTGAGCGCGAGCAGCTGCTGCGCGATGGTTTCGTTGCCGCCAAGCTCGCAGAAGTGCGCGCCGTTGCGGATCGAGAGCTCGGCCAGCATCGGGTTCAGCTCCGGGGCCACGCACGAGATGACGACGTCGCTGTTGGCCACGATGTTGTCGAGCGTCTGCGCGTCGCGGGCGTCGACTTGGTAGCAGCGGGTCTTGTCGCCGGGGAGCGCTTCGCGGATACGGCGGAGAACGCCGGGGCGCGATTCGCAGACGCGCACACGGGTGACATCAGGACGGCGGGTGAGGTCGAACGCGATGGCGGAGCCAATGGCGCCAGCCCCGATGACCGTAATACGCATGGAGGAAGGGCGGGTACCGAAGCGGGAATTCTGGGAGATCCAGCCGGTCGTCCTCGGAAGCGAGCGGACGGTGGTGGACATAGGGCCGAAAAGATACGGGTGGTGGGGGACGCGCTCGCGCGAACGGCGAAAAAGACGCAGGTTAAGCGCTTACATGGCAACATACGACGCACGGACCCGAATGCTCCAGCCCCTTCGCTCATCGCACAACGGTTACATTCAGGGACCGGGAAAATGGCGAGACGTGGAGACAGCGACGCTGTGGCCGCCTCAAGCCCTCTCCTCCCTGCCTCCCCTTTCTCCGTCTCTCCGGCTCGTAACCCATGACGCTCACGGTTCTCCACGCCGACCCGGCCACGCTCGAAGCGGACCTGCTCATCGTCCCTGACGATCCCAGCGAGGCCGAGCTGCCGCTGCGCGCCGCCTTCGGCGACGCCTATGCCCGCGCGGCCGACGATGCCGATCGCGGCACCGAGCCCGTTGTGTTCTATCCGCCCGCGCGGTCCGCCGACCGGATCGTGCTCTGCGGCCTGGGCCAGCCAGGCACCACCGGGACGGGGAGCGGCGCAGACACCGGCGATGAACTCGAGCGTCTCCGCCGGGCGGCCGGACGGGGCGGCAAGCTGGCGCGGAACTACAAGGCCACGCGCGTCGGCATCGTGCTGCCGCCGGGGCGCGGCTCCGAGGAAGCGGCAGCCCTCATCGAAGGCTTCGTGCTCGGGAGCTACCGCTACGAGCGCTACCGCACCACCGGCGAGCCCGTCCCCGAGATCGAGACGCTCACGCTCGTCACCGAGCGCGAAGACGAGCCGGTCCGCCACGCCGCCGAGCGTGCCCTCGCCACCGCCCAGGCCACGTGCGCGGCGCGCGACCTCGTCAACACGGTCGCCGCTGATCTCACCGCCACGACGCTCGGCGAGGAGACGAAGGCGCTGGGCAAGGCGCATGGCTTCTCGGTGGACGTGTGGAGCACGAAGCAGATCGAGGACGAGGGCATGGGCGGGCTGCTTGCCGTCAACCGCGGCAGCCTCGACGACCCGGCGTTCATCGTGCTGGAGCACAAGCCGGAGGACGCGCACAACGAGCGCCCCATCGTGCTCGTCGGCAAAGCGGTCACTTACGACACGGGCGGGCTCTCGCTCAAGCCTACGAAGAACTCGATGGACAAGATGAAGGCCGACATGGCGGGCGGGGCCGCGGTGATCGGGGCCGTGGCGGCGGCCACGCAACTCGGCCTGCCGCTGCACATCATCGGGCTCGTGCCGTCCACGGACAACCGGCCGGGCGGCCGCGCCTACGTCCCCGGCGACGTGGTGACGATGCACGACGGCTCGACCGTGGAGGTGCTCAACACCGACGCCGAGGGCCGCATGCTCCTCGCCGACGCGCTGAGCTACGCCAAGCGCTACGATCCCGCGTTCTGCGTCTCCGTGGCCACGCTCACGGGCGCAGCCGTCGTCGCGCTCGGCACGAAGGTCGGCGCCGTCCTCACGAGCGCGACCGACGGGGCCGCCAACCGCCTCGATGCGTTCGTAGAGGCGGGACGCCGCACCGGCGACCTCGTCGCCCCGCTGCCGATGTACGACCTCTACGCGGAGCAACTCAAGAGCGACGTCGCCGACCGCACGAACGTCGGCGGGCGCGAGGCAGGCACCGTGACTGCGGCCAAGTTCCTGGAGCACTTCACGGGGTACCCCGAGGGCTATCCGTGGGTCCACCTCGACATCGCCGGTCCAGCGTTCATCGGCGAGCACCGGCCCTATGCCCCGAAGGGTGGCACCGGCTTCGGCGTGCGCCTGCTCGTGGATGTGCTCCGGCACTATGACCCGTCACTCGGCTTCGAGCTGTAAACGGTATGGACGTGTCTGCGTGTGAGGGTGTGAAAGCGCAAAGTTCTTGCCCGGGTCTGCGTCCGCACGTCCGGACGTCTACACGTTCACACATGCGGCGCATCGCGACGTTGATGGGGTTGCTGGTCGTCACGGCTGCGCCCGCGACCTCGCAGGACGCTGCGGGCTGGGCCTTCGCGCCGCCCCCGGTGCAGCACGAGGCGATGGCGCTGCCGGTTGCGCGCGGCAACGCCATCGACGGGACGGCGCTGCTGTTTGCCGTGAGCGTGCCCTACCCGCGCCTCGCGTTCGCCCAGCGCGCCGACGGGCGCTACGAGGCCGATGTCAACGTCATCGCTACCGTCCAGGGTTCGGTCGCAACGGCCCCGGGAGGGCGCCTCTACCTCACCACCCTCACCGACGACTACGCCGCTACGCAAGACCCCCGGCAGCGGCACATCTCGCTCTTCGGCGTGCCGTGGGGCGCTGGCGTCTTCCCGAAGTACTTCCTGACGATCCAGCTTGCGCGCGGCAGCGACAGCCGCGACGTGGAGGGTACGCTCGGGCACGTGCCCGACTTCGAGCAGCCCGCCATCGGGCACCCGGTCGTGGTCGAGCGGCCGTCGTCGCAAGAGCGGTCGGCGCTGACGTTTCGGCTGGCGGCGGCGGGGCGTGCGGTGCCCTTCGACCGGCCAGCCGCCCTCCTCGTCCCGATGCACCTCCCAAGCACGGCAACGACGGTGCGCTTCACCCTGCGCGACGATAGCGGACAGACGCTGCGCTCCGACACGCAGCCCATGGCCACCCTGCCAGCTACGTTCGGCCTCGACCTCGGCAAGCTTGGCGCGGCGCCGGGCCAGATCGCGTTTGCCCTCGCGCCGTCGGGGACGCCGCTGCGCCTGGGCGTCTTCGACGTGTCAGCGCTGGACGAAGGCAGCTATACGGTCGAGATCGCGCTGCCCGGCACCGGTCTCGATCCGGTCAGAGAGACGCTGGCCGTCGTCTGGCCGACGAAGCCCCGCTCGATGCAGGACGAGGATGTCGCGTTCGAGGCTCTACGTGCCATCGCTGTGGACGACGAGATCCGGGAGATCAAGCGCGGGCGGGGGAACCGGAAGTGGGAGCGGCTGGCTGCGTTCTGGGACGAGCGCGACCCGTCGCCCGGAACGCCCTTCAACGAGCTCATGGCCGAGTTCTACGCGCGCGTGGACGAGGCCGCCGTCCGTTTTCGCACCACGCCGAACGGCCCACTCGACGGCTATGCGACCGAGCAGGGCCGCATGTGGCTACGCCAGGGGCCGCCTGCCAACATCGACCGCACGCTGCCCACGGGTGGCGGCCCGCGCGAGGTGTGGACCTATGCCGACGGGCGGCGCTACACCTTCGAGGCAACCGCCCCCGGCGAGCCGCTCCAGCGTGTAGACTGACCACCGAACGCGATCCCCGCCACACGCCCCATCACGCTCCATCATGGTCGAGCCGTCCCACCTATCCGGAAGCAGCGTGCGCCCTCGTCTTGTCTTTTCGTCGGGCGACCCCAACGGCATCGGGCCGGAGGTGGTGCTAAAGACGCTCGCCGACCCCGCGCTGCGAGGGCAGGTCCGGCCTGCCGTGGCCGGGTCGATCACGGCGCTGCGGGCCCACGCAGAGCGCATCGTTGCGAACCCCGACAACTTCGACCTCACGCTGCCCAGTCTCGTGCCGGTGAGCGAGACAGACCTCCCAGAGTTGCTCGCGGCCCCGCTGGACGCCGAGGCTCCGGTGCCAGTCCTCGAACTGCGGCCCGGCTCGGCGCCCGCGCCCGAGTTTGGCGCGACGACCGCCGGGGGCGGGGCGCTGGCGATGGAGGCCGTCGCGGCGGGCATCGATCTGTGTCAGCGCGGCGCGGCCGATGCCCTCGTGACGGCGCCGATCTCGAAGGAGGCGATCGCCCTGGCGGGTTTTGCCGTCCCCGGCCACACCGAGTTCCTCGCGGAGCGCACGGGCACCGATGCGGTGCTGATGATCCTCTGCACAGAGCGCGACGCGTTGGCCGAGCACCCGCTGCGTGTGGCGCTCGTGACGGCGCATGTCCCCGTCGCCGAGGTTGCCACACGGCTCACCGTCGACCTGCTGCGGACTAAGCTCGCGCTGTTCGCAGAGAGCCTCCGACGCGATTTCGGCATCGCGCGCCCCACCATCGCGGTCTTCGGCCTCAACCCGCATGCGGGCGACGGCGGCGTCCTCGGGCGCGAGGAGATCGACACGATCCGCCCCGTCCTGGACGCGCTCGCCGCCGACCCAGGCGCTGACCCAGACGCCGACTTCGACGCGGTTGGCCCGTATGCCGCCGACGGGTTCTTCGGGCAGCGCGGCTGGACCCGCTGCGACGGCATCCTGGCGATGTACCACGACCAGGGCCTCGCGCCGTTCAAGGCGCTCGCGATGGGTGGCGGGGTGAACGTGACAGCGGGACTTCGCATCGTGCGGACCTCGCCCGACCACGGCACGGGGTTCGACATCGCTGGACGCGGCGTCGCGCGGGCGGGGAGCATGCTGGAAGCCGCCCGGCTGGCCGCCGCGATTGCACAGCGCAGGGCGAGGGGTTCGGCGTGAAGAGTAGACAATCCGCTTGACGGCCCGTGAAGGGCTCGGCACCTTTCGACCCTCGACCCTCGACCCTCGACCCTCGACCCTCGACCCTCGACCCTCGACCCTCAGACCACCCGTGCAGACCGATCCTTACTCCGCGCTCGCGGCTGGCTACGATGTCGTGATGGCGCACGTCGACTATGACGACTGGGCGGCGTACGTCGAGGACTTGATCCAGGCCCACGCGCCGCACGCCGAGGCGGTGCTCGAACTCGGCTGCGGGACAGGGTCGCTCGCGTTCGCGCTCCAGCCCTACGGCCTCTACCGCTTCCTCGCCACCGACGGTGCCTCCGCCATGGTGCGCGTCGCCCAGGCCAAGCGACCGCTGCACCCCGAGGCCCACGTCCGCTTCCGTGTCGCCGACTTCGCCGCGCTCGACCCCATCGCCCTCGGCGCGCCGTTCGACGTGGTGCTTCTGCTCTACGACGGCCTGAACTACCTCCTCGACGAGGCCGACGTGGCGCGGCTCTTCGCCGACGTGGCGCGCCTGCTTGCCGAGGACGGCGTGTTTGTCGTGGATCAGAGCACGCCTGCCAACTCGCTCAACAACGCGGACTATTTCCACGACGAGGGCGAGGCGGACGAGTTTGCCTACGTCCGCACGAGCGCCTACGATGCCGAGGCCCGGTTGCACACGAACGCCTTCCGGCTCACCGTGCAGGGCGAGGTCTACGAGGAGTCGCATGTGCAGCGCGCCTTCACGTTGGCCGAGATGCGGGCGCTGATCTCAGCGTCGCCCTTGCGAGAGGTTGCGGCGTACGATGGGTTCTCTGTAGATCCCGCCGCAGGCGAGACCGAGCGCATACACTGGGTGCTGAAACGGTAGGGTGGCGGGGGCAGAAGTTGCGCTGCCTAGGGTCAAGCCAGATAGGGTGCGAAAGGAGTGGGGAATGGGCTGATTTCTATCACGATGTCAGGCGGTTTGGTTTTTTCGTTCCTGACGCGAAGATTAAGGGCGCTGGAATCCTCTCTTTCTCCTGGGCCTTTGACCAATCTCGTACCCGTGGATGAGCACTACACCCCCGACGAGATCCGGGAGGCGGTCGCGCGCAACTGGGACGACCCGGCTCGGTGGGGAGCGCGCCTACTCGCGATAGCTGAAACGATGCTGCGAGGCAAAGCGGGCTCACGTCGCCACCTTGTAGAGTCCGCTGAAGGCCTCGTCCACGAAGCCATCCGAAAGCTGTTGGAGCCCGAGAACAAGCGCGAGGTAGGCTACCGGAACATCAAGCGGCGGTATTTAGGACCGGATTCTGCGGAGCGGGACCGCGAGCTGTATTACGGAATCATCCAGGCTATCAGTTCAGAGGCGAGCAACGTGGCGAGGAAAGCCGTAGCTAACAGTGCTGACCTGTCACGCGAGCCTCCCACCCCAGAAGCATCACCGGAAGCGCAGATGATCGAGGACGAGCGCTGGCAGCGGATCTACAGCGCGTTCGAAGATGACGAGTTGGTGCTGCAGATCCTGCGACTGCGGCGCCAAGACCCCGACCTGCCGCCGCGCGACCTCGCCCACCTCCTCCACTGTCCCGTCGACCCTGACATCTACAGAGCCATTGAGCGAATGAAGGCCGGGGTACGTCGCTTGGACCGCGCCACGCAATGACTGAGCGTCTGTTGCGTTGGACAGAAGGTCCGCCGCGGTGGACGGCGTGTTCCTTTCACCTTCCCCCTCTGCGCCGATAAACCAGCCATATGCGTCGATGGTCACATCTTTGATGATATACCCTAGTGTCGTTATTTAGGGTCTGCGGAGTGTGTCCGACTCTTTCCAGGCCGTCTTCGGTATCTAACCTCTTTCGCCATGTCTGCTCCCAAAGCCTCTAGCCAGCAGGCCGCGCGCCTGTTGCGGCAGCACATCGATGCCTTGGAGCAGGATCTCGAGGCAGGAAAAGTCGCGGACCTCTCCGACGCCGAACTGGACGCCGCTCTGTCTGAGATGAACCTGCCGACGGCCCCGGCGCGTCCGCCCTTCCTACAGGCCCCTGAGGAGCGAAACGAAGATCCGCCTCCGGTATCGCATCGGCCTCACCCGGTTCAGTCTCCCAGGCACACCTATCAGAAAGCAGCACGCTTCAGGCGATGGAAAGCATGGGCGGGCGTCCTCGTGCTCGTAGCCGTCCTCGGAACCGCGGGGGTTGTGCAACTCCGCCACGAGGGGGCGACGCAGTACCTGGCGCTCAGCCCGGTGGCCAACCTCGTGGAGATCGCGCGTACGTCGCTGAACCGAGGGCCGGACACAGAGACGGCCGGGGCGTTCGACAGCGCAGTAGGGCTGTTGGAGGAGGCATCCTCGGCAGGCATCGCGTCGAACTCAGCAGGCGTGGACGACGCCATCGAGCAGCTTCGGTCGATCTACGCGGCGTTGGAGAGCCAGACTGGAGGGCCCGATCCAGCGGTGGAGCTGCGCCAGGTGCAAGGGGTCGTCGCGCTGCTGCTGGCCAAGGCAGCCCTCTCGGAGGGCGACGAGGATAGCGCCCGCGAGTGGCTAGAGGCCGCGCGGACCGTCGGAGACGCCGAGACCCGAGCGCAGGCGGAGGAGTTGGCCGACTCAGCCGAGTTCTAGCACCGCACGGACCATCGGGTCGTCGAACTCCTCGGGGCGCACGATCGTGAAGCCGACCTTCTCCGAGGCGCGCTGCATGCCCCGGTTGGTGCGCAGGATGTCGGCGGTGATGCGCTCGGCCCCTTCGTCCCGACCGACCTGCACGAGGCGTCGCAGTAGCTCCGTGCCGAGGCCCTGCCCCTGGAACTCGTCCTTGACGAGCATGCCGTATTCGCGCTCCGTCGTGCGGGGGATGCGCGTGAGCCGCCCGATGCCAACGATCTCGGGGCGTTCGCGGCCGTCCACGTCTCGCTCAGCGACCAGCGCCATCTCGCGGTCGTAGTCGATGAAGCACTTGCGCGCGAGGCGGTCGTGGGCGATGCGCTCCGACAGCTTCACCGTGCCCGCATAGCGCAGGTAGACGCTTTGCTCGTCGAGGTCCTGGTGGAACGCCACGACCTCGGGCTCGTCCTCGGGGCGGATGGGCCGGATCGTGACCGCGCTGCCGTTTTTGAGCGTGTAGGTCTCGACGTAGTGGCGCGGATAGGGCCGGATGGCCGGATGGGGGAGGGCCTCGTCGGAGACGGTGGCCGGGTGCAGGCGGACGCGGGCGTCGAGCACGGTGAAGCCGGCCGCCGAGGCGCGAAGCGGATTCAGATCGATCTCGTGCACGCGGGGCTGCTCGGCGACGAGTTGAGCGAAGCGGACCACGAGTTCTTCGAGCACGGCGAGGTCGACCTGGCCCAGCGCGAGGTCCGCGTGCTGGGCCTCGTCGCGGAGGGCGGCGTGGACGCGCGTCTGCTCCATCATGCGGCGCGCGAGGGTGGTGTTGAGGGGCGGTAGGCCTAGGGCTGCATCCTGCATCACCGCGGCGAACGAGCCGCCCGCGCCGAAGCGGATGACCGGCCCGAAGACTGGATCGAGCGTCGCCTGCAGCCGCAACTCGACGCCGCGTTGGCGAATCATCGGCTGCACGGTGACGCCTGCGAACGGAAGCACTGCGTCGGCCCGTTCAGCGGTGTCCGAGGCATAGATGCCCTCGATCTGGGCGAAGGCTTCGCGCACCTCGTTCTCGGTGTGGAGGTCCAGGAAGACCCCCCCGGCGGCGCCCCGGTTGGAGACGGTGTGCGTATGGAGCTTCACCACGACGCGCCCGCCTGTATCGAAGAGGGGCTGCGCGAGGGCAACGGCCTCGTCGGGCGTGTGCGCCACCGTAGGCATAGCCGCGGCAAACCCATAGCACGCCAGGAGCGCCTTGGACTCGACCTCGTCGAGCGCGGTCCGCCCGTCAGCTAGGGCCGTGTCGATCAAGGCCGCTGCGCGCTCACGGTTGGGGAGGCCGTCTTCGTCGGCGGGCAGGGCTGGCGTCTCGTAGAGCGCGCGGAGGTTGTAGCTGTAGCGCCAGAGGTAGCCGAAGACCCGCGCCGCCGTGTCGGGATAGGCAAAGGTGGGGATCCCGGCGTCGTTCAACAGCGCGGTGGCGTCTGCCACGTCGTCGGCGCCCATGAAGCTGGCGATGAGCGGCTTCGGGCTGCGGGCCTGTTCGCGCAAACGTGCGGCGACGGCCTCGGGGTCGGTAAGTGCCTGCGGGGTTAAGATCGTGAGTACCCCGTCCGTCGCTTCGTCGTAGAGAGCGGCTTCGAGCGCGTCGGCATAGCGCTGAGGCGTGGCGTCGTGCTGCAGGTCGATGGGGTTGGTCGCGGTCGACTCGGCAGGGAGGACCTCGGCGAGGCGGCTGCGCGCTGCGTCCGAGAGCGTTGCCACCGTTCCACCGTTCTCGACGAGGGCGTCGGCGGCGAGCAAGCCTGGACCGCCTGCGTTGGTGAGAATGGTGAGCCGGGGGCCAGCCGGTCGGGTCTGCTTGGCGAGGACCTCGGCGGCGTGGAAGAGACCGGCCATGGAAGGGACACGGAGGACGCCCGTGCGCCGAAAGGCCGCGTCGAGGACCGCATCGTCGAGTGCGACATCGTCGGGACCGCGCCGGCTGGCCTTGACGACGATGATCGGTTTCTGCAGGGCAACCTCGCGCGCCGCCGACAGGAGCGCCCGCGCGTCGTCGATGGTTTCGAGGTAGAGCAGGATGCTGCGCGTGCGCGGGTCGTCGCCCAGGAACGTGATGGCCTCGCCCCACCCAATGTCGAGCATCGTCCCGAGCGACAGGACCGTGGAGAAGCCGACGTTCTCCCGGCGGCTCCAGTCCAGGACCGCGGTGAGGAGCGCCCCGCTCTGGCTCACGAAGCCGACGCTGCCGTCCGGCGGGAGGTGCCGCGCGAAGGTGGCGTTGAGCTGAGTCCGCGGTCGAATGAGGCCGAGCCCGTTCGGGCCGAGGAGGCGGGTCTGGCTGTCGCCGAGCGCGGCCCGTAGTTGTTGCTCCAGCCGGGTACCTTCCGCCCCGGCTTCGCTGAAGCCAGCCGCAAACACGACCACGCCCGTGACGCCCGCCTCCACGCACTGCCGCACCAAATCCGGCGTCGACGCGGCGGGCGTGCAGATGAGCGCAACGTCAACCTGCGCGGGCACGTCGGCGACGGTCGGGTAGGCCTTTACGCCGAGCACGCTTGCCCGGTTGGGGTTGACGGGGTAGACCGTCCCGCCGAACGGATGCGTGAGCAGATTCCAGAGCGCCTGGCGGCCGACGCTCTGTGGCGCATCGGTCGCACCGATCACAGCGATGTGACGGGGCGAGAGAAAGGCGTCGAGACCGGGACGGCGTGCGCGTAGGGCAGCACGCGGCAGCATGGGGGTGTCAGGCATGTGCGCAGCAGAGAGAGTGGGCTCGCTGTACGTCTGACGGGAGTGTCCGTGCCTCGAAAACAGAGTGGGCGGACCAAAAAAAGTCCCGCAACGCCGGAGCGTCGCGGGACTGAGGTGCCCAGGACTGGAGTCGAACCAGCACGCCTTTGCAGGCACTGCCCCCTCAAGACAGCGTGTCTACCAATTCCACCACCTGGGCAGGGGGGCGACGCGCAAGAGCGTGCGCGCCGACACAAAGAACAGTGACCCCGGTAGGGCTCGAACCTACGACCCGCTGGTTAAAAGCCAGCTGCTCTGCCAACTGAGCTACGGAGTCAGGTGCGAATGCACGCCACGTATCGGACGGGCAAGGCTTCATAACATAGGGCGATTTCGTCGGGGGCGCAACGGAGCCGTGTCAAGCGTCGGCGAAGAGCAGGGCGGTGTGGAAAAATGGCTCACCAAACAAACGTAACAGCTAAGTAATACAGGATCTGGTTGCATTTTCAGAAAAGCTGAACGATCTTTTGCCAGGTAGCAGAAGAGTACAGCGCTTCGCCGCACGGCAGAGGTGCCTCTCTCCTGCTTTCCCGGTGGACGCGCACCGCGCTAGGGGATACACGCACGGTCTGCGCGACGCGCTCAGGAGCACCAGCGTCGCGCTCGCCACCGAGCGGTCTACGTTTCGACGTTCCGCGTCTAGACGAGGTCGCGAAGACATGGTCGGGGGCTGGGCTGCTTGTGGTGGGGCGGCTCAGTCCCCGCATGTCACTCTGACGGGGCTCAAGGCTGCCGTTCGTTGAGGTTGCCGTCCGTTGAGGCGGACTGCCCTTAAGCGGACCACCCGTGTCGCGCTCGCATTACCGAGTGAGCCCCTGACACCTGTTTCGAAGATTTGAGCAGGTTGCTTGACGCTAGGACGATGTAAGCGCTTTCTTTAGCGCTCTTGTTGCTCTCGCTGTCTAGCATTCCCTCCAATGCGTCTGCTCTTTGTCTTGCTTCTGGGTCTCGGCCTGACCCTCCCCGCTGCAGCGCAGCAGCCCACCCCCGCCGACCCGGACGTGCTCCTCCAAGGCTTCTACTGGAACGTCCACCCCGGCGACGCCGCACAGAACAACGACGGCATCTGGTGGGACTCGCTCCGCACCCAGGCCCAAACCTTCGTCGACGCAGGCGTGCAGACGATCTGGCTCCCGTCGCCCTTCAAGGGCCTCGCTGGGCGCTGGAGCATGGGCTACGATATCTACGACTACTACGACCTCGGTGCCTTCGAGAACAAGTTCACGCGCCGGACCCGCTTCGGCACCGTCGAGGAGTTTCAGGCCATGATGGGCGAGTTCGACCGCGTCGGCCTGCGGAAGATGGTCGACGCCGTTCTCAACCACCGCGACGGGGCCGACGCCCAGAGCCGCGTCGACTGCTGGTATGGGGCTGGCCAGGGCCCGCTGCGTTTCAACGTCTTCAACCCCAACAGCGGGCGCTTCCCCGCCACGGCGCGCAACTTCCACCCCAATGGCGACGAGTGCAACGAGGATGCGCCCTACAACGACCCCGTCTTCGCCCAGGACCAGGCCTACTTCACCGACCTCAACACGACGCTCGACCCCGGCGCGCCGAACGACGGCTGGTTCTACGGCCCGCACCGCCTCGGCTTCAATGCGGACTCGCTCGTAGCGTGGGGCCGCTACCTCTTCGACGACCTCGAGTTTGACGAGGTGCGCGTGGACGCGATCAAGCACATCGACCCGGCCTTCCTCGCGCCGTGGCTCGTCGAGGTGCGCGACGGGAGCCAGCCCTACGCCGTCGGCGAGTTCTTTGGGTCGAACCCCGAGATCCAGAACTACATCGGGCAGGTCAACCGCTTCAACTCGTCGTTCCCCGAGCCGGGCGCGCCGGGCCGCGACGCCAACCTCGCTGGCTTCGACTTCGGCCTCCGGTTCGCGCTCAAGGACATGGCCAACAGTGGCGGCTTCTACGACATGCGCAACCTGAACTCGGTCGGGCTGCACTTCAACGGGGTTGATCCCTTCCGCGTTGCCACGTTTGTGGACAACCACGACTTCGACCGCATCGGCTACGTCGGTGCCGACTGCAACGACCCCGACGCGATTCGCTTCGGGCTCACCTGCCTCAAGTTCAGCATCGACAGTGGCCACGACCCCGTCATCAGCCGCAAGAACCTCGGCTACGCCTACATCATGGCCGCCGAAGGCCGCCCCACGGTCTTCTACAAGGACTTTGTCTGGTTCGGTCTGGAGAAAGAACTCACCTGGCTGATGGCCATGCGTCGCACCTTCGCCCAGGGCGAATCGACGCCGCTCGGGAGCCTGAATCCGAACCCCGAGCTGCCGCAGGCCGACGTGTTCGTACTGCGCCGCGAGGGCTTCGGCACGCCGCGCTACGGCAGCCTCATGGTCATCAACGACAACGGCAACGCCAAGCTCGGCGGCTTCGTGGACAGCCCGCACGTCAACTTCGAGTTCAAGGACTACACCGACTCGTTCCTCTTCACGACCACGCAGGTCTTCGCCGACAGCCGCGTGCGCGTGGAGGCCGAGCCGAGCAACTACGCCTGGTATGCGCCGACCGGCCTCTACCCGCGAGCGCCCGGTATGGCCGCCCCGTCGTTCGAGGTCGAGTCCGCGCCGGGCGGGAAGCTGCACTTCGTCGCGCTGCGCGCTGAGGACGCGGCCAGCCTCCAGGTCAACGGTGCACCGATCCAGCCGGGTGACGAGGTTGCCGTGATGGGACCGTCGGCCGATCCGATGAAGGCCGCCGGGCTCGGGCGTGTCGGCCTGGCGACGCAGTGGGACGGCGTGCACGACATGGTGATCGAGGTGCTCGGGGAAGACGTCTCCAGCCGTCTCGCTTCGGGCGCTCCGCTGCGCCTCGTCGTCCACGACGCCAGCGCAGGCACCTACGTGGAGGCTGGCGAGGTCACATGGGCACCCGTAGGCACCGGATTCACCTTCAACCCCGACCGGCCCGCGTCGCGCGGGGGCGCGTTCCCGCTCACGGCCAACGCCGACGCAGGCGCCTACGCAGCGGGCGCGATCTCGTACGTGACGGCGTTCTCCGCGGGCGAGGGCGGCGGCGGTGGTGTCCAGGGACCCGACCTGGGCGTGACGGCCTCCTTCAACTTTAGCGGGGCCGACAGCGGCACGATCACCGCCATCGTGACCAACCTTGGCACTGTACCCTTCGAGCGAGTACGAGTGCTGCTGAATCCAATCACCGACGTCGAGACGGACGACGACCGCACGCTCGTGGGCGTGCTGGCTCCTGGCGAGTCCAAACCCGCCACCTTCGCCTTCACGAACGCGGGATCAGATGCGTTCACCATCGTCCGTGCCAAAGACCTCGACACACGCTTGCGCGACGAGGTGAACGACGACAACAACAACGTTTCGCTCGCGCTCGAACCGAACAGCGGAACTGACGAGACCCCGCCGCGCATCACGGGCTCCATCAAGAAGAACAAGTACGAGGGCACGGCCTCGGACGGTGGCTCAGGTGTCGCCTCGATCACGCTCGGTGGCGATGCAACCAACATCGAACTCGTCGTTGAGCCGTTCTCGCCGGGTGCGCCCTCCGTTGGGTTCGACGTGAAGCTGATCAACCGCCGCGAGCGCGGGTTCGGGACGATTCAGGTCACCGATGGGGCGGGCAACGCCGAGACGCTCTTCGTGGACAGCGGCGAGCGCTTCGGCCCGGGCTCGCTCGCGGCGTTGCAGATCATGGAGCCGGAGATTGAGACGGCGTTGCTGGGCAACCATCCCAACCCCTTCAACCCGGCTACGCTGCTTCGCTTTACGCTCGCTGAAGCGATGCCTGTCACGTTAGTGGTGTACGACGTGCTCGGCCGTGAGGTCGCTGTGCTGGCCGAAGGCGAGCATCAGGCAGGCCTCCACGAGGTGTCGTTCGATGCGACCGCGCTGCCGAGTGGTGTGTACTTCTACCGCCTCGATACGCCCGAGATGACCGACTCCAAACGCATGTTGTTGCTGAAGTAGGGTCCTGCAAAGGCCGCTGTATAAAAATAGTCACGTTTTTGTGTAACGAAGCCTTTACGTTTCGGCCTTCAATCTTTACTTTAACCCTATCTCGGTCGCCCACCGTGATGTTGCGCTTCTGGAGGGGAAGCTCAGCGTCGCAGGGCGACCGATTTTTTTGCCCCTGCGAGAAGGAGTGTCGTGCTCGAACGAACGATCCAGGTCATCGGGCTCCTGGGTCTGTTGCTGGGCGTCGGTTGCCAGGCGATGCGTCCCGCAGCCGACCCGTCATCCCGTCTTGACCAGCTGGCGGCTCAGCTGACAGGCAGCTTCAGCAGCACTGCCCAAGCCGAGGCCGATTCGACCTATTTCGACATCCGGCTGCAGGCCGCGCCTATCTGGACGGAGCGCTCAGACGGGCCGTGGCTCTACGTCGAGCAGGCCGCCGCGTCAGCGCTGAGTCGTCCTTACCGGCAGCGGGTCTACCACCTGTCGGCACGCGCCGACGGTACGCTCGTGAGCGCGGTGTACGAACTCCCCGGGCAGGCACTCGCCTACGCGGGAGCCTGGCAAACCCCCACACAGTTCAATACGCTTGAGCCAAGCCAACTGGTCGAGCGAACCGGATGTGCGGTGCTGTTGCGCCCTGATCAACAAGACCGCTTCATAGGCGCAACGCACGAAGACGACTGCCAGAGTTCGCTGCGCGGGGCGACCTACGCCACCAGCGAGGTCGAGATTGGCCCAGAGGGCATGACGAGTTGGGACCGAGGGTATGCCGCTGATGGTACCCAGGTCTGGGGTGCTGTGACGGGGCCGTATCGGTTTGACCGCATCGACGGCTAGCTTCTGGTCGCGCTATGGACGCTCGCAAGGTCTGCGCGAAGAGCGCAGGCAGACGGGATCCAACGCCCCCGGCCGCGCTTACGGGCACCCGTATACCCAGCCAATAATCCTTGACGACCATGCTCACCCGGATCTTTGCAGCCCTGCTTCTCCTCGTGCTCGTGGCCCCTGCCGCGGCCGCGCAAGACGCGCTCGCGTTCAACGCGACGACGCACGACTTCGGCGAGATCATGGAGGGTGACGTGGCGACGACCACCTTCACCTTCACCAACGAGAGCACGGCGCCGGTTCGACTCCTGGAGGTCCGCCCGTCATGTGGTTGTACGGCGCCGGACTGGTCACGCGAGCCCGTGGCCCCAGGCGAAGCAGGAAGCGTCACCGTGGCCTACGACTCAAGTGGACGCCCGGGCGCCTTCTCGCGAGACGTAACCGTACGTGCAGAGACCGTCGGCGAGGACGGAAGCACGGCACTCGCCCCGGTCTCCCTCACCGTCACGGGCACCGTCGCCGTGACCACGCTCGCGGGCGGGCCGCAGCAGGGCAGCCTGATGCTCAGCGCCGATGCGCACGACTTCGGCACTGTCTCACCCGGGCGCGTGGTGCACACCTTCCTGGTTCAGAATAAAGGTGACCGCCCTGTGCGTCTCCAGGGCGCGGCCGTGTACGGTGGCGAGGTCGAGGTGGTGCTTCCCGACACGCCGCTCTTCGTCGGCGACCTCGCCGAGGTCTTCGTGGCGGTGAACACCGATGCCGTCGAGGGCAAGGCGTTCGACATCGCCGTGGTGCTTGACACGACGGACGAGACGCAGCCGAAGAAGTCGCTGCGGCTCACCGGACGGATGGCATCGGGCGAATAGACGGTGTCTCGGCGGCGGATTGAAGACGGCCGCGAGCCCGTCGCCTCACGCCACGGTCAGGGCTTGGTCGAGGTCGGCGAGGAGGTCGGCCTCGTCTTCCACGCCGACCGACAGGCGGATGAGCGAGTCGGGGAGGCCCGCCGCGCGGCGCACCTCGGCGGGGATCGAGCCGTGCGTCATCGAGGCCGGGTGCGAGATGAGGCTCTCGACACCGCCTAGGCTCTCCGCCAGGCTGAAGACGCGCGTGGCTGCCATCACGTCCATCGCCACGTCCAGCGCGTCGTTGACCAACTCGAACGACACCATCCCGCCGAACGCAGGCGTCCCTGCCGGGGTCTGCATCTGCCGAGCGGCAATGGCATGACCGGGGTGGTCGTCGAAGCCGGGAAAGCGTACGCGGGCGACCTTCGGGTGGTCGCGCAGGAAGCGGGCCACGGCGTCCGCGTTGGCGCAGTGGCGCTCCATGCGCAGGTGCAGCGTCTTCGTCGCGCGGAGGACGAGGAAGCAGTCCATCGGGCCGGGCGCCGCGCCGGTCGCCTTGATCTGAAACCGCAGCTTCTCGGCCCACCCCTCGTTGCTCGTGAGCACGGCCCCGCCGACCACGTCGGAGTGCCCGCCGAGGTACTTCGTCGTCGAGTGGAGCACGAGGTCGGCACCGTGTTCGAGGGGGCGCTGGAGGTAGGGTGACGAGAAGGTGTTGTCCACGACTACGATGGCGTCGGGGCTAACCGCCTTGGTGCGCTCGGCGAGGGCGGCGATGTCATAGATCCGCAGCAGCGGGTTTGTCGGCGTCTCAATCCAGACGAGCTTGGTCGACGGCTCCAGCATCGCCTCGAACGCGTCGAGGTCGGTGAGGTCGCCGAAGGAAAAGCGGAGGCCGAACGGCTCGTAGACCTGGCGGAAGAGGCGGTAGGTGCCCCCATAGAGGTCGTTCGTCGAGACGATGTGGTCGCCGGGGCGGAGGCTCTTGCACAGCGCGTCGATGGCGGCGACGCCCGAGGCAAACGCGATGCCGTGCGCGGCTCCTTCGAGCGCAGCGAGGTTGCCTTCGAGCGCGGTGCGCGTCGGGTTGGTGACGCGGGCGTACTCGTGCCCCTGGTGCTCGCCAGGCCGCGCCTGCACGTAGGTCGAGGTCTGGAAGATCGGCGTCATGATCGCGCCGGTCGCAGGGTCTGGAGCCTGGCCCGCATGCACGGCGCGGGTGCCAAAACCGAGGGGGGCAGAGCCGAGGGCATCGGGGGAAGTAGCCATCGAAGCAGAAAGAAGCAGGTAAAGAGAAGGGGCGTGGCCTGAGAAGCCACGCCCCAACGAACAGACAGAAACGCGCGGGTGATCCGGCGCGGGTCTAGATCGGCTAGTTCAGGTCGATCCCAGCGCACTCGGCGGCGTCGCGTGCTTGCTCGTCCATGCGGAGCTGCGCGTAGACCTGGAAGAGCGCGTTGCAGACCTGCGAGGCGTCGTCGCCGTTGGCTTCGTTGAGCTCGCGGGCAGCCTCATAGTGCGGGAGCGCCGTCTCGAATAGCTCGGTGCGCTGGGCCTCGAGTTGCTCGATCTCGGCGGCGTCCGCATTGGTGTCCATCTCCTCGATCTGGTCGTAGAGATCGACCGCCTCGTTCTGGAAGGAGGCCCCGAGGTTGAAGAGCGCGCGAGCACTTGGTTCGCCTTGCGCCTCATATAGCTCGACGGCCTTCATGAGCTGCATCTGGGCTTCCTCGTAGCGGTTGGCCTGGAGGAGCAGCGAGCCGTAGTTGTAGACATACTGCGCGTTGTCCGGGTTCGCCGCGATGATGCCCTCGTAGGTGGCCATGGCGCGGTCCATCTCGCCGGCACGCTGGAGGGCATTGAGCAGCTCGATCTGGAGGCCCTCGTCGCCAGGGTAGGCGGCGACGCCTGCTTCGAGCGTGGCCGAGGCCTTGCTGTTCATCTCGGCGGCCTTCTCCGTCATCTCGGCGGCTTCGGCGTTGGCGGCCTGCTCGACGTAGACGCGGGCGAGGTAGGTGTAGGCGTCGGCGTCGGCGTCGCCATTGGCAATGGCCATTTCAAGCGGCTCGACGGCGCTCTCGGAGCTCCCCGCGGCAATGAAGGCCAGCCCAGCGTTGAAGTGCCCGTCGGTCGAATCCGGCAGGACCATCCCAGCGTTCTTAAACGACTCGGCGGCAGCCATGTAGGCCGACTGGTCTTCGGCACCGCGCTGGAACGAGCGCGAGCCGGCCTGCATCTCGTTGATCCAGAGCGTGGTGACGGCATTCTGGACGTCGGCGTCTGGCTCGGGCGTCAGCTCCTGCGCGCGGTTGAGGGCCATCAGCGCCTCCTCGACGAGCGGGCGACGGGCGACGGCGTCGCGCTCGTCGTTGGCGATCTGCGTGAGGGCCTGGCCCTTGATGATGAGCGCCTGAACGTTGTCCGGGTTGGTTTCGAGGGCGAGGTTGACGAGCTCGAGCGCGCGGGCGTGGTCGTTGTTGCGCATCTCGAGCTTGGCGCCCTCGACGTTGGGGTCGCTGGCGCAACCATCGGCCCCGACGAGCAGGAGCGTAGCCAGCGCGAGCGCGGGCACGAGGAGAAGGCGGGGGAACGTACGGGTCATGATCTGGCGGGCTGTGTGGTACGAGTGACGAGGCCGCTGCGGTGGGCGACATGCGCTGCGACACTGCCGGGCGGCGCAGGAGACCAAGGCGGTTGGCTCGGGTCGACGGCGCACGGAATAGGGTAGCTGGATTGCGCCTCAAGGGCGTTGAGGCACAGCCTGTAAAAGCTACGCTGTGCCTCGCTGATCAACAATGCAGCGCACCGACCAACGCCTCAGCCTATGCACGACTTGCCAGCTTTTTCGTGCGAAGCGCGTAGGTACACAGGGTCAGGGGGCCTCGTGCGGCCGCGTTCAGGCCATGTAGGGCGGGTGGAAGGGCTGGGGTGCCGAGTGCTGGATAGGCTCGTGATCTGCGCGCGTCTGCAGGAGTTTGTGGAGCGACTAGCTGTCACAAAGCGAAGGACTTGGGAGGAGAGGCAGATCGTTTTCCACAGCCGGATGTGGGAATGTGCAAAACCTTTTGGTACCCCTCCAAAACGCGGTTATATTCGCCCCCGGTCGCATGCGGATACGACGAACGTGGACCGTCAACGACGGTCGCCCCGAACCCCGACGGACGCAGCCCCGTGCCTCGCCCTCATGCGGCGGCGCCGTGCTCCACCCGTCGAGCCGCGAAGCAGGCCCTCACCCCACCGTCCCCGTGCTCGATCCTCTATGCGCCTGGATACCGCCCCCGCCGCGTTCCGGCACACTATCGCCCCGATGAAGCTGACGGATTTCGTCTACGACTATCCGAAGGCCGCCATCGCGAAGTATCCAGCCGAGCCGCGCCAGACGGCCCGCCTGATGGTGATCGACCGTCAGAGCCGGACCGTGGAGCACCGAACCGTCGCCGACCTGCCCGACTACTTTGGGCCAGGCGATGTCATCGTGGGCAACGACACCGCCGTGTTTCCGGCGCGACTTTACGGGCGCAAGGAGAAGACCGGTGCGAAGATCGAGGTCTTCCTGCTGCGCGAACTCAACCCGGAGACGCGGCTCTGGGACGTGATCGTCGACCCCGCGCGCAAGATCCGCGTGGGCAACAAGCTGTACTTCGACGGCGACCTCGTCGCCGAGGTGATCGACAACACGACGAGCCGGGGACGGACCATCCGCTTCTGCTTCGAGGGGTCGCCCCAGGACCTCTACGACCTCATCGACCGCCACGGCACTACGCCGATCCCGCACTACTGCCGCCGGCCTGCGGAGCCAGAGGACCGCGAACGCTACCAGTCGCCCTTCGCCCGGCACCGCGGCGCAGTCGCAGCGCCGGCCGCCTGTCTCCATTTCGAGGACGCGCTGCTGCGTCGACTTGACGAGAAAGGCGTGGAGGTCCACTGCGTGACACTGCACACGGGACTGGGCACGTTCCGCCCCGTAGAGGTCGAAGACCTCTCCAAGCACCGCATGGACGTGGAGTACTTCCGCGTGCCCCACGAGACAGCCGAGGCAGTCAACCGCGCGCTCTCGTCGCCAGCGAACACGGTCACGCTCGCTAGCACGACGTCCGTGCGTGCGGTCGAGTCGAGCCTCTCCGCGCGGCGCCAACTCAAAGGAGGACAGGGCTGGACGGACAAGTTCATCTATCCGCCCTACGACTTCCTCATTACCGAGCGGCTGCTGACCAACTTCCACATGCCGCGCTCGACGCTGCTCATGCTCACGGCTGCCTTCTGCGGGCACGACCTGCTCATGCAGGCCTACAACGAGGCCAAGAAGGAGCAGTATCGCCTTTTCGCCTTCGGCGATGCCATGCTGATTTTGTAGAGCAAGCGCCTCCAGCTGGATCGCGCTCGGCATCTGCACGCCCTTCGGCCCGGCACGTACCACCGGTAAGGAGCACCACCGGAAGAGAAGTCAACCGTGCACAGTCGTGTCTCCGTGATCGTCCCAGCTGCGGGTGCTGGGCTCCGCATGGGCGGCGACACCCGCAAGCAGTTTCGCGTGCTCGGCGACGCGCCGGTGCTCGTGCAGACGCTCCGCGCGTTCGAAGTCCACGACAACGTGGATGCTCTCGCAATCGTCGTGCCTCCGGAGGAAGTCGAGCCGGTGTCGGCGCTGCTCGACGTGCACGCCCTCACGAAGCTCGTCGCGGTCGTGGCAGGCGGGGCGACGCGTCAGGCTTCCGTCGGACAGGGTCTCGATGCGGTGGTGGCACACGGAACTGAAGAAGAAGATCTCGTGCTCGTTCACGACGGCGTCCGCCCGTTCATCGATGGGGACGCGACCACGCGAGTGATCGCTGCGGCGCGGTCGCACGGGGCGGCAGCCTTGGCCCTGGCCGTCGCCGATACGCTGCGGCGCGGCGACGCCGACACGTTTGGCGATACCGTTCCGCGCGACGGACTCTGGCGGATGCAGACGCCTCAGGCGTTCCAGACGTCGCTCCTCGTCGAGGCGCATGCGGCCGCGCGCCGCGACGCCTTCGCTGGCACCGACGAGGTCGCGCTCGTCCAGCGGATCGGTCATGCCGTCCAGATCGTGCCGGGTAGTGCGTTCAACGTTAAGCTGACCCGGCCGAGCGACTGGGCGTTCGCCGAGGCGGTGTGGCCGGTGTGGCTAAAGCAGCAGGGGCGCAACGGAACAGCTGCACCGCCCGTCTGATCTTCTCATCTCGGTGCTGCGTTCCGTACCGGCGCTTTCCTCTCTTCCGGTCTCCTCTATGATTCGCATCGGCCTCGGCTACGACGTGCACCGGCTCGTGGAAGATCGTGCGCTCATCCTCGGCGGCGTGACGATCCCGCACACGCACGGGCTGCTCGGCCACTCCGACGCCGACGTGCTCGCCCACGCCATCACCGACGCGCTGCTCGGTGCGGCCTCGCTCGGCGACATCGGCGCGCACTTCCCCGACACCGATCCGCAGTGGAAGGGCGCGGACAGCCTCAAGCTGCTCGCCGCCTCCGTCGCGCTCGTGGCGGTAGCAGGCTTTGCGGTCGGCAACGTGGACGCGACCGTCGTGATGCAGCGTCCGAAGCTGCGTCCACACATCGACGCGATGCGGACCAACCTGGCGCGAGTGCTGGGCGTCGACATGGCGCAGGTGTCGGTCAAGGCAACGACCAACGAGACGATGGGCTTCGTCGGCCGCGAGGAGGGCGTCGCCGTGCACGCCGTCGCGCTGTTGGTGGGACGAGACGACTAGGCCGTGCTCGAACTGCTCAACGAGGTCGTCGAATGGATGCGGGCGTTGCCGCCAGTAGGCGTGTATGCCGTCGTCTTCGTCGTGGCCTACCTCGAAAACCTCGTCCCGCCGATCTGGGGCGACTCAGTGGTCGTGTTCGGCGGCTACCTTGTCGGCCTCGGCAGCGTGGGCTTCGTACCGACGGTCGTGGTGTCAACCCTCGGTGGGGCGCTCGGGTTTATGACGATGTATGGCCTTGGCTGGCGCTTCGACGAGCGGGTGTGGGAGGAGGGGCGCCTCGCCTGGATCCCGCGCGGTCCGGTCGAGCGGGTGCAGAAGTGGATGCGGCGATGGGGCTATGGGCTGGTGCTGGCAAACCGCTTCGTGAGCGGAGCACGGAGCGTGGTGCCGCTCGTCGTTGGCAGCGCCCGGATGCCCGTCGGCCCGACGGCGGCGTGCGCCACGGTGAGCGCCTTCGTCTGGTGTCTGTTGCTTGTGTGGGGTGGCTACGTCCTCGGCGACCAGTGGGAGCGGGTCGGCGACTACCTCCAGGCGTACGGCCAGGTGATATCCGGCCTCGTCGTCGCGCTTGGCGTGGCGTGGGGTGGGCGCTGGCTCTGGCGTCGGCGCGAGGGGCGTCGGCGCAGGGGGAAACCAGAGCGGGGTCAAGAATCGGCAAAGGACCAGCCCTAGCGTCCGGCGTCGTTGACAGCGCTGCCACAGCGCCGTACTTTAGTCACCCTTGTGCAACGTCAAAAGCCTGCCCCTAAGGTAGGCTCTCTTGTTTGCAGGCGTTCCGCTGGCGTAGCTCAGTTGGTAGAGCAGCTGATTTGTAATCAGCAGGTCGGGGGTTCGAGTCCCTCCGCCAGCTCTGCTCGCCGCGCGCCCGCATGCCGTGACAACGGCACGCCGCTGTTCTTTCTGCGATTGCACACCCGGGCAGGTGGCCGAGTGGTTAAAGGCGACAGACTGTAAATCTGTTCTCGTAAGAGTACGGAGGTTCGAATCCTTCCCTGCCCACACTTCAGAAGTGCGAAGTAAGAAGTGCGAAGTCCGAAGTGTTGCTTCGGTGTTTCCATTTCGCCTCTCGCCCTTCGCCTGCGGGAGTAGCTCAGTTGGTAGAGCATCAGCCTTCCAAGCTGAGGGTCGCGGGTTCGAGTCCCGTCTCCCGCTCAAGGCACTAGCGGTTTGTAATTTTTGATTTTCGGTTGGGTGGCAACTCGATCCTGAACAATCGAAAATCAGAAATCATCAATCCAACATCCATTGCCTCCTTAGCTCAGTGGTAGAGCACTTCCATGGTAAGGAAGGGGTCCCCGGTTCAAATCCGGGAGGAGGCTCTCTGGTGCACATCGCCTGATGCACATCAGGGCTCGCCCGCGCGCTCATCGGGCCGCGCGCGGAGCGCGAGCACCGGCTCAGCTTGAGCCGATCCGGCAGCCTTGTGCTGCCCCAGGCCCTCCCCCCTTGACCCGATTCTCGGACCCCGAACTCTCGGACAACGACGCTCCAGTTATGGCTAAGGAAACGTTCCAGCGCACCAAGCCCCACGTCAACGTCGGCACCATCGGCCACGTCGACCAC
>JBCBNX010000024.1 GCA_039821555.1 Bacteroidota bacterium
CCCACGAGCGTCGGCACCAGGTCGCCGCGGCGCGGCAGCAGCACCCCCACGCGGCTCTCGGGCCCCACCCCGCGCGCGGCGAGCGCGCGGGCGAGGCGGCGGGCGCGGGCGGCGAGCGCGGCGTAGGTGAGGTGGGTGTCGGCGGCGACGAGGGCGACGCGCTCGGGGGTGCGGCGGGCCTGGGCGGCGAGGGCGCGGTGGAGAGGCAGGAAGGGGCGGTCGGGGAGCGGGGGCCCGGCGGCGCGTTCGAGCAGGGCGAGGCGCTGGGTGGAGGTGAGCAGGGCGAGCTCGCTCAACCGCGCCTCCGGCGACGCGGCCATCCCTTTGAGCAGCAAGCCTAGGTGCTCCAGCACGCGCTCCACCTCTGATTCGGCAAAGCGCTGGGCGCTAAAGAGCGCCGAGCACGTCAGCGACTCTGCCCCCGTGACCTCGACCGTAATCGGGTAGTTCGTCTGTTCCTGGAGGTGGACGTCGCCGATCTGCAATGCAGATTCGTCGGACATCGCCTCGAGTTCCTGGACGGGGTAGTTCTCGAAGACGAGGATGCTCTCGAAGAGCGTGCTCTCGTGCGAGAGCCCACTGTCCCGCTGCATCTCGTAGAGCGGGAAGAAATCGTACCGACGCGTCTTGGCCTGGTGCGCTTGAAGCGCTTGCAGCCACGTACCCACGCGCTCGTCCTCGTCGACGGCCACTCTCACCGGCAGCGTGTTGATGAAGAGGCCGATCATGGATTCGACCCCCTTGACTTCTGGAGAGCGACCCGAGGCCACCGCTCCGAACAGGACGTCCTGTTCTCCGCTGTACCGCGACAGCAGCAGCGCCCATGCCCCCTGGACCATCGTGTTCAGCGTGACGCGCATCGACCTGGCTGCCTCGCGGAGCTGTGCGGTGCTCTCTGGGGAGAGGCTGACCCGGACTCGGCTGGGCGGCCCGTCGTTGGACATGCCCCGCTGCACCGTGCCGGCCTGCAGCCCGAGCGATGTCGGCTTTACATCCCCGGCCAGTTCCTGGCGCCAGAACGCGGCGCCCGCTTCGTGGTCCTGCTCCTCTAACCACTCGATGTAGGTCCTGTACGGCGTCGCGCGGGTTCGCTGCGGCCGCTGTCCCGACCGCAGCGCTTTGTACGCGTTGTGGACCTCGCCAAACAGGGCGGCGACGCTCCACCCATCCACGAGGATGTGGTGGTGGCTCCAGTGGAAGAGGTACTCGTCTTCAGCCGTGCGGATGAGCAGAAACCGCATGAGCGGCGGACGGGCCAGGTTGAATCCCTTCTTGCGATCTGCCTCCACGAACAAACCGAGGCGACGCTGCTGCTCGGCTTCGTCGAGCGCTCGCCAGTCCTGCTCCACCCAGCGGATGTCGACGGAGGCGAGCACGGCCTGCCGGGGATCCTCTTGCCCCTCCCACACAAACGCCGTCCGAAGAATATCGTGCTGCGCTACGATCGCCGCCCATGCCCCCTTAAACGCGTCGACATCGAGGTTGCCTACGAAGCGCCACTGCAGCTGATTGATATGCTCGCCCGCTCCCGGAGCATATATCGTATGGAACAACATCCCCTTTTGCATAGGAGACAACGCGTACACATCGTCGATTCTTGGCTGTACGACATGTTCCATATCCTAGCCCTCAGTCATGGTCTAGAGGTGCATTTAATACGTCGAGCAAATCAGCCCAATCGTCTTCTTGTCCTTCTGATTCTAGTGAAGTAGAGACTTTATACCAAGGGTTCTTTTCATTTATATCAGATATATCTTCGAACGTAGCCTCATGAGCTACACGTCTCAACTCATTGATATAATCGTTTACCATTACAGACACATAGTCTTCTCCCTGTATATCCCTATTGAACCTCCATTGCACCACAAGCTTGCCCCCCACGACCATCACATCAAAAATGTGCGGATGCGTCCGCTTGTTGGCCAAATTCCGCACACGTCCCATCGACTCTGTCGCCCCACCAAAAAAAGTGGATTCGACGCCAACCCTGTCGATCACCCCCAGATAGTTGAATAGAATCGGTGCTCCGGATCGCCTCTCGTCTAGCAATTCCAACGCACCCAGCGCTGACCCGAGGGATGTTGCACGACTCGTATCAAGGCGCACCGTTTGGAGGGCCGTGAACCACCCTACCGTACGCGTCAGATCAGCGCCGATGTCTGAATCCCGTCCATGGCGTTCGACATCGATATCCAGCGGACCCTGGCGCAGGGTCGGACGGAGCGTTGTCGCAAGCGCGGCGATGAGGACCTCGTCGAGCGGGCGCCGGGCGAGGCGCGGGATGCGCTCCAGCAGCAACTGCGTGGTCTCCTCGGACAGTTCGCGCGTGATGGTAGCGCCCGTCCCCTCGGTCCCGGCCTCGCCGAGTTCCGGCCAGGGGTGCGCTGGCTGCAGGGCTGCGTCCTGCTCCTGCTGTGCCACGTTCACCCACGCGCTGAAGGGCAGCACAGGCGGCAAGGAGGCCTGCTCGCCGTTCCGTGCCGCCTCGTAGAGGAGATGCAGGTCCTCCAACAGGGCCGTCCAGGACACGCCGTCTACCACCAAGTGGTGAGCAACGAGGAGGAGGCGGCCAGGCGTGGCCGCTCCGTAATGCGCGTAGACGACGCGGCACACCGGACCCTCTGTGATGTGCAAACTGCCCTGCGTCTGCTCAGCAGCCTGTTCCAACGCACCAGATCGGAGCGCAGGGGGCACGGCGGAGAGGTCGAGCATCGTCAGCGTCGGCCCCGTCTCGGCTGCTACCTGCTGCTGCCATTCCCCGGGCGCGTCTGGGGCTGGGCTGAACCGCAACCGCAGCGCGTCGTGCCGACGATAGAGACCATCGACGGCGTGGCCGAGGGCACGCATATCGATGCCCGCAGCGAGGGTCAGCAGCACGACCTGGTTCCAGTGGTGCGGCTCGGCGAAGTCGTAGTCAAAGAACCAGCGCTGGATGGGTGTCAGGGGGAACGGTCCGGACACTTCGCGGAGTGAATCCAGTTGGGGTCCGGCCAGCCGGGCCACGGACGCAAGTTCGGCGATGGTCTGGTGCTCAAACAGTTCGCGCGGGGCGAGCTCTAGCCCGACCGCCCGCGCTCGCGCGACGAACTGAATCCCGATGATCGAGTCGCCGCCCAGCTCGAAGAAGTTGTCGTCCACGCCGATGGGCTGGCGTTTGAGCAGCAGCTCCCAGATCTCGACGAGCTTCTGCTCCGCGTCCGAGGCTGGAGCCACGTAGGCCGCGCCGACCTCGGGATCTGGGAGGGCGTTTCGGTTGAGCTTGCCGTTGGGCGTCAGCGGCATCGCCTCCAGTGCCACAATGAATGGCGGAACCATGTGGTTGGGCAGGTACCCTGCCAGAAACCCGCGCAGCGTCTCCGTAGACGGCAGGGGCTGCCCGGCCGTGGGCACGGCGTAGGCAACGAGCCCGAGCGCTCCGCTTGGGCCTTCCCGCACAACAACGGCCGCCGCCTGAACACCAGGGTGCTCGACCAGGACGGCCTCGATCTCGGCGAGCTCCACCCGCTGCCCGTTGAGTTTTACCTGGAAGTCGAGCCGGCCCATGAACTCCAAGGCTCCGTCTGTCCGCCAGCGTGCGCGGTCGCCGGTGCGGTAGAGACGCCCACCCGGCTTGCCGCCGAATGCATCCGGTATGAACCGCGACGCGGTCAGTCGGGGTCGGCCTTCGTAACCGCGCGCCAGTTGGACGCCCCCGAGCATCAGCTCGCCCTCCGCGCCGCTCGGCACGAGCCGCCCACGCTCGTCTACCACGTAGGTGCTGGTGTTCGACACCGGGCGCCCGATCGGCACGGTGTCCTCATCGCCGTGGCACATCCACCACGTCACATCGACGGATGCTTCGGTGGGGCCATAGAGGTTGTGCAGGGTGGCCGACGGCAAGCGCTCGTAGAACTGCCGCACATGGGCAGGGGCAAGCGCCTCTCCACTCGCGACGACCTGGCGCAGAGACGAGCATCGGCCTTCTTCCACCTCTTCGAGGAAGAGCGAGAGCATGGAGGGCACGAAGTGCATCGTCGTGACCTGCGCCTGCTCGATCAGAGCCGCCAGATACGCCGGATCCTCGTGGCCTCCCGGACGCGCCACGACCATGGGCACGCCCACGAAGAGCGGCCAGAAAAACTCCCAGACCGAGACATCGAAGCCGAACGGGGTCTTCTGAAGCACGATGTCGTCTTCGGTCAACGGCAGCGCCGCCTGCATCCAATCCAGGCGGTTGCAGATTCCGGCGTGCGTGCACACCACCCCTTTGGGGCGGCCGGTGGAGCCCGAGGTAAAGATCACATAGGCTGCCTGACTGGGCAGGGTATCTGCGATTAGTGCGGGCTCGCTCAGCGCCTGCCCGACTTCAGGCTCCAGTTCGTCGACGATGAGCACGTGTGCCGACTGCGCGGGCTGGTCAGGGGCCAAGGCCGCCGTAGTGATCAGCACCTCAGGAGCCGCGTCCTCCACCATGAGGCGGCGACGGGTACGCGGCAGGGCCGGGTCGATGGGCACGTAGGCCCCGCCGGCCCACCAGATGCCTACCAGACTTGCAACCAAGTCAAGGGAGCGCTCCAGGCATACGCCCACGCGTACATCGCGGCCGACGCCGTGACTGCGCAGTTCCCGCGCGATCTGCGACGCTCTGGCGGCAAGCTGACCGTAGTTGAGCACATGCCCGTCGTAGGTGACGGCGACGGCGTCCGGGGTGGCTTGCGCGCGGCTCCAGATGCGCTCCGGCAGCAGCCGGCTATCTGGGAACGCGTGCTCGGTTGCGTTCCATTTCGAGGTGACGCGCGCGCGCTCGGGCGCGCCCAGCACCGTCCAGTGTGTAACGGGCGTCGTCGGGTTCTGCACGGCCTCGTCCAGACACGCGACAATGCTGTGGGCGAGGTCCGACGCGTCCTGATCGCCGATCTGCGCTGCGTCGTAGGCAACGAGTGCCCCGAGCGTCCCCTCGGCCTCCGTCACGTAGAGCGTGAACCTAGCACCGCCGCTGGAGTCATGCACGCCGACCAGTTCGACGCGGGCCTCTCCACTGCTCCACAGGGCCTGCGTCGTGGCGAAGGCATACGACTCCGCCGCTCTCTGCTCCTGCTGGATGAGCCGGTCCGTCCAGGGACGCTCCCGGTGCGCATCCACGTGGCTTCTCGTGCTGCGCAGTACCTCACCAAATGAGTGCTCGGCGTTCGAGGCCGGTGCGATCGACACCCAGTGCGCGAGGCGCCCCGCGGATTCCGCGAGCCCCTCCACATCCCGACCGTCCAGGTGATACCCGATGGCCGAGGGCGCGATACCACGGCGCTCCAGCACGACCTGGTACGCCGCCAGCATGACCAGGTGTGGCGATACACCCTCTCGATCTGCCACCGCCTGCACGGCGGACGCGTCGAGCCCGGGTAGCTTGGTCCAGCACCACCGTGGCTGACCGTTCCCGGACGCCGCCAATGGATGCGGGGCAGGGTCTTGAGTTGGGGGACGCTCTTCGCGGGCGTTCGCAAGCCCGTCGTTCTGCCACGCGGCGACATCTGCGTATTGGAGCGGCGTCGAGGACGTGTAGCCCTCCCCACAGTGTTCGGCAACACCACGGAGCACGAGATGCACCGTAGGCACGTCGGCACAGGTAGCCGGGAGGGCAAGCATCAACCGAAGCTCGTCCTCGTCGATGTGGAACAGCACGCCGCGCAGGGTCGGACCGGGCTCAGCCGGAGACTGGGCTAGCGCCTGGCGAGTCGCCCGGAAGCTCGCTGCTTGCGCCTCGGGGGCCGCGTCCCGCACGTCCTGGTAGTCCACTGCGATTTCGCCGCGTGCGCTCTCGTCGGCCAGGTACACGACCTGGACGACCTCACCCCCAGGGCCCTGGCTGACAACCGTTCGCAGGATCTCATGCTCGCCGCACAGGAGGCGCAGGGCATCGAGGACGCGCTCCGGATCGGAGCAGCCTCGCACCACCGCTTCCGTGACGACCGCCCCCCGCGGAGCACGGGCCCACACCTGCCGCTGTAGCGGAGAGGTCTCGAAGGCCGGATGGGTGGCGGTCATGGTGCACCTACATGTTGGATGGTTGTCGGCCTATCAGACGGCCCCTGTGGTGGAGACACTCCGGCGGCGCGCCCTGGACAACAAGCTGGAATCCACCGTTGCCTGCTTCCGCGCGCGAGCCTGGCTTCGCCGCGCCGCCGCCTCTCGGACCGTCGCCACCACGGAATCCAGCGGCGCCTCGACGTCGGCAGCCAGCGCCTCCATCACGGTCTTCCAATCCTGAACCAGGTCCAGAATCGTCTGCTTGCGATACAGACCCGCTGCGTACTCCAGGTCGCCCACGAGCCCTGCTGCCGACTCGTGCACGTTGAAAAACAGGTCGTGGCGGCTGGCCTGCTTCTCGACCGGGATCGACTCGATGACGAGGCCCGGCGACGCGGTGTCCTGGGTGGTGGCCGGAGCGACCACGGGGGTGTTCTGCAGCGTGAGCTTGACTTGAAACAGCGGAGCAAACCGTGGATCACGCTGGGGGGCGACGGCCGCCACCACGCGGTCGAACGGAGCCTCACGCTTCGCAAAGGCACTCAGCGCCCCCACGCGAGCTCGGTCCAGGAGTGCGCGCAGCGTCGGATTACCGTCCAGGCTGAGTCGGAGCGCCAGTTGGTTGATGAAGAAGCCAATCAGCTCCTCTTCCTCGACGCTGTTGCGTCCGGCGCTGTCCGTCCCAATCACGATGTCCGTGCTGCGCGTGTAGCTGTGGACCAGCACATGCACCGCGGTCGCGAGCACCATGAACAGCGTCCCTCCTACCTCCTGGGCGCGCGCCCGAAGCCTGGAGACCAACTCGGGGGGCACGTCGATGGAAACGGACGCACCCGACCCGGAGGAATCCTGGCGACGCTCGTGGTCGACGGGGATTGTCTCGGTGAACGAGGCTCCAGCTAGCTCGGCCTGCCACTCGCCGACGAGGTCGTCAAGTTCGCCTTGGCGGAACCGCTGCCGCTGTGACGCCGCCGTATCCACGTATTGAACCGACAGCGGAGGCAACGGAGACGGGGCCCCACGCAGGAAGGCGTCGTAGAGCGACTGCATCTCGGCCATCATGATGCGTATCGACCACCCGTCCGAGATGATGTGGTGCATGCACAGCGAGAGCACGTGGCGCTCCGTCCCCGACGGCGAATCGATCTCGGTTTTGCAGAGCTGCGCGCGGATCAGCGGCCCGCGAGACAACGCGAAGGGGCGCCGAGCATCCTCCGACGCGAGTCGCTGGACTACGCGTTCGCGAACGTGGCCTGGCACCCCGGTGAGGTCGACGAGCGGGAGCGCAAACGGTGTCGGCGCTGCAATACGCTGCTCGGGTTCGCCATCCTGGGAGGTGTGGAAGGTGGTCCGCAGGGTGGCATGCCTCCGCGTCACCTCGGACAGCGCCGCCGCCAGCGCCGTGCGCTCCAGCGGGCCCACGAGCGCGACCACCACTTGCATGATGTAGGCTGGATCGCCCGGGTTGAACTGGTCGATGGCCCACAGGCGCTGCTGCGCGAAGGAAAGGGGCCCGACCTGCCTCTCAGGCATGCGCTCGACCACGGCCGTCACGGCGGGCGCCTCCTCTGCCATCAGCGCCTCCAACTCCGACGCGATTGAGGCCACCGTCGCCTCGCCGATGAGCGCCGCCATCGGCACACGCACCCCAAACCGCTCGGTGAGCCGGGCGAGCACCCGCGTCGCGACGAGTGAGTCCCCGCCCAGTTCCAGGAATCTGTCGTGCAGCCTGATCCGGCGGGCGCCGAGCAGTTGGGTCCAAATCTCCGCCACACCGCGCTGCACCTCCGTGACCGGGGCGTCGGCATCCGTCGTGTCCTCGTGCTCAGCCTGCTCTTCAGCCGCCGCTGCCGCTTTGTCGGCGTCGCGCTCGATCCAATAGCGCTTCCGCTGGAAGGGATACTGCGGTACGGGCTCGTACCGCCTTGATTCCTCGGCGTAGTACGTCTCCCACGACAGATCCACACCGACCTGCCAGAGCCCGCCCGCCGCCTCCAGCAGCGCTGACGAGGCGTCGGCCGAGTCGGCGTCCTTGTAGGCCGAGTTCACGGCTGCCCGCACGGCGTCCCCGTTCGGGTGCTTGGCTGCAAGCGAGGTCAGCGTCCGCCCCGGCCCGATCTCGACCAGGGTGGTCGGTGTGTGCGCGAGGAGCGTCGACACGCCGTCCATGAACCGGACCGGAGCCCGCGCATGCCGCGCCCAATAGGCTGGCGAGGTCGCCTCGCTGGCGGTGATCCAGGTACCCGTTACGCAGGACACGAACGGAACCTCAGGCGGCCGCATCTCCACGCTCGCCACCGCGCGTTCGAACTCGTCCAACATGGGGTCCATCATGGGAGAGTGGAACGCATGCGATGTGTTCAGACGCCGGTAGTCGATGCCGTCCTGGTCGAACTGCCGTGCCAAGGCATCCATGCTCTCATGCTCGCCGCTGATGACGCAGCGGCCGGGCCCGTTGATAGCCGCCACCGAAACGCTGCGCGGGAGCATCGGCAGTACGTCGGCCTCCTCCAGAAGCACAGAGATCATCGCCCCGGAGGGCAGCGCCTGCATGAGCTGCCCACGCAGCGCCACGAGTTTGAGCGCCGACTCCAGTGAAAAGACGCCGCTGAGACACGCCGCGGCAAACTCGCCGACGCTGTGCCCGATGAACGCGTGCGGGTGTACCCCGTGGGCCTTCCACCACTGCCCCATCGCGTATTGCGTGGCAAACAGGATCGGCTGCAAGTAGGCCGTCTGGTGGAGACGACGGCCCGTGTCGGCCCGGGCATCGTGGTCACGGAGCGATGGACGCAGCAGGAGTTTGCGGAGGTCCTCGCCCATCAAGGCCTGTAGCACCGCTGCAGCCTCGTCCAGATGGTGACGGTAGATGGGCTCAGCCTCGTAGGCCGCGCTCGACATGCCCGCGTATTGCGACCCCTGCCCAGGGCACAGGAACGTCACGTGGGCTGCCGCGCCGTCATAGACCGCTGTTCTCAGTCCCGTCCTGAGCGCCGTAGCCACGTCGTGGCCCGTCGACGCGGCAGGCACAGTCACAACGCCTCGGTGGGCGAACGACTGCCGCCCCGTCGCGAGGGTGTAGGCGATGTCGGGCAGCGCGAGCGTGTCCGTGTCGCAGGCGGCAGCAAGCTGTTCGGCCTGGGCGTTCAGGGCCGCGCCCGTGGTTGCGGACAGGCGGAGCACCACGTCAGGACGCGAGGCTGGGGTGACTGCTGCGCGGGCCGGGGCCTGCTCCAGCACGACGTGCGCATTCGTGCCACCCAGGCCGAACGAACTCACGCCCGCGCGACGGAGCCCGCCCTCAGGGTCCCAGGGCCTCGCCTCGACGGGGACGTAGAAGGGACTCTCAGCAAGGTTCAGCGCAGGATTGGGGGCCGAGAAGGTCGGGTGCGGCGGAATGGTTGCGTGTTCGAGGGCGAGCACGGTCTTGATCAGTCCCGCGATGCCGGCAGCCGAGCCGAGGTGGCCGATGTTAGCCTTCACCGCCCCGAGGGCGCAGTATTCCCGGGCGTCGGTGCCCTCCCGGAAGGCCCGCGTCAGGGCGGCCACCTCAATGGGGTCTCCGATGACGGTGCCGGTCCCGTGCGCTTCGAGCAGCGACACCGTCCCAGGCGCAACTTCTGCGACCTGCTGGGCCGTCTGGATCACCTTCACCTGCCCGTCGATGCTGGGCGTAGTGAAGCCAGCCTTGAGGGCCCCATCGTTGTTGACCGCGGAGCCCTTGATGACGGCGTGGATCACGTTGCCGTCGCGTTGCGCGTCGTCAAGACGCTTCAGGGCGACGATGCCTGCGCCACACCCCCCCATCGTTCCGGCTGCCTGCTGGTCGAACACGCGGCAGTGTCCGTCGGGCGACAGGATGCTGCCCGCTTCGTAGAGGTGGCCGGCATGATGGGGAAAGGCCACGCCCACACCTCCGGCGAGGGCCACGTCGCACTCGCCAGCAAGGAGACCCTGGCATGCCATGTGCACCGCCACCAACGAACTCGAACAGGCCGTCTGCACGTTGATGCTCGGCCCCTTGAGGTTGAGCTTGTACGAGATCCGCGTGGGCAGGTAGTCCGACTGATTGCAGAGCCCGATCTGGAACTGGCCGACCTGAGCGACGATGTCTGGCCGCGACGCGATTTGGCTCCAGACGTAGCTGCTGCGGTTTGCGCTGGCGTAGACCCCAATGCTGCCCGCGTAGCGCGTGGGGTCGCACGACGCTGCCTCCAGCGCGTGCCACGCACATTCGAGCATGATCCGCTGCTGCGGGTCGATGAGCTCGGCCTCGCGGCGGCTCATCCCGAAGAACCCCGCGTCGAACCGCTCATAGTCGTCCGGTTCGAGCGCGCCGCGCACGGGCACGTACGCCGGATTGGTGAAGAGCACCTCGTCCAGGCCGTCGGCGGCCATCTCGGCCTCCGTGAACGTGGTAAACGCCTCGTCCCCCTCGACGAGGAGTTGCCAGAAGGCGTCTAGGTTCGGCGCGTGCGGCATCCGAACCTGCATGCCCACGATCGCAACCTCAAGTCCTGTCGGTTCCATGAAAGCCTTCTGTTCGAATGGATGGATGCACGGGTGTTCGACCTCGTCGCCCTAGGCCTCTCCGCGACGCGCGCGTTGGTCAAGAAGTCGGCGACGGCCCTGGCGGCGGCTCGCGCTGGCAGCCCCTGTCGCAGGATTAGGCGTAGCGGATGGTCCCGCGGCGGACGGTCCTGCCGTCGATGGTCCCGCAGCGGACGGTCCTGCTGCCGGTGGCCCCGCAGCAGCGGCGAGGTGCTTCGCCAGCGCAGACACGGTTGGGTGCTCGAACAGGTGGACGAGTTGCAGCTCGACGCCGAGCTCCTCTTTGAGCTTGCCGAAGACGGCCACGGCCGTGAGCGAGTGGCCTCCCAGATCGAAAAAGTTGTCGTGCAGTCCGATCTCGTCGAGTTGGAGAACGGACCGCCAGATGCCTGCCACGGTTTGCTCGATGCGCGTCTGGGGCGCCTGATTCGGGGCGGCGTTCGTCTCCGCCTTGGGACGAGTCCTGCGTTCACGCTCCGCCCTCGCATGGTCCACTCGTCCGTGTACGTCCCTGGGAAGCTGGTCGACGCGGTCGTACGACCGCGGACGCATCGGTGCGGGCAGCCACCGGGCAGCCGCCTCGGCTAGGTCCTGCGATTTAGGTTCGGAGCCGTCTATCTCGGCCACCACCGCTAGGTGTCGCTCGCTCCCGCCCTCGACGAAGGCCACCGCCTCGCCGACCCCATCGACGGCACGCATCACGGCTTCGACCTCGTCCAGCTCCACACGCACGGCACCCAGCTTCACACGCCGGTCGCGGCGTCCTAAGAACTGCAAGGACCCGTCTTCCATCCGGCAAACATGGTCGCCCGTTCTGAACAGCCGCCCGCCCCGACTTGACGGGTCCGGGAGGAACGAGGCGGCCGTCTCGGCAGGCCGCCCGAGGTAGCCACGCGCGACGCCCCCGCCGCCCACGTGTAGCTCTCCCGGGACACACACGGCAATGGGCGCGCCGCGCCGGTCAAGGACGTGGACGAGCGTTCCAGCTAGCGGCTGCCCCAAGGAAACCACGTCCTGCTCGGGATGGAGTTCGGTAGCCGTCGCGCACATCGCCGTCTCAGCGGTGCCGTAGTGGTTGTGGAGGTGGACCCCAGGCATGGCCTTCGCGAGCGCGCGCGCCTGCACGGTGGTTAGCTCCTCTTCGGCAGAGCACACGGCTGTCAGCGCGTGCTGTCCTCCAGTCGCGGACGCCGCCTCTTGGATGCGGAGAACCTTCTCAAGAACGGACGGAGCGAGCCTGGCGACGGTCACCCGCTGCCGCAGAATGGCCTCGGCCACGGCTGGCGCTTGCTGCCCGGACGTCACGACCTGAGCGCCTGACGTGAGGGCCCAGAGCACCTCAAGCAGAACCGCATCGGAGGTTAACGGGGCCGCTTGGAGCACGCGGTCTCGCAACGTCAGCGGTGCGCTTTCCGTCATCGCATCGAGGCTGGAGCAGAGGCTCCGGTGCGAGACCATCACGCCCGCAGGCCCGCCACGGGGACGCGAGACATAGGCGACGTACGCCAACGTGGCTCCGCTTGCGGTCGGCCCGTTCTGCTCATCCGGCTCAGGCGCTCCTGCTTCCGACACCCCTGCTTCCGACACCGTTGCTTCCGACACGGAGTGTGCGGCCGTCGACACCACTGGGATGGACACGGCCTGCTCGACTGTAGCGACCGACCCCATCGCTGAAGGGGCTACGAGCATGGCAACCGCACCCGCGTCCTCGACGATTGCGGCCAGCCTTGCGGTCGGGACGTCCAGCCCAACGGGGACGACAGCCGCTTCGGCTTTGAGGGCTGCATAGATGGCCACACAAGCTTCCACGCCCTCGTCGGCGTGCACCACGACGCGATCCTCTGGACCGACGCCCGTCGCACGGAGCCGGCCCGCGAGCTGCGTTGCCCGCTCTTCGAGCGCGCCGTAGGTCAGCGTGCTCGTTCCAGACACGAGAGCGGTCGCGTCGGGCGTCTGTCGCGCGTGCCTCGCAATGCGTCCGTGGGCGCGCTCAAGGTCGCGGAGCGCCGCCGGCTGGCTCTCGTTCACCGACACGCTGGCGCTCGATGGAGCTGGCTCCATCTTTATGCTCCCCAACGCGACGTTCAGCCCGTTGCCAAACGCGCGCAGCGTAGCACCCAGCGTATCGGACACGCGGCGCAGCGCGGCTTCATCCAGCCGGTCGCTGCGTCCTTTCAGATCGATGCGCAGCTCTTCGCCCGGCATCGACGTCAACGTCAGCGGGAGCCTGGCTGCCTCGTTGAGGTGCACCGTCTCCATCTCCAGCCCGATCCCGTCGGCCGGCGCCGACGACTCGCCCGCAAAGTTCAGCACGTCCAGCAGCACGTCGAACAGCTGACGGTCGGGGGGGCACTGGGCCCACCGCTGCATCTTGTACAACGGGACATACGCGTACTGGCGCGCCTCGACTTGGTCCGATTGGATCGCCTGGAGCCATTCTGCGAGACTGCGGTCGCGCTGCAGCTGGATCCGGGTAGGCAGGGTGTTGATGAACAAGCCGAGCGTGCGGTCGGCCCCTTCCAGCGTCGGCGGCCGACCCGACGTGACGCTGCCGTACGTGACCTCGTCCACGCCGGCGTAGTGCCCGAGCGTGAGCGCGAGGGCCCCCTGCAACAGCGTATTGACGGTGAGGCGGCTTGTCCGTGCTGCCTCCTGCACGGCAGCGGTCTGGTCCGCGGGAAGCACGAGGGGCAGCACATGCGTCGCAGGTCCACCGCGGCGAGGCACCGCCCTGGACCGAGGCAGCGGCGTCGGGTGCTGCCAGCCTTCCAACGCACCCCGCCAATAGCCCTCGGCCTTCTCATGATCTTGCTCCTTCAGCCAGGCGATGTACGCGCTGTAGCGCGGTGCTGGCGGCAGCGCAAGCGTTCGCCCGTCGCGGAGGGCCTGGTATTGCGCAAACACCTCCTGGAGCGTCCCCACGCTCCACCCATCGAGCAACAGGTGGTGGTAGGACCACAAGAACAGCGCGTCGTCCTCGCCGATGTGGGCCAGGGTGAACTGCATCACCGGGGCCCGCGCGAGTTCGAGGCCTGCGCTGCGCTGGGTCCGGGCCAGCGCGTTCAACCGCTCGGTGGGCGCGGCTTCGTCTCTCCAGTCGAGTTCATCCCAGGGGAGGTCAACTTGGCGCCGAACCACCTGCACGGGTTTCGAGAGGCCCTCCCACACAAAGGCGGTCCGAAAGGTCGAATGCCGTTCGACCGTGCGGCGCCAGGCCTCCGCGAAGGCAGCGGCATCCAGCGCGCCGCGTAAGCGAACGGCATACTGGTCCACATACAGCCCTTCCTGAGGAGCCCGGAGGGAGTGGTAGAGCATCCCCTCCTGCATGGGCGATAGTGGGTAGACTTCTTCTACGTTTTTCACAGCGGACCGGTGTTTTCTTCAGCAGGATGGATGAGGGCGTCTGGAGAGTTCGTCTAGACAAGCAGGGCGCTGATCTTGTCGAAATCCCCCTCGTCGAGGTCCACGAGGGTGAGGTCCTCGTAGGTGAAGGGCAGCCCGGCTTCCGCCGACTCGCAGTGGCGGACGAGATCCCGGAGGGCTGTGTCGAGCGCGTCTTGCAAGCCTGCGATGGCGTCTTCTGAGAAGCGCGCGCGACTGTAGGAGATGCGCAGGCAGAGCTCGCCGTCGAGCTGGTGCCCCATCAGTTCGAGCACGTGCGTCCGCTCATTGTCGGCGTCGTGCTCGGGAGGGAGCGTCTCGGGCGCAGGCGGGAAGTCTTCCTCGCCGTCAGGCGGCAGCGGCACCTCGCCGAGATAGCTGAACGCGATCTCCGGCTGCGGCAGCGCGCGTAGCGCCTGCCCAGTCGTGGAGGCAGGATGGACGTACCGCGCAACGCTGTAGGCCATCACCTCTTCGGGCTGCGGTGCTGCCTCCTGGCTGAACAGCGTAAGCGCCTCTTCGGGCGTGCCTTCGTCCGGGAGGCTGACCCACAGCGGGTACTGGTCCGCGAAGGCGCCGACGGTCCTCGACAAGTCCACGCCGTCGAAGGCGTGGGTGCGGCCGTTGGTCTCCACGTCCACCCACCAGCGCTTGAGCCCGCCCCACCGGCGAAGCGCCAGCGCGATGCCGGCCACCAGGACCTCCTGCCCCCGCAGCCGATAGCTCCTCGACACGAGATCGAAGAGCTGACGCGTCGTCGTCGGGTCCAGCCAGCGGGTAGCCGTCGCAGTCGACGCGTGGGTGCGCGCAGCGGAGTCTGGCTCGGTCGCCATCAGCCGGGCTGGCAATACATCGGTGACCTCGCCGAGCCGATCCAGCCAGTAGGCCGCGGCCTCCTTGGAGGGCTCCAGGGCCTGGAGACGAGTCCCCCAGTCCAGCACCGAGGTCGTCTTCATGGCCGGAGGCGCTTGCGTGCCCGACCGCACAGCGCTGTAGAGGACTTTCATGTCCTCCTGCAAGACCTGCCACGAGAAGCCGTCCGTCACCAGGCGGTGCATGATGAGCATGAGACGCCCGCGCTCATCGCCCTGCTGGAAGTAGATGCTCCGGAAGAGCGGTCCCTGCCCGATGTCCAGGCTGCCTGTGCCTCGCTGCAGCGCTGCGGCGAGCGCGCGCGCCCTGGCCGGAGGCGGCAGTGCGCTCAGGTCGACGACGGTCAGCGGCTCGTCGAGCGCGGCGCCAATTTCTTGACGCCGGGTCCCATTCACCACTGGGAAGCGGGCGCGTAGGCCGTCGTGCGCACTCGTGAGGTCGCTCATCACGCTCGACAGATCGCCCGCCGTAAGCGTCGTCGGTGTCTCGCAGAGGGCCGAGAGCACCCAGCCTGCGGGCGCGGCCCACGACCGCTCGAAGTACCGGGCCTGGAACGGTGTGAGCGGGGCCGTGCCAGTCACGGGGCCCGTGCTTGCGATCTCCACAGCACCGGCCTCGACCACCTCGGCCAGTTCTCCCACGGTCTGATGCTGGAAGAGCTGCAGCGGAGTGAACCTTATTCCGGCCTTCCGCGCGTGAGCCACGAGTTGGATGCACAGGATCGAGTCGCCACCGAGGTCGAAGAAGTTGGCGTTGACCCCGATTTCTTCTAGGCCAAGCACCGACGACCACACCGCGCAGAGTCGATACTCCACGTCGTTGCGTGGCACCACCATCTCGTCCGGCAGCGCGTCGTTCGGATCTGGCGGAGGGAGCGCCTTGCGGTCCAGCTTGTCGCTCGGCGTCCTCGGGAACGTCGTTCGGATGACGAAGAACTGGGGCACCATGTATTCCGGCAGCGCAGCTCGCAGCGCGGTTCGAAGCACAGCGGCATCCGGCGGCGCGTCTGGATCCTTGGGCAGGACATAGGCGGCGAGTTGCTGACGGCTGGGCCCGCCGACCGGCACCACGGCGACCTCGCGGACCGCGTCGTGGTTGAGCAGCGCCTCCTCAATTTCACCAGGCTCCACGCGGTAGCCTCGCACCTTGACCTGCGCGTCCACTCGGCCGACGAACTCGACCTCTTGGCTGGGGAGATGGCGCACGACATCGCCTGTGCGATACAGCCGCTCGCCCGTCGCCCCGGGCCACGAACTCGGCACAAAACGCTCCGCCGTCAGCCGCGGCTTCGACCGATACCCGCGTGCCAGCCCAGCGCCACCGATGTAGAGTTCGCCGGGCATGCCCACGGGCGCGGGGTTGCCGAACCGATCGAGCACCAGCAGTCCTTTCCAGTCCACGGCGCGGCCGATCGGTATGCTCGTGCGCTCGTCGTCGGGATGGCACGTGTGCCACGTCGCATCGATGACGGTCTCCGTCGGCCCGTAGACGTTGTGCACGGGCAGCGACTCCAACGAAGCGGGGAGCGCGGAGAAGTAGCGCTCCTTCAACTCTTGGAGGAACAGCTCCCCCCCGCAGAAGATGTGACGGAGCGCCGTGCACTGCGCCAATTCGGGGACGTCGAGGAGCATGTCGAGCACCGAGGGGCCGGTCCCCAGCACCGCGCACCGGTCCCGGGCCGCCATGTCGACGAGGGCTTCGAGGTCTCTGGCTTCGCCCGGCGGCGAGAGGCAGATGCGCCCTCCGCTCGCGAGCGGCCAGAAGAACATCCACACCGACGGGTCAAAGCTGAACGAGAAGTTGTGCAGCACGGCATCGCCAGGCCCTAGATCAAAGACGCGCTGCCTCCACCTCAGTTGGTTGACGATCCCGGCGTGTGTGACCATTACCCCGCGGGGCTTCCCGGTCGACCCCGACGTGTAGACGATGTAGGCGAGGTGGTCATCCGAGAGCGCGCGGCGCGGCGGGCCTGGGTCTTCTCCTGCCCGTAGGATATCCTTCACCTCGCTCGGCTCGATCCAGAGGCGCTCGACGGGCGATTCCGACGACCGCGCGGCGCAGGCCTCCTCGGTCACGAGCAGCTTCAGACGCGCGTCCTCTTCCATGAGGCGCTGCCGCGCCACCGGGTATTCGGGGTCGATGGGCACGTAGGCGCCGCCGGCCTTCACGGCAGCGAGGATGCCCATCACCATGGCTGGCGTCCGCGTCAGCCTCAGTCCGACCGCGTCGTCAGGACCGACGCCGGCCTCTTGCAGCCGGCGCGCAAGGGTGTTGGACACCGTCTCCAGGGCCGCGTAGCTCACATGCTCCGTCCCGACCGTCAGCGCGATGGCATCCGGTTTCTGCGCGACCTGCTGCTCGAAGAGGGCTGGAAGCGTAGCCGGAGACGTGGGCTCGACGACAGGCTGTGCCCCTTCGATGCTCCATCCCGACGGCGGCAGCTTGGCGGCCGGGATCTCGGCCACGACGCAGTCTGGATCGGCCACGCACGCCCCCAGCAGCGTAAGGAACGAGTCCGCCATGGACTGGATTGTCGCCTCGTCGAAGAGCGCCCGGCTGTATTCAAACACGCCCTGGACCTGCCCATCGCGGTGGTAGAGCGCCAGCGTGAGGTCGAACTTCGCCGTGCCGGTGTTGACACTCTGCTGCTCGCTCGCCAGGCGCAGGGACGGGGCGACCTCGTCGTAGGTCCCGCCCGGTGTAGACCCGTGCTGGCCGTACGAAAAGACCACCTGAAAGAGCGGGTGGCGGCTCAAGTCGCGCTCCACGCCAAGGAGGTCGACGAGCCGGTCGAAGGGCACGTCCTGATGGGCATCGGCTTCGAGCATCGTCGTGCGGACGACCTGCACGAGGTCGCGGAACGTCGCGGTGGCGTCGGTTCGGCACCGGAGCACGAGGGTGTTCACGAAGAAGCCGATCAGGCCCTCGATCTCGCTTCGGGTGCGTCCCGAGACGGGCGTGCCTACGGTGATGTCGTCCTGCTCGGACCAGCGACTCAGCATCGCCACGAACGCAGCCAGGAACCCCACAAAGGGCGTGGCGCCCGAATGGGACACGAGGGCCGCAAGCGACGCCGAGAGCGAGGCAGGAATCTTCACCGGCACCCACCCGCCTTCGAACTGCTGCACGGGCGGACGCGGCCGGTCCGTGGGCATAGCCAGCAGCGGTGCGGCGCCTTCCAACTGTGTTTGCCAGTACTGCTCCTGGCGTGCGGTCTCGCCGAGCCGGTCCTGCCGTTGCCAGACGGCATAGTCGGCATACTGCACGTCCAGCTCCGGCAGCCGCTGGTGCGGCAGTCCCACGTGCTTGCGATACCCGCCGATCACTTCGCGGAGCAGCAACTCCATCGACCACCCGTCCGAGGCGATGTGGTGCATCGTCACGAGAAGCTGCCACGCCTGCGGCCCCTCCTGCAGCAGGCACGCGCGCAGGGGTACGTCGGTCTCCAAGCGGAAGCAACGGTGCGCCTCGGCCTGCTCCCAGCGCTTCGCCTCCTCTGCGCGCTGCGATCCCGGTAGCCCCTGGATGTCGATGTGCGCGAGCGGCACGGAGGCGTCGGGGGCCACGACCTGCTGAGCCCGTCCTTCGTCGTCTTCCGAGAACGTGGTTCGGAGCGTCTCATGCCTCGCCACGACGGCCTGCAGACTGCCCTCAAGTGCGGCCACGTCGAGGTCCCCGACCAACCGGACATTCAGCGGCAGGTTGTAGGCTGGGTTCGCCGGATCCAGCCGGTAGAGAAACCAGAGGCGCTGCTGGGCGAAGGACAGCGGAAACCCCTCCCCTTCCACTCTCTGCTGCCGGACGATGCCCGCGTTGGCCTCGCGTCCCTGAGCGGCCTGCCGCTGCCGCGCCCGAAGCACGAGCAAAGCGCGCTGCCGGTCCGTCAGTTCGTCAATCTTGACCTGGTTCTGTATCATCCTGGCAGGATGTCATCCTGCTCAGCGGTCAAAGCAGGTGGGCGATTGGGTGGTAGCATGGCTGGAGCGCGCTTCGCAGGCTAGACGAGGGTTGGCCCACCTCGGAGTGCTCCTTTTTCTTCTTCCAACAGGGCCGCGACTTCTTCGTCCGTCAATCCGTCCAGTTCGCTCAGCGCGTCGGCTAGCTCGGCGTCAGACAGAGAGCCGAGAAGGAGGTCCTCGACGGCCGCTGCGAGGCCCCGCACGGTCGGCTGGTCGAACACGGTCGCGAGCGGCACGTCCACACCGAAGACGGTGCGGATGCGTGAGACGAGCACCGTTCCCACCAGGCTGTGCCCCCCGAGCAGGAAGAAGTCGTCGTCGACCCCCACCTGGTCCAGGTCCAGCAGCTCTTCCCAGATCTCGGCGAGTTGTCCCTGGATGGGCGTCTCGGGCGCCGCAAACGAGGCCTTGGTCGCCCCCTTCGTCTCGGACGGCGGAAGCGGGCGCTCCGCGGTGGCGCACCACGCCACGAACGCCGGCGGGGTCTCCAACGAACCGAGCGAACGCTCCGGAGCCTCGACCAGCTGGGTGAGCAAGGACACGTAGGCCTCGGCCAGCAGGGTCATGGTCGAGGGCCTGTAGAGGTCGAGATCGTAGGTGAGCGTCAGCTCCAGGCCCGACGCCGTCTCGACTACGTAGAAGTAGAGGTCGAGCGGGGTCGTGTTGTCGGCGTTGCGCTCCATCACCTCGACGCTCAGGTCGGGAAGCGTGAGCTTCTCGCGCGACGCGCTCATGTGGCTGAACGCGACCGGGATGACGCGCCCTAAGCCGGCTGGCACGCCGGTTCTCTTCAGATGGAACAGCTCGTGGAGCGGCACGTCGGCGTGCTCGTGCACGGCCAGCATTGCCTCGTGCACGTGCCGGACGTGCGCAGAGCCAGGCTCCTCCCCTGCCACGTCCGCGCGTATCAGCAGGTCGCTGGCGAGCATGCCAATCAGGGTCTCGGTGCCGGGTCGGCTCCGGTTGGCCATCGGATAGCCGAGGACGAAGCGCTCTTTGCCTGCCATGCGGGCCGCGACAAGCTCGAACACCCCGAGAAGCACGGCTACCAGCGAGACCTGCATTTCCTGGGCGAGCGTCTGAGCCGCGGCCGCGACGCCGTCGGGGATGGGATGCACGAGTTCGCGGCCCACCGCCATCGGCACGCGGGGCCGAGGCAAGTCGGTGGGCAGCGCCAGGGTGAGCTCGACCCCGTCCAGCGTGTCCTCCCAGAACGCCGTCTGCTCTTCTACCACGTCGGTGGTGAGTCGCCCGTGTTCCCAGGCCGCGTAGTCATCGAACTGGATTCGAAGCGGAGGGAGCCCCACCCCAGCCCCTCGGCAGAGCGAGTCGTAGACGGTGCCCAGCTCGCTCAAGAAGAGCTGCTGCGAGGCATGGTCGAAGGCCAGGTGATGGAAGACCGGGAGGAACACCCAGGAGGTGGCTCCTACGCGAAGGAGCGTCGCCCGCATCGGAGGCTCCGAGGTAAGCTCGAAGGGCCGTTCGAGCTCTACTCGAATGTGCTCCTGCACCGTTGCGTTTACGTCCGCCGCGTCTATGTCCTCACTGTCGCTCGTGAGGTCGACGCGGGTGAACGCCATCGGGCACGTCGCGTGAATGGCGAGGTGCGGGACGTCCCCGTTGGAGATGACCGTAGCCCTGAGGATGTTGTGGCGCTCCTGGATGGCTCGCACGCAACGCTCCAGCACGTCCGGGTCCAGCGGCCCTTCGATGCGGAGGGGCGTCAGCACGTTGTTGCCCGCATTGTCTGGACTCAGCAGTTCCCGAAACCAGATGCGCTGCTGCCCGGCCGTCAGCGGCACAGGACCCGTGGCGGACCTGCGCGGAATCTGTGACGTCGAGGCGCTGCGCTTCCGTGCGGGCGCTTGCTGCTGAGCCGCGAGCAGTCGGCTCGACAACGCAGCGAGGTCTTTCGGGTCGATGTCGCTCAGACGATGTGAGAGGTCACCCATGGAAGTCCTTCGGGCTCGGTGCAGAATGGCTGGCCTGGTACACCAGGCCACGTTGGATTAGTCGTGGAGGACGCCGTCCGTAGCGAAGTCGGCGCCCTCGACCTCGGCCAGGCCGTCGTACCCCATCTGCTTCAGCTGACGGGCGACGATTTCGGGCGCGAGTTGGGCGATGCTGGCGTGCTCAAAGAGCGCCCGCAGCGGTAGTTCGATGCCGTAGGCGACGCCGAGTCGCGTCACCAGCTGGGACGCGAGCAACGAGTCGCCGCCGAGCTCGAAGAAGCTGTCGTGGATCCCGATCTGCTCGACGTGCAGGGTCTCTTGCCAGGCTTCCGCGAGCGCCTCCTCCAGTTCGCTTCGCGGTGGCTCGTAGCGGGTAGCCAGCTTCGGACGCTGGTGGAGCGAGTGAGCCGGTGCCGAGAGCCGCTCGACGAGGTGGCTTGCCGTGAGGGCCGATGTGCGCGTCTCGAAGCGCTCCAGAGGTTCGATCGAGACGGCGACCTGGGGCCCGACGGCGCTTCCCAGGATCCGAGCAAACGCTTCGGCCCCGAGCTCCGGTCGGATGCCGTCGCCCTCCGTTGCCTGCAACGCTGCCGGTTGGCTCGGCTGGAACTCGGCCGCACCCAGGGCCTCGATCTTCCGCACCGTGTACCCATTCAGCCGCGCGCAGACGCTGCCCGTTTCGTCCGTCACGAGCACGTCTCCACAGAGCACCGCGTCGGACGCGCTGCGGTCGTGGACGCGGACGTGGCTGAAACAGGCCGCCGGCATCGGCGCGAACACCTCGACCGACTCGTACTCCAGCGGGAGGTATGTCCCCGTCCCCGCTGCGCGCAGCAAGCCCGTCGCCACGTCGAGCAGCGCTGGGTGCACGTCATAGTGGTCGACATCGGCTGCGAACGCTTCAGCGAGTTCGAGGCGAGCGAGCAGTGCGCCTTCGCCGTGCCACAGCTCTCGGATGAGGCCGCGCCACCGGGGCCCCAGGCCCAACCCCTCGTCGTCCGTTTCGACGTAGTCCGCCTGTTCATACGATGCTTTGATTGCGTCGAGGTCGAGATCGTCTGGCTGCCCTGCGCCTTCGACGACGACCGCCTTCGACACGGGGCTGTGCTCGCCACCGGCTTCGTAGAGCGTGACCTCCGCAGTGCCGTCCTCTCGCCGCAAAACCCGCACCTCAATGGGCGTGCTGGTCCCGTCCTCTACGATGAGCGGCCGGAGGAACTGAACGGCGCGCAGCATGGTGGCTGGCCTCTCTGCCCACGTCGTTGCCGCGGCGTGCATCAGGCCAACCATCGCGGTTCCCGGCAGCATACCGCTGCCTGCCACCCGATGCTCGTCCAGAGGCCACTGGGTCGATGGGTCCAGGGTGCCCGTCAGTATCAGTTCTTCTGCGCTTTCCAGCTTCACTTCGCTCAGGAGCGGATGCATGCCGTTCGCCTGGCCGTTGCCCGCCGGTTCTTCGAGGAGGGCGCGCACCCGCGGCGACACGACAGCATGAGCCGCCTGCCCCACTTCTGCCCATCCGCCCCAGTTGATCGCGACCGTGCGATGCGTGCTCGCATAGGCCCAGGCATCCAGGACCGCGTTCGCGGCGGCATGATCCACCGTCCCAATCCCTCCAAAGAGCGCGTGCAGGGACGAGCACAGCACCACAAAGTCGAGGTCGCATTCTGCCAAGGCAGCTTCGAGGGCATAGGTACCCAGCACCTTCGGGGCCAAGACGCTGGCTGCCGCCTCGCGCGTCTTCACCTGGATGAGTCCGATGGGTGCCACGCCTGCCGCGTGAATCACCCCGCGAAGGGTGGTCTCGTGTTCGTCAACGAGTGCCGCTAGCGCCTGTGCCTCTGTCACATCGACGGAGCGCACAGCCACGGTCACCCCTGCGGAGCGCCACGTGGCAATACGTCTCGCCGTGTTGGTATGGGCGTCGCGAAGACCGTCTTCGGAGGCCGAGCGGCTCGCCAGAATGAGATGCTTCGCCCCTGCCTGAACCAGGCGTTCGGCGAAGGCCAAGCCCAGCCCTCCGAGCCCTCCGGTGATGATGTAGGCGCCGTCTCCATCGACGCTCTCCTCCCAGCGCTCGGTGTTCTGTTCGGGTAGAGGCTGTGCGGAGAACTCAAGCACCCAGCGCCTTCCGTTGCGGTAGGCTACCGTGTGATGGCCGAGTTGGACCTCGGCGCACTCACGTACGATGGCTGCACTCAGCGAGGAAACGTCGCGCGCGTCGGCATCGACATCCAGGCTGATGCTCTCGAATCCTTCGATCTCCTGAGGAGCTACGCGGCATGGCCCGAGCAACGCCGCCCGCGCTGGCATGAGGGACTCCGCTCCGGTGACGGACTGCACCTGATCCGAGACGACTGCCAGACGAGGCACCGCCCCGCCGTAGTCGCTCCAGGCCTGCAAGAGGGCCAGCAGGCTATAGAAACTCGCTTCCAAGGTCTGTTCGATCTCACGCGGATCAGAGGTCGGCGCAGATCGGAGCGGGCCGTGCTCGGGCTGCGACGCCCCGCCCAGGTTCAGCAGGTGAACGACACGGGTGGGCGACATGCCGCGCTCCGCTAGGTCATCCAGCATCAACGCGTAGTCACCGGCCTCCGTCAACCGTGCTGTGTACGAGACATGGGCTCCCGCCGTCGAGCGTTCCTCGACCGCGTAGCCGTCCCCGCTTGCCACCTCAGCCCACGAGGCGCCCATGGCCTCCAGCCTGCCGCGTACGGCGTCTGCCAGGGCTTGCTCGCCGTTTCGAGGGGCCACAAGCAGCCAGGTCGCGTCTGATGCGTGCTCTTCCTCGCGTGCTGCAAGCAGCGGCGTCTGCCGCCATGTTGGCACGTAGAACCAGTCGTCCAGAGAACGTTGAGCGTGCTCCTCCGCCATCCTTTCCCGACTTTGTGTGGCCGTCTCCGCGGCCATCGGGAGGGCATAGCGCGTGCGCTCGAACGGATAGGTGGGGAGTGGTACGCGTCGGCGCTCGTGCCCCTCGTGATACCCGGCCCAGTCGATCTCAGCGCCACCGAGCCACAACTTTGCGAGCGCCGATGCAACGGTGGTCGTGTCAGCCTTGCGTTCCCACTCGTGGGGCAAGGACGCTAGGACGGTTGGGGTTTCTACATCGCTCACGACTGGGTTCTGTAGTGCCCAGGCTCCGAGCGTGTTGCCTGGTCCCACTTCCAGCAGCATGCTCCGGCCATCCTTCCACAGCGTTGCTACTGCGTCGGCGTAGCGGACAGGTTGCTCCAGGTGGCTGCACCAGAAGGCGGGGCTCATTGCCTGGTCTGGGGTCACCCAGGTGCCGGTCACGCCCGACACGTAGGGACGCTGGGGCGCTGCCAGTCGGATGGCGTGAAGCGCTTGCTTCAACTCGGCGACGATCGGGCGCATCCGGTGCGTGTGAAAGGCATGCCCAGTTTGGAGGAGGCGGCTCCCGATCCCCTCCGCTTCAAGTGCCTTGGCGAAAGCCTGGACCGTATCGACGCCTCCCCCGACGACCGTGAGCCTCGGCGCGTTCACCGCGGACACGGAGAGATCCGGCCCTAGGCGCTCTACCACCTCGCTCTCCGGCGCGGAGACGGCCAACATGGCTCCCGGCTCCAGCGCTTCTATGAGGCGGGCGCGCAGCGCTACGATCCGAAGCGCGTCCTCCAGCTTGAACACGCCTGCGAGCGTCGCCGCGACGTACTCCCCGATGCTGTGTCCGAGCATCGCGCGCGGAACAATGCCCCATGACTCCCAGAGCTGGGCCAAGGCGTAGGACACTACGAACTGCAGGGGCTGGGCGTATTTCGTCGAGCTTGTCGGTCCATCGGTGCCGTTTTTCGGCTGGTCGCGTTGCAGCATGCGCCTGAACGCGTCCCCTCCGGACGGCTCCTCGTCGGGCTCGGCGGTCTGCGCCGGGTAGAGATGCTGACGCAGGTCGCAGCCTAGGTGCGGTTCGAGCAGACGCGCGCATCTGTCGACCGTCTCTTTGAACACGGGCTCGGTGTCGTAGAGCCCCCGGCCCATGCCCACGTAGTGGTTGCCGAGCCCTGGAAAGAGCAGATCCACGGGCCGCTTGCTGGCGTCGTTGTACCCTTCAAGTATCCATTCAGGGTCGAGGCTGCGGAGTATGTCAGCCGCCTCGTGCCCCGTTGGGATGAGGGCTACCCGGCGGTGGTCCATGCGCTGCCGTCCGACGTGCGTCGTGTAGGCCGCGTCGGCCAGCGTGGGCGCGCCAGGCTGGCCGAGCGCTTCGGCCAAGTCCTTCGTCGCGGCGTCGAGCCGCTCGGCTGAGCGGGCCGACATGAGCAGCAGCTCCACGGGCCGGCTCGGACTCGACGACGTGGCTGGGGCGGCCTCTTGCAACACCACATGCGCGTTGGTGCCGCCAACGCCGAAGGCGCTCACGCCAGCTATTCTAGGACCGCTCTCTGCCTCCCAAGGACGAAACTCGTCGACCACAAAGAACGGGCTGCCCGCGAAGTCGATGCGCGGGTTGGCGCGGTCATAGTGCAAGGACGCTGGGAGTTGTTTGTGCTCCAACGCCAAGACCGTTTTGATCACACTAGCCACACCCGCTGCTGCATCCAGGTGGCCGATGTTCGTCTTCACGGAGCCCAGCCCGCAGAACTGTTTGCGGTTCGTGCTCTGGCGAAACACCTGCGTCAGCGCTTCGACCTCGATGGGGTCGCCGAGCGGAGTGCCGGTACCGTGCGCCTCGACGTAGCTGACCTCGCTCGCGTCGACGCCAGCCAGCGCGTGGGCGAGCGCGATCACCTCGATCTGCCCATCGACGCTCGGGGCCGTGTAGCCCGCCTTTCTGCGCCCGTCGTTGTTGATGGCGCTCCCTCGGATCACGGCTCGAATCGTGTCGCCGTCACTCAGGGCATCTTCGAGGCGCTTCAACACGAGCACCCCGACTCCGCTTCCTGAGACGGTGCCCTGCGCCTTCGCGTCGAAAGCCCTGCAGTGGCCGTCCGCCGAAAACACGCCTTCGCGCGCGGTGTAGCCTTGCTCGGCTGGGTAGGACAGGTTGACGCCCCCGGCGAGGGCCAGATCGCAGCTGAAGTCGATCAGGCTCTGGCACGCGAGATGGATGGTCACCAGCGACGTCGAGCACGCCGTCTGGACGGTCATGCTGGGGCCGCGCAGGTTCAGGTGATACGAGACGAGGGTGCTGAGGAAGTCCTTGTCGTTCCGGATCCGGTACTGCAGCACATCGCCTGCCTCCTCCTGGGGCGCCTGCATGGCGTAGGAGAGCAGGTACGTGTTCCAGCCCACCCCGGCAAAGACTCCGGCCAGCCCTTCGATGTCCTTGGGGTTATAGCCGGCGTCTTCGAGGCTCTTCCAGCACTCCTCCAGAAAGACGCGCTGCTGGGGGTCCATGACCTCGGCGTCCCGCGCCGAGAGTCCGAAAAACCCGGCATCGAAGCAGTCGATCTGGTCGATTGCTCCGGCTGCGGGCACATACGTGGGGGACGAGCGAAGCGCTTCCGAGACACCCGCCTGCCGGAGGGTGGCCTCGTCGAACCGGCGGATGGACTCGACGCCGGCGGCTAGGTTCTGCCAGTATTGGTCGAGGGTGTCTGCGCCCGGAAAGCGTGCGCTCATCCCAACGATGGCGACGGCAGCACTGTCTTCGAGGTCGGTATGCGGGGTCTTCATGAGTGCGGGCGTCGTTGATGTGTTCGGTTGCGGGCCTTCCGACGAGCGAGGCGGGCTGCCGCAGCAGTGGCCGCCGACGCGGAGCTGGACAAGGGCCGGTGGGCATACAGGTTGTAGATGCCCGTCCCTTCGTAGAGCGTGTCTTGCTCGGCCAGCACGCGGTAGCCGTGTTCGTGTAGCAGCGCGTTCATGGCTTCGACGCGGCCTTCGGTGTCGTGCACCTCGACCACGATCTGCTTGATCTTCGGCCAGTCCTCCTCCGAGAGCCCGTGCAGCACCTCCATCTCGCACTTCTGGACGTCGATCTTGAGCAAGTCGATCGTGCTGATGCCGTGCTCCGCGATGACGTCGCTCAGTCGCCTGAGCTGGCACGTGAGGGCGGTGCTCTGGAGGCGTGCTTCGAGCAGGTCGTCGGCGTGCTTCATCACCGCTTCCATGCCCGGCATGCCGTGGTCGCGTTGGTTCTCCATCAGCGAGCGCAACACCTGCCGCTCCTCGTCGAGGTCACCGTGGAACGACGACATGCCCGAGCTCTGCGGGTAGAACGTGAACGAGGCCGTGGTCTCTTCGTCGGAGATGCCGAAGTTGTGCAGGGTGGCGTCGACGCCGTGACGGCGCCGGTTCTCGTCGAGTATGCGATAGAGCGGCGGTGCCGGCTCGAAGCAGAAGAGCCGGGGGCGCACGCACAGAAAGTGCACCGACAGCATGAACATCCCGATGTTGGAGCCTACGTCGAAGACGCAGGCGTCCTCCGGAAGCGTGATGCCGTTGCGGAAATAGACCTGCTTCTCGAACAAGTCCTCGTAGAAGAACAGGGCTTCCGTGGGACTCTGACAGACGATGTCGAGTCCGTTCGGAAGGCGCACTTCAGTCATGGGAGCTACGTCGTTCATGAGCCCTAGGCCATCGGCTTGATTCCTGTGAAGTAGAACAGCCGCCAGAACAGGTGGAAGTGCGGCAAGCTTGCGGTGTAGCCGAGGTAGCGCTTGGCTCGGTCCAGACAGTCCTCCGCCGAGCAGTTCATGTCGAAGATCATCCGGAGATACCGGCCCGCTGCGGCCTCGTCCTCGAACACCCAGGGCACCGAGTGGACGCCCCATTCCTGCAACTCGATGCCCGAGAACTCGCAGATCGTCTCGAGGTCCATCCTGTCGAGGAACCTGTAGTCGTGCCCGGTGCTGCAGTGGGCGTGGATGTGGTCGTCGAAGAACCGCTGCACGGTGGTGTGATCCGCAACATCGCCGATGATGAGGCGACCGCCCGGCCGGAGGAGGCGGTAGAACTCGCGGCAGAGGGCCACCTTGTCGGCAACATGGTGCAGCGAGGCCAGGGTGAACACGGTGTCCACACTGCCGCTCGGGAAATCGATCCGGTCCCCGTCGAGCGAGATCAGGCGCACGTTGGGTTCGTCCCGCAGGCCCCGCGGCATTTCGTCTGCGGACATCTTCGAGCCTTCGACGGCGACGACCTCGCCGGTGGCGCCGACCTGCGCGGCCACCGGCAGCGAGAGCACGCCGGTCCCGCACCCAAAGTCGAGGATGCGCTGCCCGGGCTGGGCGGCCACCTTCTCCAGCATGAGACTGAGCTCATGCACACGGACGGCGGGCATCTGCTCGTTGGCGCGGCGATAGTTGCGCCCCCGCCTCCCCTCGTCGAAGTCCGTGCCCCCCTCCAATTCGTGGGGGAGGTGCTCCATGGGAAGCGTGGGGGCACTGAGCGTGCCAGGCGCATGCCCGTTCCCGTTGATCGGTGCTGTACCAATGTCTGGCGAGGTGTACGATGGGCTTTTCATCGACGTGTAGGGTTAGGTCTGGGATCCGGAGGGGCCTGGCTGGGCGGCAGACAGCGCGCCCGCGGGTGGTGCTGAACCGTAGTGCACCGTGACGTGCGGAGGGAGGGGCTGGATATCTGTGAGGGGATGTATAAATGTGAGATGCGCTCCGTCCCGAGTGCCGACCTCGAAGCCACCGAAGACGAAGCTGACATACATGGCCCGGTTGCGGTCCGTCTGGACGAAGTCCGCCGCGAGCCGTACGCCGGCGTCGCGCGCGCGCTGCTGGATGTGCGTCATCAGCACACTCCCCACGCCGCGCGACATCACGCGGCACGACATGAGCAGCAGTCTGACGGTCCACTCTTCCGGCTGCTGCTCCACCAGTGCCAGCCCGATGGTCCCGTAGTCGCCGTAGACATCGGAGAGGCTGGCTACCATGAGCCAGTGGTCCGGGGCATGGCGAAGCGCATCGAGCTCTTCGTAGGTGTAGGTGCGCCCTGTTGAGTTGAGTTGGTTGGTGCGCACGGTCAGTTCCTCCGCGCGCTGGAGGTCGTCCCGGGTGGCCTCGCGGATGGTGAGCTTCATCCCGAGCGTGGCGTGGAAGTCCTTTTTAGGCCCCTCATACACCGACTCTGCTTCCTTTCGACGCAGATCCGCCTGGTAGAGCGACCGGCGCTTGCCGGACTCGGCTGTGATGAACCGAGGGGTGAAGGCCGCATGACTGGGCAGCGACTTGGCTACGCTCGGATCCAGACAAAGGACTTGGGGGAGCGCGAAAGTCACCTCGTCTCGTTCGTAGGGCTGGTCGTCGACAAACGCCACCGCGTCGAGCCCAATGTTTATCTCCGCTGCAATGCGTTTGACCGAGACCGACTTCTGACCCCAGTTGATCTGCGGAAGCAGAAACAAGTCCGCTAGCCCGTGGCGGCGCAGCATCTCAAGCGCCGTCGCCTCGTCGTTTCGGCTCGCAATCGAGTGCAGTATTCCCCGCCGATCCAGTTCACGGATCGTGTCGACGAGGTCGTGCCTGAGTTCGACGCTCTCCTCTAGAAGGACTCCATCCCAAAGCGTGTTGTCCAGATCCCATACCACGCACTTGATGGTTCGCCCATCAGCTACGTCAATCGTAGGATATGCTACTTCATGCATCAGTCTTGCCGAAAACGTTTGCGTTGCCGTTCGTTTGCAGGACCGCGCCGTGTCTCCTGTAGACATCTTGCGCTAGCGTGATCTGGTGGATCTCGTTGGTCCCTTCAATGAGTTCCATCACCTTGGCGTCGCAGAAGAAGCGCTGAACCGAATGCTCTGAGCTACACCCGCTTCCTCCGTGGAGCTGCACGGCGTCGGCCGTCGCCTTCGCGGCCACAATAGCCGCGTAGTACTTGGCCTGCGCCGTGGCCGTCGGCCCATCTGGCTGCGTTGCCTCTAGCAGGCGGGCGGCTCGCTGCGTCAGTCCGCGGGCCGCCTCCGTCTGGACCGACATGTCGGTGATGAGCCGGCGGACGAGCTGGAACGACATGAGCGGCTGCCCGAACTGGTGCCGCTCGCTTGTGTAGCGCGCGCTGGCCTCCAGCGCGGCCTGGGCGAGGCCCACGCAGCCAGCTGCCACGGTGAGTCTCCCGTGCACCAGTGCTGTTGCCAGCGCAAAACGCCCGCCCATGCCAGGACGTCCCAGTCTGTTGGCTCTCGGCACGCGACAGCCGTTGAGGCGAACCGTGCACGTCCCCCCTGCCCGCACGCCCAGCAGGCCACGGATGGGGTCCACCTCGAGACCGGGCGTCGAGCGCTCGACCACGAACGCCGCCAGCCCACTCGGCTCTTGGGCAAACACCAAGAACACGTCGGCGGTCTCCGCGAAGGTCGTCCATTTCTTGGTACCGGACAGCACGTAGTCGTCGCCTTCGCTCCGGGCAGACGTAGCGACCGCGTTTGCATCGCTGCCCACCTCCGGCTCGCTGAGCGCGAACGCTGCCAACTGCTCCCCGCAAGCGAGGCGGGGCAACCAGCAGGCTCGCTGTTCGTCGCTGCCGCACCGCTCGATGGTGTGGGCAACCATGGAGTGCACGGTCAGGAGACTCCGCGCGGCCGAGCAGGCCCAGCCGAATGCTTCAGCTAGTTGGGCAAGCGCAGACCAACTTGCCTCCCCGCCGCCGTAGCGACGAGGGAGCGTCATGCCAAGGTATCCCTCTGCTGCGACTCGCTTGATCGTAGCCATCGGGAACGTCTCCGAGGCGTGCCAGGCATCGGCGTAGGGAGCCAACTCCCTGGCCGCGAAGGCGCGATAGGTCCCAGGCTGCGTATTCGAGAGCGCAGCTCGGTCGCGGGTTGCAATCGGCGGTAGGGGGTTCACTGGGAGAGGTGCTTCGAGGAACGAGAGCGCATCAGACTGTAGCGCTCTCTTTGCGTGCTAGAAATGCTGTCATAGAATCGACACTTTTAAAATTGTCCATGACAAGATCATCGTCTTCTACTTGAACATCAAAGGTCCGCTCTAGGAATAAGACAAGTTGCATCGCAAACATCGAATCGACAAATCCTAACGAGAAAATATCTTCACTATCGGAGATTCCCCCAATGTGGAAATATTGTCCCAAAAACTCGCGAATGGTTGTTCTGTGCTCACGCATTGCTTTTGATGATGTGTTTGACTCAGAATGAGGAAGGCGAATCGACCGAGTAGGGATAAAATCCATGCCCACTCTTACGTCCCAGCAGGCCTGCTGCGACTAACTTTTTCAGCAGAGGTGCCGGTCTGTATTTATCGTCGTTGTAGCTCTCGTATAGCACAACAAGACTATCAAGGATGGTATCGAGCCCGATCAGGTCCGCTGTTTCAAGTGGACCCATCGTATGCCCAAAGCATCCTCTAAAAATGCGATCTACCTCCTTAGCTTCTGCTACCCCATCTTGGATAACAAATACGGCCTCATTAACTGTTAGCATCAACACTCGATTCGTCACAAATCCAGGCATGTCTTCTACTACAATTCCCTCTTTTCCTATCTGAGCCAACATAGTTGACGCCGATTCAATAGTACTATCATTAGTATAGTACCCCCGAATTAGCTCAACGAGTGGCTTCACCGGGACAGGATTCATAAAGTGCATTCCAATCACACGCTCTGGCTTTTGCACCAGACTTGACACTTTTGTGATAGAAATTGCCGAGGTATTAACCCCTATGATTACATCTGGTCCACATATCCTATTTAGATGACCATATACTTCCTTTTTTATATCCCATCGCTCTGTAACGTTTTCGATTACGAACTCTGCACGACCTAGCTCCTCGTAGTCCGTCGTGAAGTGCACCCGTCCGAGAACCGCCTGCGTAGGCTCCTTGGCGCTGCCCGGAGCACGAAGGCGGCCGTACCGCAGGTTCTGCCTGATCGTTTCCCCAGCCTGTTCGAGGACCTCTGGGGTGAGGTCCACCAATACGACGTCATGCCCCGAGGCTGCGAGCGATTGGGCTAACCCACAGCCCATCACGCCCGCGCCAACAACCCCGACGGTCTGAAACCTCTTTTGCGCGCTCATGATACCGGCTCTAAGGAGTGAGGAGTGGCTTGGTCACGAGGCCCCATGGCCTCTTCGGGATCCAGTTTGAGCACGAGCGACAGCCCGTCAGCGATAGGAATCATGCTGTGCAGGACGCGGTGATCGTTGCCCAACCGCTGGTTCAGCTTGCGAATGCCCACCGTCTCGGAGTCTTGCACGTCCAGGTCCGCGACCCGCCCTGCCCACAGGACGTTGTCTACGAGAAGCACGCCCCCGACCCTCAGCAGCGTATAGGCCTTGTCGTAGTAGGTGACGTAGTTCTCCTTGTCTGCGTCGAGGAAGATCATGTCGAACGACCCGTGCGCCCCCTCAGCAAGCAGGGCATCGAGCGTCTGGAGCGCGGGCGCAATCCGGAGATCGATGCGCGCATCGACCCCAGCTTCTCTCCAATAGTGCTCGGCGAGCGATGTCGCCTCGGGATCGATGTCGCAGGCGATCAAGAGCCCGTCGTCGGGCAGGGCCCGGGCGATGCACAGGCTGCTGTAGCCCGTGAAGACGCCCACCTCCAGCACGCGCCGTGCTCCGACGAGGCGGACCAGCACTTCGAGCAACTGGCCGACCTCGGGCGGGGTCTGCATTTTCGCCCCGTCCCTCTCAGACGTGGCCGTTCGTAGCCGTTTCAGCACGGAGGGTTCGCGCACCGATACCTCTAGCATGTAGCGGTAGAGGTCGTTGGAGACGTCGAAGAAGCGGAGTGACATAGTCAGCCTATGAGGTGGCCTACGCGGCGGTTGGCGTAGCGGTGATCGGTGCAGGAGCGCTTGAGCGGTTGCGCATGGCGAACCAGACGGCAATGCCGCTGAGAAGGACTCCAGAGGCGAGGTAGAGCCAGCCGTTGGAGAAGGCCACGTAGGCGAAGGCGTTGGTCGCCCACGCGTGAGCCATCGCGTAGCCCACGGGCATGGCGACAGCGAGGGACACGAGCCCGAGCAGCAGGAACCGACGGCGCCGCTGGGAGCCCGTGAGGCCGTTGCCTGCGTATCCGCTCGACACTCCGAGGGAGATGCCGACCATCAACAGCAGCAGCGCCGTGATGCCCGTCAGCAGCCGCACGTTGAAGCGTTCGCTCACGAACGGAGCGCGTGCCTCTTGCGCCAGCGACTCCATGAGGAATGGGCGGTCCGCAGAGCGTTCATTCCAGACGGCGGTGAGCCCTGCTTGCACCTGGTCAAGCGGTGCCTCGGGGTCAACGCGCACGATCAAGTACCCCGCTTCCTCCGGCTCGACCAGCGCCGTCATGGACACCACGCGCTTGTCCAGCGGCTCGAAGTGGAAGTTCTCGAGCACGCCGGATACGACGCCGAAGCTCTCCCCCACGGCAAACTGCTTCCCGATCGCGTACTCGGGGTCCCACCCGAGCTGGGCTACCAACTCGCTGTTCACCAGGTACTCCTGGTAGGGCAGCTCGCCTGTGACGTCGCCGCCGGCTATGAGTTGGAGGTCGAGGGCTTCCATGAAGTCCTCGTCGGTGTAGAAAACGGCCGCCTCGGCGCTGTAGAACCGGTCCTCGGCGCGGAACCGGCGCATCGTGTAGTTGCTCTGCGTCGGCACTGCCGAGACGAGCGAGGTCGCGACCACGCCCTCCACGTCGTCGATGGCGGCCTTCAGCGCGTCCCGATCGCTCATCAGGTCCGCGTTGCCCGCGATCGGCAACACGTAGGCATGGTCGAGGTCGAACCCGAGCGAGTGGCTGTCGACGAAGCTGAGCTGCTGGTGGATGAAGAGCATCGCGACCAGAGCGGTGAGCGCGACGACTAGCTGGAGCCCCGCCGCGGCGTACGGGCCCTTTCTCGTCTGCGCCTCTCCGTTGTGATCCTTCTGCGAGGACCGCGTCGCCCACCAGCCGAGCCCGAGCGCGAGCACTACCGCGGCGGCTACCATCATCAGCGAACCACTCACCGTGGGCGTCAGAGGAACGCTTCCAGGTGCCAGCAGGCTGCCGAGCCACGGAGCCACGGCGGCGGCTACGCCTCCTGCCACCAGCCCGATCAGCCCGAACGAAACCAGCGACGGCGTCGTAGGTCCCGCTCCGGCATCCACCGGCTTGCGTCGAACCCGGGCCGCTGTCACAAACGCGATGGCCCCGAACAGGACGACCAGTCCCATACCCAACGCCGCCAGTCCGACGGACAGCGCACTCCCGTTGGGCTGCAGTTCGCCTTCCAGGGACGAGTAGAGGTGGATATCCGTGACGGGCTGCATCAGGAACCCCGTCTGCGAGTCGTCGAAGCTCATGTAGCGCTGGATAAACGCTGGCAGCTCCGTGCCGACGAGGGTATCGATCGAGACGTCGTCGGCCAGGCGGACGTAGGTGGCGTATGGATTCCAGATCCAGCTCGTGATCCAGTCTTCCGGGATGCCTGCGAGAGCAAGCACCTCGGCCCGCGTCCCCATCGAAATCAGCATGTCGAAGTCCACGTGGGAGCGCATCGCGGCGGGCGCGAGGACGCCCGTCACCGTTAGATCGATCGCGTTCTCGTAGCGCAGCGTCCGGCCCATCGGGTCCGCTCCGGGGAAGTAGCGCTCGGCGGCCTCCGCGGAAATGATGATGGTGCGCGGTTCGCGCAGCGCCCCAGCAGGGTCGCCCGCCGAGAGCGGGATGGTGAACACGCTCAGCAGCGACGGGTCGGCCATGAACAGCCGGGGCTCATAGTTCACCGCTGCCGTGCTGGCCACGACCGGCGCCGGCTGAGGATGGTAGAGCCGAGCCGGAAGCACGCCGTCGAGGTCCGCCACGAGGTTCTCGGCCACCGGCCCTGGCAACGTGGCATATTCCACGGTCCCGATGGTGCCGAGCTGAAGCCGTTGCGTGACCCGGAAGACCCGGTCGACGTTCTCGTGGTGGCGGTCGTAGCTCCATTCTTGGTAGACGTAGGAGGCCCCCACGTAGGCCGATGCTACGACCAACGCTAGCGCTACCAGACACAAGCCTGCGGAGAGGGGCTGGCGGCCGATCGTGTTGAGCCTGCCGCCCTGGCGAGTCGAATTCATGGGAGAGTACCGAGTATGATGAATGGGGCTCTATGCTCTGCGACGCCGCCGGCGTGCCTGCCGCTGGCGTTGCGCCCGCTGCAGAATGGCGTCCTGTGGTAGGGTGTCCGATGCGCCGCCTTCGAGGAAGCCCGCCAGCGAGCGCACCGTCGGGTAGCGGAATAAGTCAACGAGCGTGATGTCGGGGTTGAGCGAGGACCGCACGTCGCGGTGGACGAGCGCCATGAGGAGCGACGTGCCCCCACGCTCGAAGAAGTTGTCCTCGACGCCCACCTTCTCGACCTCGAGCACGCGTGCCCAGATCGCGCTGATTTGTTGTTCCAGGTTGCCCTCGGGCGGCGCATAGGGCTGCGACGCTTTCGGGGATGTTGCCATCGAGGCCAGGCGCCCGCGGTCGACCTTGCCGTTGGGGGTGAGCGGGAACGCCTCGACGACGTGCAGCGCTGAGGGGACCATGTAGGCTGGAAGCCGCTCTTCCAGGAAGCGCGGCAGCGGAGGCAGCGTCCCGCCCATATCGCCCATGCCCTTGTGAGCCTGCGCGCCCAGCTGTAGGCCGTCGGCGGCGGCGTAGAGCAGGTAGACATACCTCGATGCGCCTCCCTCTCGTCCAATTTCGACGTACCGGTCCGCACTGCACTCGAAGCCGTGCGACTCCAACAAGCCGCGGCATTGCTCCAGCAACTCTTCGGTGTCCACCTCCGCCACGACCTGCTTGATCCTCGCCCAGTCGGTGGCCTTGATGCCCATCAGCACCTCGTATTCGCTCCGCTCTGCATCGATCTTGAGCAGGTCAATCTGCTCAATCCCCTGGGCTGCGATGAGGTCCGAGACGGTCTGGAGCGTGCACTCAAACGTTTCGGTCACGAACCGCTCATCGAGCGCCAACTCGATATCGTCGCTGGCGAGCTCGACCGCTTCGGAGCTGCCGGCCTCCTGCTTCAGTTCCGCCTCGACGATGTAGCGAGCGATGGCCCGGTCTCGGTCCGGGTCGGCGAACCGGCCGGACAACCCTGACGAGTTTGGATAGAACGTGAAGGTGTCTTGCCCGGCAGCCCGCGCCACTCCACGTTGGAAGGCCCCCCCATCGATGCCGTGACGGGCAAAGTTTTCGTTGAGGCAGGCGAACGTCGGAGGGATCGGCTCGAACGCATAGACGCGGACTTCCTGCGCGGCGTAGTGCGCGTACAGCGAGAACATGCCGATGTTGGCGCCCACGTCCACCACGCAGTCACCGTCCTCGATGGTGATGCCGTGGCGTAGGTAGGTCTCGTCCCCGAAAATCTCCGTGTACAGCCCGCTCGTGATGTGGTCGTGCTGATGCGCCACGTCCAAGCCGTTCGGGAGCGTGTAGCTCTGGAGCAGGCTCGCCGACGCAGCGGGGTCGGGAGCCTCGTCCGTCGCGGCGTCCACGCCACGCGCATCGGGTCCAGGTGATGTGCTTCGCTCGAGTAGGTAGTAGGCTTGGACGTGCGCGCCAACGCCCGTTCCTGAGACCACCGCCACCGCGTCGCGGACGGTCGGGTGGGCTCGCATGTGTGCTTCGATTTCCTGGAGCTCGACGCGGAACCCACGCACCTTGACTTGGGAATCGAAGCGGCCCATGAAGACCAAGGTGCCGTCGGGCAGCCGCCGAACGCGGTCGCCGGTCCGATACAGTCGCCTCCCCGGCGCGCTCGCCCACGGGTCAGGCACGAACCGCTCGGCGGTGCGTGCAGGAAGCTGCAGATACCCTCGGGTGACCCCTTCCCCTCCGATGTACAGCTCGCCGGGCACGCCCACGGGCACCTGTTCGCCTGCGGCGTCGAGCACGTGGAGCTGCGTGTTTGCGATCGGATACCCCAGTGGCACCGGATGCTCGGCGCCCTTGAGGTGATGCGTCGAGGACCATACGGTGGTCTCGGTCGGCCCGTACATGTTCACGAGCACGGTGTCGGGGAACGTGCGTTGGAGCGACTCGGCCAGCGCCGACGACAGCGCCTCGCCCCCGACGTACCAGTTCCGCAGCGTGCCTAGGGCCTCCACGACCTCAGGGTCCTCGACGAAGCTCGCCGCTGTGGACGGCGTCGTCTGCAGGTGCGTGATGCCATGGTGCCGAGCCAACTCCACGAGGGACCAGGCCCGCGTGGGTCTTGCTTCGGGAGCGGGTGTTTCCGCGGTCCTCTTCGTGCGCTGGTGCACGGTATCCAGGGCGGTCAGAGACTCCAGCACGGCCTCCGGTTCGACCCCGAAATCGATCAGGCAGGCGACCTCGTCCACGCCCAGGGCGCGGAAGTCCTCGGCACGGGCTGCACATTCGTCAATCGTCCCGATGAGACTGCTCGACTCGATGTAGCGCTCGACGGCTAGGTCGAGCAGGATCTCCATGTCCTGGTCCGTGAGATTCTGCTGCACATCGGCTTTGTGGGCCTCGGGTGCCAGGCTCTTGACGAGCCCGATGGAGCCGCGGAGGTATTGCCGGAATGGCCCCTCAACCTGCGCGCGCACCTCGTCCGCATCCTCCCCGACGAACGTGTGGAGCATGAGCGTCACCCGTGCCTTTTCGGGAGGGTGTCCCGCGTCCCGCCAGGCCTTCCTGTAGAGGGTGATCTTCTCCGCGAGCTCCTCTCGGCTCTGGCCAAGCAGGTGGGTTAGAATCCCCGCTCCGACTTCGCCGGCGCGCCTGAACGTTTCCGGGCTTCCGGCTGCGGTGATCCATACGGGAAGCTCCGGCTGCACGGGCCGAGGCATGACCTGCACATCGACGGGCGCTCCCTCGACCCCGTCGAAGGTGACGGCGTCGCCCCGCCACAGCCGACGCACGGTATCGAGGCCCTCAAACAAGACCTCGCGGCGGTTTGCGTAGTTGTCCGGGGCAAGAATGAAGTCGTGCTGGTGCCAGCCCGAAGCCAGGGATAAGCCCACGCGTCCCCCCGACAGATTGTCTACCATGGCCCATTCCTCCGCAATCCGCACCGGATGGTGCAAGGGCAACACGGCACTGCCAGCCCGGATCTGCACCGATTCGGTGATCGCGGCGATGGCCGCACCCGCGACTGCAGGACTGGGGTAGAGCCCGCCAAACGAGTGGAAGTGGCGCTCGGGCGTCCACACGGCCTCGAAGCCGTGCGTGTCTGCGAAGCGCGCCCCTTCCAGCAACAGCTTATAGGGGTTCTCCTGTCCCCGAGCCTCGTCGGCGAAGTAGAACAGACTGAAGGCAAGCGGGCGCGTCGAGCGCTGGGTGGGCTGAAGCCCCTGCGCCCCACGCCCCACGCTCGGTGGCGAGTAGAGCACCACATGGAAGCCCCTCGACAGCGTCCAAAGCAGTTCGAGCACCGAGATGTCGAAGGAGACACTCGTCGTTGCGAGCCAGGTGTCGCCCTCTCCTCCGTCCAGGCGGTCGTCCATCCCGCAGAAGAAGTTGGCGACGTTGCGGTGGGTCACCATCACACCCTTCGGCGTGCCCGTAGACCCCGACGTGTAGGTCACGTACGCGAGTCGGTCTAGGCCCACCCCCTCCTCTGGCGACGAGGTAGGCTGCGCCCCGATGTCCTGGCGGGCTGCCTCCAGGTCCAGGACCTGCTGCGTTGTGCCGGGTAGCGTCGATGAGATATCAGCCCGCGTGATCACCAGCGCAGGGCTGGCTCCATCGAGGACCTGCTTGACGCGGGCCTGGGGATAGGCGGGATCGAGGGGCACGTAGGCCGCGCCTGCCTTCAGAATGGCCAGCAGCGCGACAACGAGGTCGGCAGAGCGGTCCAAGTACACCGCCACGCGGCTTCCGGGGCCGATCTCTCGCTCCACCATCCAGTGGGCGAGTTGGTTAGACTGGGCCTCTAGCTCGGCGTAGGTCCACGTTGCATCACCGACGCTGAGCGCCGGCGCGTCCGGGGTGCGGACGCTCTGGCGATTCAGTTGCTCCGAAATCGACTGCTCGCGCAGCGGCGTGTCTGTCTGATTCCAGGCTCGCAGGGCGTCCTGCTCCGCTTCTGGCAACCACTGGAGGCGCGCCAGCGAACGATCCGGGGCCTCCAGGGCCGCCGCTAACACCGCCACGTAGTGTTCGGCCAGTCGCTCCGCGGTGGCAGGCAGGAATAGGTCGGTGTTGTACTGGATGGTTCCGACCCAGGCCTCCGCGTCCTGGCTGATGCTCAGGCTCAGGTCGAACGGGGCCGTCCCGTAGTCGAGGGGGATCGGCTTCGCCTCGACCCCTGCCAGTTGAACGGAGGCCGACGGCGTGTTTTGTACGGCAAGGAACACCTGGAACAGAGACGCGCCGCTTAGCTCGCGGGTCGTCTGCAGCGCCTCGACGAGGCGCGCGTAGGGGAAATTCTGGTGCTCGTACGCCGCCAGTGCCTCCTGACGAACGCGACGCAACAGCGCGTGGAACGTGTCGTCGTCGCGCACAGGAATGCGGAGCACCAGCGTGTTGACGAAGCAGCCGATCAGGTGCTCCGTGCGCGTGTCCGGCCGATTGGCCACCGGCGTTCCTATGGCGACCTCCTTGGCCCCGCTGTAGCGGGCCATGAGCGTAGCCTGCGCTGCCGTGAGCACCATGAACGGCGTCGAGCGTGTCTCTTGGGCCAGCGCTTCGACCCGTCGTACGAGCGCCGGAGGCAGTTCGAACGTGGTGGACGCTCCGTTGTAGGTCTGAGTTGGGGGACGTGGCTGATCTGGCGTGAAATGATCCACCGGCGACAGGCCGCCAAGACGGTCGGTCCAGTAGGCCTGCAAGGCGTCTCCTTCCGGCCCTGCGAGGCGTTGCCGCTCAAGCGCGGCCACATCGTCGTACTGCAGCGTCAGTGAGCCCAGTCCCTCGGCCGTTTCGTGTGTATAGCAGTGCCCAACCTCTCGGATGAATAGCGCGATCGACCACCCGTCGCAGACCACATGGTGCAGGGTGATCGCGAGGAGCGTTGTCTGTTCGTGCACGCGCAGGGCCGTGGCTCGCGCAAGCGGCCCCTGCTCCAGATCGAAAGGACGCTGGCCGAGTTCTATCGCCAAGCGCTGCGCGTGGCGCTCGGCTTGCTCCAGCGGCATGCCTCGCAGGTCAACGCGTTCCAGCGGCAGCCCCTGCGTGGGATCGATCACTTGGACGGGCCCCTCCTCCGAGAGCTCGATTCGGCTCAGCAGCACTTGATGGCGCTGAGCCACCATGGTGAGGGCTCGCTCCAACCTCGCGACGTCTAGGTCACCTTCCAGCCGCAGCGTCGTGCTCATGTGGTAGGCTCCGTTTCCCGGTGCCAGGCGCTCGACGAACCAGAGCCGCTCCTGGGCATGCGAAAGCGGCGCGCGGCGTTCGCGCGTGGCTCGCTCGCGCAGGAGCTGCGCCAGCAAGGCTCTCCGCGCATCGGGTCCCTCACCGTTCGAGGCGACTTCCGTACGTACTTCGGTTGTTTCGATCATGGTTATGTACGGAGGAGATGGGACAGAAGCTGTTCGACTTCGCTATCGGAGAGCATGGGTGCGCCGTGGCCGTCCCCTGACGGAACGGTCCCATCGGCTTCGACCTGCTCGGCCAGCCAGCCGAGCGTGGGATGCTCGAAGAAGGCCTGAAGCGACACGTCCAGGCTGAAGGTGTCTCGGATCTCGGCCAGCAGGCGCATCGCCAGCAGTGAGTGCCCCCCCATCCGGAAGAAGTCGCTGTCGAGACCTGTCGGCTCTTTTTCGAGGATGCGGGCCCACACGTCGCCCACGCGCTGCTCCACTTCGGACACCAAGGGTTGACCGGCGCTCTGAGACCGCGGCGCTGGGGAGGGAAGCGCCCGCTTGTCCACCTTGCCGTTGCCGTCCAGAGGCAGGGCGTCCAAGACGACGATGGCCTGCGGGACCAAGTACCGCGGCATGCTCGATTCCAAGCGCGCCCGCACGTCCGCGCACCACGCCGACCGATCGACGAACGCCTCGGCGGCTTCGGGGACCACATAGGCCACCAGGATGGGGTCCTCGCCAACTTCCGGTGCGCGACTCACGACCACAGCGGCGCTCAGCTTGGCGACGCGCCGCAAACCGGCCTCGACTTCGGCTGGCTCGATCCGGAAGCCGCGGAGGGCGATCTGGTCGTCCACCCGTCCCACGAAGTGGAGGGCGCCGCCTTTCGAGCGCACTCGGTCCCCGGTGCGGTAGAGACGCGCACCCGGTCGTTTCGAGAAGGGGTCCGGGACGAAGCGGGCGGCTGTCGCTCTGGGCCGAGTCCAGTAACCCCGGGCCACACCGTCGCCGCCGACGTAGAGTTGCCCCTCGACACCGAACGGGACGGGCCGCATGGCGTGATCTAGCACGTACACGGAGCTCGTAGCCAGCGCGCGCCCGATCGGCACACTCGTGGCGTGCTCGTCGGCCTGCGCTGCCCCGGCGTGCTCTGCGAAGAGCGTATTGGTGATCGTCGTCTCCGTCAAGCCGTAGGCATTGGTGAGGACGAGCGCACGAGAGCCGGTGGTCGTCCACCATGCCCATGCCTTTCGTTCGGTGGCGGCTGAACCGACGACGAGATGACGTAGCGCTGTGGGCAGGTCTGCGTCCTGCTTGGCGAGCCTGGCGGTCCACGCATGCCAGAACGGGGACGGTAGGTTCGCGATGGTGATGCGCTCCCGTCGCAGCATCGCGGTGAAGCCGTCCAGGTCGGAGGTCTCGCTCGCATCGGGCAGGACGAGGGTACCCCCTCGGATGAGAGCGGGGAAGACTTCCTCAGCGGACACGTCAAAGCTGACCGCAGCGAATCGCAGAACTCGGTCCCCAGGTGTTATGTCGAAGGCCGCCCCAATGGACATCGCATGGGCCGTCAGACCGTGCACGGACACCATGACGCCCTTCGGCGTGCCCGTCGATCCGGAGGTGTGCCGCACGTAGGCCAGGCGTCTGCGTGTACGGGATGTCGGTGACCCCAGTGCACGTGGCTTCGAGTCATGCTCCCGCTGCGTTGATGCGCTCCGAGGACATACCTGGAGAGCCAGAGCATCCCAGCCGCCAGCGATCTCGGCAACAACCGGCTCCTCCGCTTGGTAGCGCGCCGGAAGGTGGCCCCGCTGCGAGGCCGTCGTAACCACGAGGGCCGGATCCAGGTCGTCGAGGAGCGCTGCCCGCCGCATCGGAGGCGTCGCCGGATCCAACGGCACGTAGTACCCGCCTGCCGCCAGGACGCCCCGGACGGCGACGATGCGCGCTATCGAGGTCGGCAGCAGCACGGCCACGCCGGTATCGGGAGCGATCCCCGACGTCTGCAAGGTTTTCGCAAGGTGCCTCGCTTGGTTCTGAAGCCAGGCATAGGTGACGTGGTGCGAGCCCGCGACCACGGCAACCGCGTCCGGCGTCTCGGCGACCTGCTGGTCCAGCAGGTCACTCAGTTGCGCGGTGCCAATCTCCGCGGCCTGCGCCTGCTGCCCCTGCAGCAGACGGCGCTGCGCGATGCTGAAGGCCGGGAGGTGCTCAACCTGGGTCTCCGGGGCTAGCACGGCGCCTTGGAGGAGCGTCATGAAGTGCGTCAGCCACCCCGAGACCGTGGCGGCATCGAGCAGGTCCGCGTTGTATTCGAAGGCCACGCGTGTCTCCTTCGGGCTCCCAACGAGGTGCACCGTCAGATCAAACTGAGCGCTGGCATCCCCCAGATCCACCCGCTTCATCTCGACCCCTTCCAGCACCGCACGAGGTCTGGCCAAGACGTCGTCCTCCATCGACAGCATGACCTGGAACACGGGGTGCCGACTCGGATCCCGGGGCAGATTCAGGCCCTCCACGACACGCTCGAACGGGATCTCGGCATGCTCGCGCGCCTCGACCACGGTTTCCTGAACGCGCCGCACCAACGTGCCGAAGTGCTCACGCTCTTCCAGTTGGATTCGGATGCCCAACGTGTTCACGAAGCAGCCGACCAGGCCTTCTAGGTCGTGATGAGTGCGGCCTGCCTCAGGAGTCCCCACAACCAGGTCGCGACCGCTGGTCAGCTTGGCGAGCAGCACATAGAGCGCTGAGAGGACGACCGCAAAGGGCGTCACCCTGTAGTGCCTCGCCACGCGATCCAGCGCGATCCGCACCGCTGGCGGCATACGTTCGGAAAGGCGACCGCCTCGATAGGTCTGCAAGCGGGGTCGGCTTCGGTCCAGCGGGAGCTCGGCCGGGGCGAGCCCATCCAGCTGATCCAGCCAGTACTCGAGGTCGCGCTCAGCCTTGGCCCCTTCAAGCCGGCTGCGCTGCCATACCGCATAGTCGGCGTACTGGACGGGCAGCGGCGCGAGGTCGGGGGCCTCGCCTCGCACCAGCGACGCGTAGCACTCCGAGAGCTCGCGGAGCAGAAGGTCTATCGACCACCCATCAGCTACGATGTGGTGGAAGGCGAGCAGCAACGTGTGCCGAGCCCCAGCCTCCTGACGGACGAGGTACGCGCGGAGGGTGGCTCCGCCCTCCAGGTCGAAGGGCCGTTGCATGGTTGCCCGGCCGAGGCGTCGCAGCGCGGATGCTCTTCGGCGAGCCGGAAGCGCGGAGACATCGACCTGCCGCCACTCGATCGCCGCGTGGTCGTTGGCCACCTGCACCGGGTTGCCGTTGCGCTCCTCGAACGCCGTGCGCAGAATCTCGTGGCGCTGCGCCAAGTGCGCGAGACTGCGGCGCAGCACGTCGACACGGAGCGTGCCGTTGAGCTGCAACCCCGCCGCGATGTGGTAGGCCGGGCCGGGAGCAAAGCGGTAGAGAAACCAGAGCCGCTGCTGTGCTAGAGCGAGAGGCACCTCGGCTCCACGGTCTCGCGGTGCCAGTTGGTTTTCCGCGTGGGGCCTCGGTGCCTCTTGGAGCAGCTGCGCAAACGCGGCGACCGTCGGCGCGGTAAATAGATACTTCGCGGGGACCTCCCAGCCAACGAGCTTGCGCACGCGAGAGATCACCTGCATCAAGAGCAGGGAGTGACCGCCTAGCTGGAAGAAGTCCTCGTCGATGCCCACCTCGTCTCGTCCGAGAGCGTCTGCCCACAGTCGGCAGAGGTCCTCTTCGAGGGGCGTCCTCGGTGTGCGATGGTCCTCATTCTCGTGGACCGGATCCGGGAGCGCCTTCGTGTCCAGCTTGCCGTTGGGTGTGATCGGCAGTTGCGGAAGGAAGACGTAGGCGGAGGGCACCATATAGCTCGGCAGGCTGCTAGCCAGCCCCGCACGGAGCCTCGCCGCATCGGTCTCGTCGGTTGCCACGACGTAGGCCACGAGCGCCTCCGTCTTGCCCACCGTGCGGAGGAGGACGGACGCCTGCCCAATGCTGGGAAGACGCTCAAGTGCCGCCTCGATCTCCCCTAGTTCTATCCGGAACCCTCGCAGTTTGACTTGCCGGTCTTGCCGCCCCACAAAGGCCAGCGAGCCGTCTTCGAGGCGTCGGACGCGATCGCCGGTGCGATAGAGGCGCTCCCCGTCCATTCCGGAGAACGCGTCAGGGACAAACCGCGCCGCCGTTTGACGGGAGTCGGACCGGTAGCCGTGAGCGAGGCCCGCCCCACCGATGTAGAGCTCGCCAGCCACCCCTGCCGGGACGATGTGTCCTCGCGGGTCGAGCACGTAGCCTCGCAGATGCGAGAGCGGCCGCCCGACGCGGCTCTCGGCGTCCGGGAGCAGGTCCTCCGCTGTCACCTCGGCGTAGGTCACGTGGACCGTCGTCTCGGTGATGCCATACATGTTGACGAACGTGGGGCCGCCAACCGGTATGCGCTCGCGCCATGCTCGCAGGTGGCTTGCCGAGAGAGCCTCCCCGCCGAACACGATCCAGCGCACGCTCTCCAGGGCACGGTCCACGTCTGGGATGACCTCAGACAGCCGCTGGAACGCGGACGGCGTCTGGTTGAACATCGTCACCCGTTCGCGCTCCAGCAGGCCCAGCAGCCTCTCCGGCAGCCGCCGGTCGGACTCGGGCACGATCACCAGACGGCCACCGTAGGCCAAGGCACCCCAGATCTCCCAGACGGAGAAGTCGAAGGCAAACGAGTGGAACAGCGTCCAGACGTCTTCGCTTCCGAACCCGAATCGTGGGTGGCACGCCTCGAACAGGCTGGCAACGCTGCCATGAGATACGCCGACTCCCTTGGGCCGACCCGTGGAGCCTGAGGTGTAGATCACATAGGCCAAGTCCTGGCTTCCGAGCGTGCTGACCACGTCGTCGGACACCCCATCTGCGTGCTCACCCTCAGCAGGCGCTTCCAGGGCGATGGTGGGGTATATATCGAGGCTCGCGCGGATCGGACCCGTCACCTCACGCGACACCAGGACGACGTCCGCCTCGCTGCTCTCCAGGATGTACTCGGCGCGCTCCGTAGGACTGTGCGGATCCAGCGGCACATACGCTCCGCCGGCCAGCCACACGGCCACCAAGCCTGCAATCATCTCAACCGACGGCTCGGCACACACCGCCACCCTCGCTCCCCTTCGAACGCCAGAGGCTCGCAGCCGAGCAGCCACGTCTTCGGCCTGACGAACGAGCGCGCCGTAGGTAATCGTCGCAGGGCCAACGGTCAGCGCGACGCGGTCGGGGTACCGCGATGCCTGTTCCAGCACTCGCGCGGGGATAGCCTGGGACGAGCCCAAGCTCTCGCTCGCCGCGGCGCCCGGATCAGGCGTGACAACGCCCTCCTCGGGCGCGACTCGGGCCACCAGGCTTAGCGTACGATCTGGTGCGCCCAGGGCCTCGCGAAGGATGTCCGCGCAGTGATCGAGGAGACGACCGGCGAGCGCTTCAGAGAGACGGTCTTGATCGTACTCCAGCCGGAGAGCCAGACCGTGGCTGTGGTCTGTGACGTCGAGCGTGAGGTCAAACTTGCTCGTCCCCGAGGGAGGCTCCATCACGCGGGCCCGGGCGTCGCCGAGTCGCGTTTCGTAGAGGTAGGTGGTTCCTCCCTCGCGCATTCGACCGCCATCGCCTGCGGATTGGTGCCAGGCAAGCACGGCCTGAGCGAAGGTCTTCTCGCTGCCCTGCCCCATCGCCGCGGCGAGGTTTCCTATGGGAAGCTCGCGCTGGTCGAGGGCGCGCAGCGACGACGCGCTGACCGCAGAAACCAGGTCTCGGAACGATGCGCTCGGGTCGATTTCGACCCCCACCAGCACGAGGTTTACGAAGCACCCGATGACGTGCTCGTCTTCTGCGCCCGACCGCAGCGATACCGGTGTCCCCACTGCAAACGCGTCCTCTCCTGAGTACCGGTGCAGGGCTGTCGAGAACGCAGCCATCATGACGGCAAACGGGGACACGCGTTCGGCGCGAGCGAACTCGTGCACACGGTGCCGGAGCACACTGCTCAGCGACCTCGTGTGGACGCCTCCGCGGAATCGCATCCCCTCGTGATCGGGTCGAGGCGGCCCTATCACGAGAGGCCGGCTGCTCGCCAGTCGCTCCTTGCCCGCTTGCGTAGCCGACACGAGCGCGTCCCCGCTCATCCGCTGCCGAGTGCGGTAGGCAAACTCGCGGTAGCGAGACGGCAGTGGCGGCAAGGCAACCGCGTCTCCCGCTTGGAACGCGCGGTACGCCACGTCCAGCTCAGTGAGCAGGATCTCGATGGACTGCCTGTCCGCCACGATATGGTGGAGGACCATGACCAACTGATGCCGTGCCGGACCCAGGCGGAGCAGTACCACACGCCACAGCGGGTCACGGGCCAAGTCGAAGGCTTGCAACGCTAGGCGACGACGCCACTCCGCCGCGACCTGGACTGCAGCGTCCCCCCTCCCCGCAAGGTCAATGATGGCAAGCTCGGTCTGACCCACCTCGTCTACTTCGGGGCGCGGCTGGCCGTCAACGGACTGATAGCGTGTCCGCAGAGCCTCGTGCCGGCTCTCCAGATACTCTACCGCGCGGCCGAGCGTGGGTATGTCGAGGTGGCCTTCCAGCTCAACCACCACCGGCATGTTGTACATGCCTGCCTCTGGGGCGAGCTGCTGTGCAGCCCAGATGCGCTCCTCTGCGAATGACGGGGTCGCCTGCTGCTTCGCCCCGATGTAGTCGACGAGGGCACCCTTGCGGTGGCGTATCTCCTCCTGCACGCTCGCGCTCAGCGCTCCGACGGGTCCCTCACAGTGCAGGTGCCCCGCATGCTCGTCCGCCCAAAGCAGGATGCCTTGGTCCGAGAGATGATCGACGAATTGCTGTGAGGTCAAAACTTCAGGTGCACCGTGTCTGATCGTCCGTCTGGTGTGGCCTCGGTCCCCTGCCCCATCTCGTGCAGCTGGTCTGCGAGCTGCGCAACCGTCGGCGCCTCGAAGAGAAGCGCGATCGGCAACTCCGTCCCGTGGGCCCGCCGTACTTCGGAGGCGATCTTCATCGCCATGAGCGAGTGGCCTCCGAGGTCAAAAAAGTTGTCATGGATGCCAACGGCGGAGACGCCCAGGACCTCCTTCCACGCCTCGCACAGCACCGATTCCAGTTCAGAGCGAGGAGCTTCGGACGCGTTGCCCGTCACCCGGTCTGGGGCCGGCAGCGATTTGCGATCGATCTTCCCGCTCGACGTCTGGGGCAGCGTGCCGAGCACGGTCACCGAGCCGGGCACCATGTATCGCGGCAGGCGGGCGCCCAGGAACAGCCGGAGTTCGCGGCTGGAAAGCTCTGCGTCGCCCACCGGCACCACGTAGGCCGCCAGCAGTTGCTCCGTGCCTTGCTCGCGCACCACGACGGCCGCGGCGGCGATGTCGGGGTGGCTGCGGAGCGTCGCCTCGATCTCGTTGAGCTCGATGCGGAACCCGCGCAGCTTGATCTGTCGGTCTACCCGGCCGTGGAAGGCCAGCGCTCCGTCCGGGCGCCAGCTTGCCCGATCTCCCGTTTTGTAGAGGCGCTCCCCGTGATTGGCGAACGGATCTGGAATGAATCGCTCGGCCGTGTGCCTCGCTCGGCGACAGTAGCCCCGCGCCAGCCCGATGCCTCCGAGATAGAGCTGCCCTGGGACGCCGATCGGCACCGGTCGCAGGTGCTCGTCCAGCACGTACGTGCGCATGTTGGCGACGGGCCGTCCAATGGGAACAGCCTGGCTGCCATCCGTACGCTCGCACGCCCACGCCGTGACATCGATCGAGGCCTCTGTGGGACCGTAGAGGTTGTGGAGGCCAGCCGCCGCGTTGACATCGAAGAACTGGTCGCGCAAATCGTGGGTGAGCGCCTCACCACTGCAGACGACGCGCGCAAGCGTGCGCGTCTTCGCGGCGACCTCCGATGCCTGGAGGAAGGCGCGCAGCATGGACGGCACGAAATGAGCGGTGGTGATCCGCTCACGCTGCATCAGCGACGCGAGATACTCTGGATCGCGATGCCCGCCCGGCCGCGCCATCACCAGGGCCGCACCTTGCCAGAGCGGCCAGAAGAATTCCCAGACCGAGACGTCGAAGCCGAAAGGCGTTTTCTGGACGACCCGGTCTGCGGGGGTGAGGCCATACGCCTGCTGCATCCAGTGCAGCCGGTTCGCGATCCCGGCGTGCTCGATCATGACCCCCTTGGGCCGCCCGGTCGACCCCGACGTGTACATCACGTAGGCCAGCTGGTCAGTCCGATGCTTCACCGAGGGCCGAGACGCGGGCAGCGCATCCAGCACCCCCCAAGCGGCCTCGACCGTCACCACGGGGACGGCAGACTCCCCGAGCTTCGAGCGCACCGCCTCCGCGCAGAGCGCGACCGCGGCCTGCGTCTCTTGCAGCGAGAACACGAGCCGGGCTGGTGGCGAGTCTGGATCGAGGGGCAGGTAGCTGCCTCCTGCTTTCAAAATGGCCACCATGGACACGACCATCTCGACGGAGCGCCGCTGGCACACTCCGACCGTCACGCCGGGGCCAACCCCCCGTCCCACAAGCAGGTGGGCGAGTTGGTTTGCCTGCCGCTCTAACACACCATAGGTCAGGTGGACGCCGTCTACGACCACCGCTACGGAATCCGGAGCCCGCGCTGCTTGCTCTTCGATCGGACCATGCAACAGCGTCTCGCTCGGATAGTCCTCCTGCGTCTCGTTCCATGCCGTCGTCACCTGGACCTGCTCGTCCCCCTTCAGCATCGAAAGCTGCGAGAGGCGCTGCGCCGGATCCATGGTCATCGACTCCAGAAGCTCCACGTAGTGCGCCACGAAACGCCCGGCAGCATCTTCGTCGAACAGGCGTGTCCTGTACAGCAAGGCGAGGCTATACTCTTCCTCGCCGCGCGCCACCGACATAGCGATCTCGAACTCCGCACTCGGCGTGGGCACAGCCACGGACCTCAGCGGCAAGTCCGAGTGGGGTATGCCTCCTCCCTCCTGTCCCAGGAGCAGCGGAGCATAGTTGGCCCCCCTGCCCGTCTCCGCGGAGAGGTCACTTGACTGATGCGCCTGCTGCATCGCAAACAGAGCCTGGACCAGCGGCGTCATGTCTGAGCGCCGGCGACCAGCCAAGTCCTCCACCATAGACGGGAACGGATAGGGCTGGTGGGCCCGCGCCTCGCCGAGGGTGGCGCGCGTTTGCTGTACGAAGGACCGGACGGTGGGGTCGCCAGCGTTTGTGGACCGGAGCGGAAGCAGGTTCACGAAGTAGCCGACGGTGTTGGCCCATTCGGCACGAGAGCGGCCCGTCGAAACTGTCCCGGTGAGCAGGTCTTCTTGCTCTGTGTAGCGGTGCAGGAGAAGCTGGAACGCCGCCATGAGCACGGCGAAGCTGGTCGTTCCCTCCGCGGCGGCCAGGCGGTCGACTCGGCGCGACAGATCCAGCGGGAGGCGTCCCGCCACCTGAGCACTCTCCGAGCCTCGGCGCGCATCGTCGGCCGGGTTCTCTGGCAGTTCGAGCACCTGGGGAGCCCCGTCGAGCTGGCGCTTCCAGTAGGCCCGCACCGCCGCGCCTTCCGGGGCGTCTTTGTGTGCGTCCACGTAGGCTCCGTAGTCAACGACGCGCCCCCGCGCTGCTGCCAGCGAGCTTGGCCGAGCGTGGTACGTCGCCCCGTAGAGCTCCTGGAGTTCGCGTAGCAGCCCTTCCACCGACCACAGATCCGCGACGATGTGATGAACGACGAGAAGAAGCACCGGGGCCACGTTCGGCCCCCGATAGAGCACGGTTCGGAATAGCGGCGCCTCCGAAAGCGCGAGCGGCTTGGCCGCAGCCCTGGCAAGCATCGTCTCACGATGGCGCTCCGACGCACACTCGACGACGTCAAACCGAACCGAGGCCTCGTCGACCACGCGTTGCTGCACAACGCCCCGGTCTTCTGCGAAGCTCGTGCGCAGCGCCGCATGCCTGGTCACGAGTTGATGCAGGGCCACGCGGAGCGCCGGTTCGTCCACCTGGGCAGGGAGACGCACGGCCCGTACGATCTGGTAGGTCGCCGCGTTGGGCGCGGTGTGGTGCAACATCCAGAGCGCCGTCTGCCCCGGCGATGCCGCGTAGGCGACGACTCCCGGTTCGGTGTAGAGCGGCGTTGCACGAGGTATGGAGGCCGCGCGCCCTGCGCCTGCCGCTAAGGACTCTGCGAGGTGGCTCAACGTCTGTCCACCAAGCAGGTCTTCCACCGAGACGGTGACGTCTAGCTTCTCTTCAAGGTGCGCCGCGAACGTAATCGCGCCCAGGGAATCGAGGCCCTGGGAGGTTAGAGGGATGTCGGTCTGGACAGCGGAGGCGGGTCGCTTCAGCAGGCGCGCCACGCCCTCCACGAGTGCAGCGACGAGTTGCGCAGGGTTCTTCGCGCTACTGGGCTCGAGTGCCAGCAGAGCGCTGTCAGCATGGCCCGCATCCTTTCGACTATCACTTGAAGCCGCGTCACGACCTTCGAGAACCGGGACGTCCAGTCTCGCCGCCTCGAACTCGCCCCTCACGAAGGCCGTCCGGCAGGCCTTCCTCCGGACCTTCCCACTCGAGGTCTTCTTCACGGCACCGGGCTTGACCAACACCACGGCGTGGGTATCCAGCCCGTGCTCCAGGGCGATGGCGTGGCGTATGGCCTGGGTCGCCTCGGCCGCGTCGAGCGAGCGCCAGGCGGACCGACGGACTTCTACCACCACCACCAGCGCAGCGCCGCCGTCCAGTTCCACGGTGAACGCCGCGCCCGATCCATCCCGAAGGGCCGAGTGACTCGACTCCGCCGCCCTCTCTAGATCCTGGGGATAGTAGTTGCGCCCGCGAATGATCACGAGGTCCTGCAACCGGCCGGTCACGTAGAGGGACCCTTCGTGAACGAAGCCCAAGTCTTTGGTTCGCAGGTACGAGCCCTCACGTCCCGGCAAGGCGTTCTCGAAGGCCTCCTGCGTCAGTTCAGGAGCGTTCCAATACCCTTGCGCTACCGAAGGGCCTTTGACCCAAATCTCGCCTACGGTTCCTGGCTCGCACTCGCGCCCGTCCGCTCCCACAATGGCGATGGTCACGTCTTCGTCCGCGCCTCCACATCCGACCAGGTGTTGGGCCGCGGCGCTGTGGGCGGCTTCTTCCACCCGGTGCTCCGTCAGGGCTTCGGGATCCACGGAGAGCACGTCGGCGGCTTGTCCAACCCGGTCGCCGGTTACAAACAGCGTAGCCTCGGCCAAGCCATAGGTCGGGTAGAAAGCTTCGCCTCGGAATCCTGACCTTGCAAACCGTTCTACGAACCGATTCATGGTCGCGCTCCGGATCGGTTCGGCTCCATTGAACGCGAGCTTCCAGCAGCTCAGGTCAAGCCCGGCCTGGTCCTCGTCGCTGACCTTGTCAACACATAGGCTGTAGGCGAAGTCCGGCCCGCCGCTCGTGCGGGCACGATACGTTGAAATAGCTTCGAGCCAGCGCGCTGGGCGCTTCAGGAAGTCTACCGGGGACATCAGCACACACGACGCCCCGAGATAGAGCGGGTGCATGAGGTTGCCAATGAGCCCCATGTCGTGGTAGAGCGGCAGCCAGCCCACGACGGCCGGCGTACCCTCGTGCTTGAAGGCGCTCCGGATCATGCGCTGGTTGCTGATCAGATTCCCGTGGCTGACCATCACCCCCTTAGGGGCTCCAGTGGACCCTGAGGTGTACTGGAGAAACGCGAGCGAATCTGGACGCAGGTCGGCTGGCTGCCACGCACGGGCTAGCGAGTCTTCAGCGCTCTCTGTCTCAACCCATGTCTGGGGCCTCCAGTCAACGAGTTCGTTCTCCTGGGCATCGATACCCTTGCGGATGCTCTCCGTGGTGAGGATGAGCGAACTCTCGGCGTTGTCTGCTACGGCACGAATGCGCTCAAGCGACTGATTGCGCCGAGGCGGGTAGAGCGGTACGGGAACGCACCCCGCATAGAGGGCGCCCAGAAAGGCCTCGATGAACGCGGTGCCGTGGGGATAGAGCAGCAGGGCACGGCGTCCGTAGGCGTCATGCTGTTGCAGCAGCGCTGCCACAGCCCTCGCCCGCTGATCGAGCTCGCCATAGGTGTACTGCTGCTCGACACCTTGGTCTCCTGCCAGGAACGTCAACGCGCGCGCTGCTGGCCGCTGCTGCGCGTGCTCTCGGAGCACATCGATGAAGGTTGCACGGTTGTGGGCGACCGTCATGGGCTACCTCGTCCTGTTGAACGCTGAGACGGCTCTGGGGCAGACCGTGCCCCTCTGATTCCATCCAAGTACCCCCGACCAAGGATCTCATTGTTCATGTAGGTCCGGTCCGAGATACGAAGCTCATCCGCATCGAAATACCAGGCTCCCCCGCGCACAATGGTGCCCTTTGCTTCGCGGCCTGGCCAGTCGCTGTTTGTGGCAAAGCCAAGGTCGCCGAGGTCGCCGTCGCCGTGTGTGCCTTGGAACTGTCGGCCTTCGTGCTGGTCGAGGGAGACCGTTTGCTCGCTGACGTTGCCGCTCAGTTCCATCGCGCCGTAGTACGAGGCGCCCGCGGCTTGCCGGTAGCCTTGGGCCGTCTCGGAGAAAATGCCCACCCGCAACGGCCCAGCCTTCCCGGCTCCTCCCCGCCTGAACAGGCTGCCAAACGAGGCATTCCCATCGGTCACCTCGCCGCTTGCCTGCTCTAGCCCATCCGTCGCTAACTCGCCGCTTGCCGGATCCAGCACGTTCTTCGACTTGGCGATGTAGGTCGACCCCCACGCGTATTCTCCAGCAATGGGTGGCTGGTCTCCCCGCGCGGCCTTCTCGTACTCCAGTTCCGTCATAGGGCGCAAACCGGCCCAGTCCATGAAGGCGGTCCCATCGGGCCACCCGATGTAGGACACGGCGCGGTTCGGGTACTGTGCTCGACACCCGCTCTCGTCGCACGCGATGGCTCCTCGGTAGTCTACGTAGCTGTACGTGTTGTCTCGAGGTATCTCCGCGTTCGGGTCGGGCGTTTCCAGGCTGATGTTTCGCACGGCGCGCTGCTCAGGCGTGAGCAGCGTCAGGAAGGTCGCGTACTGCCCCTGCGTCAACTCGTACTTCCCCACGTAGAACGCCTCGTACCCCGTCGGGTAGCCGGCATTGTCGATGCGCGCCGCCGCCCCCGCCGTGTTGATGCCGCCGTCCCCGTCCACGTACACACCCTCTCCTCCGAGTACGTTATCCATGTGGTAGCCGTCGGTGCTCTCCTCGAAGTCGCCTCGTTGCACGACGGTGCCCGTGGAGTCGATACGCACCGGCTCCCCTCCGGCCCCCTCGAACGCTGCCACCGACACCCCGTCCCCCGCGTAGAACGCACCCTCCGGCACGTACACCATCTCCAGGCCCAGCACCCGTACCTCCGCACCCGCCGCGGCGCCGTCGGCCCCCGCCGCCCAG
>JBCBNX010000025.1 GCA_039821555.1 Bacteroidota bacterium
CTGGGGCGGTCGCCTCCTAAATTGTAACGGAGGCTCACAAAGGTGTCCTCAGCACGGTCGGTAATCGTGCGCAGAGTGTAAAGGCACAAGGACGCTTGACTGCGAGACACACAGGTCGAGCAGGAACGAAAGTTGGTCTTAGTGATCCGGCGGTTCCGAATGGAAGGGCCGTCGCTCAAAGGATAAAAGGTACGCCGGGGATAACAGGCTTATCTCCCCCAAGAGTTCACATCGACGGGGAGGTTTGGCACCTCGATGTCGGCTCATCGCATCCTGGGGCTGGAGAAGGTCCCAAGGGTTGGGCTGTTCGCCCATTAAAGCGGTACGTGAGCTGGGTTCAGAACGTCGTGAGACAGTTCGGTCTCTATCTGCTGCGGGCGTAGGAAACTTGAGCGGATCTATCATTAGTACGAGAGGACCGTGATGGACTGACCTCTAGTGTACCTGTTGTGGCGCCAGCTGCATCGCAGGGTAGCTACGTCGGGAAGGGATAAGCGCTGAAAGCATCTAAGCACGAAGCCCACCGCAAGATTAGGTTTCCCTTATGGGTCGTTCGAGACGAGGACGTTGATAGGCGGCAGGTGGAAGCGTGGCAACACGTGTAGCCGAGCTGTACTAATAACCCATGAGACTTAACGCCCACACACCGACCTTGAGCATACCTCCCGAAAGGGAGGAGTTATTCAGAGCACAGTGTGCTCGTGGCCCCATGTGATTCTACTTCGGCTACCATATGTCATCCATTTCTTGGTGACTGCAGCGCAAGGGGTACACCTCTTCCCATTCCGAACAGAGAAGTTAAGCCTTGCAGCGCCGATGGTACTGCCACTAGGTGGGAGAGTAGGTCGTCGCCAAGTTCCTTTCAGCCCGATCCTCAGCAAGAGGGTCGGGCTTTTTGTTTGGAGTACCGTGCCTTTCGGGACCTGCGATCACGGATTAGGGGCGCGCAAGCTGTCGAGCGTCTGACGTGCCTGCATCGCAGCCACCGTGTCAGCGTTCGCCACAGGCAGCGCCTCTTGCAGCGTAAGAAACCGCTCTAGATCTCCTGCTGCAGCTTTAGACTGACCAACCCGAGCCTTGAGGAGTCCGCGCTCGTAGTAAAATGCCCCGTTCCCAGGGTCAAGCGCAATAGCTTGAGTAAGTGCTTCTATGCTGCTCTCGAACTGCTCCATGCTCATAAAGACGATTGCGCGCATCCGGTGAGCACGAACGCGGTCCTGCATATCCAGCGATTCGGAAAGGCCAGCTCGTTCTAGGTCGGGAAGCGCCCGCTCTGGAGTGTCCGTTGCAAGAAGGCTAAGTCCGCGGAGGAAAGATGCTACATCCACCGACGGATCGAGTGCCAGAGCGCGGCCAAGATCCGCCGCTGCCTGCTCGTACTGCTGGCTCATGTAGCGAACCTGCCCTCGACCAATAAAGGCCTCCACTATGGTTGAGTCGACTTCGATGACCATGCTGAAGTGCTCTTCGGCGTCAGCAAGCCTTAGCGCAGCGAGAGCCTGATTGCCATCGGCTAGCGCCTGCTCCGACGGAGATGGACCAGAGCTGCACGAAGACACTCCGACAAGGAGACAAAGAAAAGCGATCCTAAAACACGAGCGATGGAACAGTAGGCACATATGGGGAAACGAAGCAGTGAAGCCTGGCTTGGATGAAGTAGATGGCTGATCACGTCGCCTGTGGTCAACCAACTGGTGCTTGTGCGTCTTCAGTGGGTTCTGGCAACGCTTTCCACACTAGCCACGCCATCAGCAGGATAACGACGCCTGAAGCGAGGGTGTCGCTGACATAGCCATAGCGAGCGTAGAGCCAGCCAGCGAGCGTCGCGCCGAAGCCTGTGCCAATCTGGCCGATGGCGATGGTGAGAGACATGAACGATCCGCGCTGTTGAGCAGGGACAAGTGCGGTGAGTAGCGCCTGGAGCGGAGCCATTCGCATAGAGAACAGGCCCATAATGGCGATATAAACAGGGTAGGCGACCCACCGGACGATCACGAGCTCGGTCAGCAACATCGACACGGCGGCAAGACCCAGGCACGACGCGAGGATCAACGGCTTGCGGCCGATTCGGTCAGAAAGCGTCCCCGCAGTAGGCCCTATGAGTACGCTCACCGTCCCGCCCACGAGGAACAACGTCGCGATGAAGTCGATCTGGACCTCGCCGAACTGGAGAGGGCGCCCGAATAGCGACACATCGAGTGCGAAATTGTCTGTGAGCCATTGCGGCAGCAAGACCACGAGCAAGCTCAAGCTCATGTACATCAGGAAATACGTAAGCGACGCAACGCGTACATCCGAGTCGCTAAGAAGTCGTCCGTAGCGCTGCAACCCAGATTTGAGTGTGATCTCGCCCGTGTCGCGCTGGACATCGGGCTGAGGGACGAGTAGTAGGATCATCAGAAACGCGACCGCCATGATGACAGCAAAGGCCATGAAGGGGATGCGATAGCCCAGCGATGCGGCCAGCACACGACCGATTGGAATGCCGATGACGAGCCCGAACGGAACGCCGCTCATCACGAGGCCTGTCGCCCACCCGCGTTTCTCGTAGGGGAAGTAGTCGCCGCAGTAGGCGACAGCAGCCCCGCTGAGCATCCCGCCGCACATACCGGCAAGTACACGCACCAAGGCGAACGACGCAAACGAGGTCGCCAGGCCGTGCAGCCCCAGCACGACCGCGATTGCGCCTGAGCCGATCAGGAGCACCCGTCGTCGCCCGATCCGGTCTGAGATGGGACCCATCACCAGCGCGGCGAAGGCGAGCGCGTAGGAATACACGGAGACAAGCCAGCCGAGCTGGGCGACCTCCGCTTCGAGCGCCTCGCCTAGAATGGGCAGAATCGGCGTGATGATGATGGTCTGGCTCGCGGCGGTGAACACCATGAGCCAGAGCGGGAAGAGAATAGCGGCGGTTCGTAGCACGCTGGTGTGAGGTCGGGGGTGCGCAACGCGCAAAATGACGAGCAACGGGCGTGCGTCCTCGTCAGTGAATGCGCACGATGGTCTCTATCACGAACACCGTGCCCAGCCAAAATGTATGTCGAAACAAGGAAGCGAGGAGGGGTTGTGAAGAACGCCGAGGTTACGATGAGGTAATACGGCGGTAAAAGCGAGGTAATAGACGCCCTCTAGCTTGGCGACCTGAAGACCAGTTGCGCCTTGGCGCCCTGGCCCCTCTCCCCACACCCACAACTTCAGGCATCCATGGACACCACCACACAGGTGCGCCGCTGGCGCAGCCTCCTGGTATACAGCGCGCTACTGTTAGGCATCGCCCTACTCGGTAGCCCGGCGTTGCTCGCGCAGACCGGCGTCATCGCAGGTACCGTCGTCGAACAGAGCACGGGCGAGACGCTCCCGGGCGTCAACGTCGTCATCGACGGCACCACACAAGGCTCATCGACGAGTCTCGACGGCGACTATCGTATCGGCTCCGTCACACCCGGAACGTACACCCTCGTCTTTACCTACATCGGCTTCACCACGCAGCGCGTCACGGGCGTTGAGGTAACTGCAAACGAAGTCACTACAGTCGACCTCGCCATGGGCGAGGAGCCGCTCGAACTTGGCGACGGCCAGGAGGTCGTCGTGGAGGCTCGGCTTATCCGCGACAATGAGTTTGCCCTATTGGCGGACCGCGCGCGTGCCGCTCAGGTGAGCGACGCGATCTCGCTCGAAGAGATCAGCCGCCGAGGCGCAGGCGATGCCGCCGAGGCGATGGCGAGCGTCACGGGCGCGAGCGTCGTAGACGGCAAGTACGTCTACGTCCGCGGCCTCGGCGACCGCTACTCCAACACGACCCTCAACGGCTCGACGCTCCCCAGCGCCGACCCGGACCGCAAGGCGTTTCAGCTCGACCTGCTGCCCTCGGGCCTCATCGAGAACATCGTCACGCTGAAAACCTTCACGCCGGACAAGCCGGGCGACTTCGCAGGTGGCCTCGTGGACGTGGCGACGAAGTCGTTCCCCGAGCAGTTCACGTTCTCGTTCGGCCTCTCCGCCACCTACGACGCGCAGTCAAGCTTCTCGGACGTGCTCACCTACGGTGGCAGCGGCACCGACTGGCTCGGCTACGACGACGGGCAGCGCTCGCTCCCGGACGCGCTGGCCGACCCGAGCGCAGAGGTCCCCGGCCAGGTTGAGGCGCGGGACATCAACCTCACCAACGAGGAGCGCCTGGCTGCTGCCGAGGAATCGCAGCGGCTGACGGAGGCGTTTAGCCAAGACTGGGCGCTGGGCCAGGAAACGGTCCCGTTCAACCAGAGCGTGTCGCTCTCCCTCGGCGGCCCGGCTACGTTCCTCGGCGGTCAACTCGGCTACACGGGCAGCTTCAACTATGGCCGCTCGTTCTCCTGGTTTCCTGACGCCACCAACGCAGCTTGGGTGCTCGCAGCGAGCCGCTTCGGCGACCCGGGCGACATCACCGAAACCGACCGGCTCAACAACGGCACGATCTACTCCAACGACCTCGCGGCCTTCGAGGCCGTCGACTTCGACTCTTTGGACGCCGCGCTCTTCCGCAATACCCGTTCGGTGGAGGAAGTCAACTGGGGTGGCTCCGGCACGGTCAGCTACCGTCCGGTGCGCAACCATGAGTTCGGCCTGACGATGCTGCGCACCCAGTCCGGCGCGAAAGAAGCGCTCGACCTCGGGGGCATCAACATCCAGTCGAGCACGCGCGCGCTGCGTAGCCAGGCCCAGGGCTATACGGAGCGTTCGCTCTCCAGCGTCCAGTTACGCGGCGAGCACCTCTTCGGTGTACTCCGCGCCGAGTGGAAGGGCGCCCTCAGCAACAACCAGCAGGACGAGCCCGACCTGCGGCTCTTCACGTTCGGCTCCAACCGCGTCGTCAATGACGAGGGGGTGATCGATACGACCTTCGCCCTCACCGGAGCGGGCGGCCAGGAGCCCACGCGCTTCTTCCGCGACCTCAACGACGACACCCGCAACGCGAGCCTCGACCTCTCGGTGCCTTTCGGCTTCTGGGACGGCCTGAGAGCCACGGCCAAGGCCGGTGGTGCGTTCGTGCAGAGCGAGCGGCGGTTCACCGAGCGGCGGTTCATCTACCGCGAGGGCCGCGCTGCAACGCCCTTCTCGGAGTTCGACGGCGACATCGCCGCCTACTTCAACCAGGGCAACGTGCCGGAGGAGCAGCAGTTTGGCGACCTCAGCGCCTACAACCTCGGGCTCTTCCTCGAAGAGCAGTCGCTGCCGCGTAACAGCTACGACGCGGACCAAAGCGTGGTCGCTGGCTACGTCATGGTGGACCTCCCGATCACGGAGAAATTCCGGTTCGTCGGTGGCGCCCGTCTCGAGACGACGGATCTCAACCTCATCAGCGACGGCTTCGAAGCGCAGCGCGATCAGTTCGAGCCCACCGAACTCGACTCGCTGTTCCGCGCGGACCAGTCCTACACGGACCTGCTGCCCTCAGCGAATGTGGTCTATGCGCTGGCTGACAACATGAACCTGCGTGCCGCTTGGACGCAGACGCTCGCGCGTCCGACGTTCCGCGAACTGGCGCCCTACGAGAGCTTCGAGCTGCAGCGCAACGAGTTCTTCGGCGGCAACCCTGACCTTGAGCGCACGCTCATCACCAACTATGACCTGCGATGGGAGTGGTTCACGCGCCCGGGCGAACTGTTCGCCATCAGCACCTTCTATAAGAACTTCGACAGCCCCATCGAGCGGACGATTCGCCAGAATACGGGCGGCGAGTCGCAGTTCATCACCGTCCGCAATGTGGATCGTGCTCAGGTCTACGGGGCCGAGTTCGAGATGCGCAAGCGCATGGACGGCGTGACGGCGCTGCCTGTGCTCCGCAACATGCAGTTCGGCGGCAACCTCTCGCTCGTCTACTCGGTGGCCGACATCCCCGGTGCCCCGGACGATCTCAACACGGAGCTCGGCAACATCATCGCCATCGACCCAGACGCTGAGGGCTCGCGTCCGCTCGTGGGACAGTCGCCGTACATCATCAACCTCGACGCCACCTACCAGAACATCGACCGGGGCACGACGCTCTCGGTCCTGTTCAACGTGTTCGGCGAGCGCCTCGCGCTGATCGCTGAAAACGCCACGCCTGACGTGTTCGAGCAGCCGCGTCCGCAGCTCGACGTGACGGCGTCGCAGGCCTTCGACAGCATCGGCCTCACCGTGAAAGCAGGCGTGAGCAACCTGCTCGGCTCCGACTTCGAGGAGACGCAGACGTATCGCGGCGAAACGTACGTCTACCGCAGCTATGAGCTGCCGCGCCGCTTCTCGCTGGGCGTGACCTACTCGCTCTAAGCCCACAAGCTCGGCACCTGGGAGGCGTGAGGATGTCTCCCAGGTGCCCTCCCACACTCCCGCAGATCCTCACTTCGTGCATGCGCCCGCTGCGGGTGCGTCCTACCAACCCACTCACTTCTCCTCTCATGTATCGACTCTTCGCTACGCTTCTCCTCGCCGCGTTGCTCGCGCCGGCGGGCTGGGCACAGGTCGCGCCGACCTGCCAAGCAACCGGCACCGACGAAGGGCGCCCCTCGTGCACCCTCACCGATGCTAGCCTCGAACCCGGCACGGACTATCAACTCGACGCAGGGACCACCTACATCCTCAGCGGCATCGTCATCGTCGAAGACGGGGCCGTGCTCCGCGCTCCGGCGGGCACCCGCTTCAAGGCGGAAGCCGGCACCGGCACGGACGCTACGGCGCTCGTCGTGGCGCGCGGTGGTCAGCTCATCGCCTCCGGTACGTCCGTCGAGCCCGTCATCTTCACGTCCATCCAGGACAACCTCGATACGGCTGACTTCCTGACCTATCAGGACCGCGGGCTCTGGGGCGGCATTATCCTGCTCGGCTACGCGCGCAACAACAACACCAGCGGCATCTCCGACATCGAGGGCGTCAACGAGATCCTCTCCGGCGACCCGCGCATCGTCTACGGGTGCACGGGCGATGACTGCAACGACGGCGACTCCTCGGGCTCGCTCCGCTATGTCTCCATCCGCCACACCGGCATCAACATCGGCCAGACGGACGGCAACGAGATCCAGGGCCTCACGCTCGGTTCGGTAGGCTCAGGCACGGAACTGGCCTTCGTCGAGAGCTACGCCTCCGCCGACGACGGCTTCGAATTCTTCGGCGGCACCGTCGACGCCAAGTGGCTTGTCGCCGCGTTCTGCTCGGACGACTCGTTCGACTTCGACCGGGGCTTCCGCGGTCGCGGCCAGTACTGGTTCGCCATTCAGGCTCCAGACCAGGCAGGCGCGCTCGCCGAGCAAGACGGCGCCTCGGGCTCCACGCCGGGCAACACGCCCTTCGCCACGCCGACGTTCTACAACTTCACGCTCATCGGCGCCGGCGTTGGCAATCAGCCAGAGACCGACCGCGGCTCGGCGCTCTACTTCCGCGAGAACTTCGGCGGCAGCTACTACAACTCGGTCATCACCCAGTTCGAGACGGCTGATGGTGGCTTCGCCGTCCGCATCCGCGACGACCTGGAGCCGGACTCGTTCGACCGCTTCCAGGCGGGCGACCTCACACTGGGCAACAACGTGTGGTGGGACTTTGGCAACGACGCCGCCCCGACGACCGACCTGACCTCGCTCGTGCGCTCCGACTCAGACAGCGCGCGCGACGCGATCGTCGCTGGGCTCGGCGCCAACGGCAACACGCTCGTCGACCCGGCCATCGCTGGGGTGGATCGCGCGGCGGTGCCGTCGAACGGGCTCGACCCGCGGCCGCTCAACAACGACAGCCCGCTCGTGACGGGCGCTCGCGCCACGCCGCCCAACGACGGCTTCTTCGACAACGTCGCCTACCTCGGCGCCTTCGGCAGCACCAACTGGCTCGAAGGCTGGACCGCGCTGAGCGACGCCAACTACCTCGGCGACATCTCCGTCGTGCAGGTGGCCAACGAGGACGCGCTGCCCGAGGACGTGTCGGTGTTCGAGGTCTATCCGAACCCGTTCGCGCAGCAGGCAACGGTCCGCTTCGGCGTCGAGAGCGCTCAGGATGTGGACGTCGCGGTGTTCGACATGCTCGGCCGCCGCGTAGCGCAGCTCGCTGCGGGCACGATGGCCGCTGGGTCGCAGGAAGTAACCTTCGAGGGCCACAGCCTGCCGTCGGGCGTCTACTTCGTGCGCGTGCGCACCGAGGCGGGCTCCGCCATCCAGAAGGTGTCGCTCGTCAAGTAAGCGAACATGGCGCTTCGTGCGCCTCTAGATAGTTACCTCCGTAACAGGGGTAGCTCCGAGCGCCGGTCTTCTCGTGGGAGGGGGGCCGGCGCTCATCGTTGTAGGAGCGCCGCCCATCGATGCCGCAGCTACGGATAGAGCGGTATCCGCTCGATGCGGTGAAACGTGATGAAGCCGAAGGCGGGCTGCGGCGGGACGATCGTCACCTCGAAGCGGACAGCCCCGCTCGCTCGGTCGACTTCTACCATCTTGCCGTAGGGCGTGCCCGTGTCGATGACGGCCCCCGGCATGAACATCACGCGGTCGACCTCCGGGTGGATGTCCACGTCCGAGACGATGCGCGAGAAGGTGTCGGTGCCGCGCTCCTTGCCGTACTGCCACACCTGCTGGATCGTCCGCGCGTCGTCGTCGATGTCGTAGAGGACGGCGCGGCTGTAGCGCGGGCCTTGCCCGTCGGGGAGATAGTGTCGGCTGTCGCCGTTATCGAAGAGAGCGAGCGTGCCGTCCGGGAGGAGCGTGGGCGCGTGCTGATACCAGGCCCACTCAAAGTCGGGGTGAGGAGTGGCGCCGTCCAGGACGGCTCCGTCCGTGATGGGCTGCCCCGAAGCGTCGAGCGGCTGGAGGAGCTTGCGGCGCAGGTTGGTGCCGTCGCCCGAGGTGTTCCAGCCGCGGTGCGGTGCCAGAATCCACACTACCTCGTTGTCGCGCGTCAGCTTGACGACGCCTTGCGTCCGTCCTGAGACGAGGATCGCGTCGTCGTCGTCGTCGTAGGCGAGGGCGTTGCCATGGAACCAGTCCACCTCGAGGTCGGCGAAGTCACTGGGCCAGGCGCGGCGTCGGTTGTCGAGCGACTGGTTGAGGTCCCACACCGTCACGATGGCTCCGCTCTCGCGGTCGATCTCGATGACGTGGTCCTCGATGGTCCCAAGCCCCACCTTGTTGACCGTGGCGATGAAGTTGCCGTCCGGCTTCTCGATGACGTTGTGGTGGAAGCTGAAGCCCGGCATGTCCCAGGTGCGCACGATCTCGCCGAGCATCGTCATCTCGTAGATCAGCGAGGTGCTGTTGCTGCCGAAGTAGAGGTTGCCGTTGGCGAGGCGCTCGATGCCGTTGTCGTAGAACAGGTTGCCGAGGACCGGGTCGTCCGTGAAGTCGAGCAGCCAGCGCGTTGCGCCGGTGGCGTCGAACATGAAGGGGCGCTGAGGCACCACGTCGCCGTTGTGGCCGAAGTAGCTGACGAGATTGAGCCCTGGGCGTCCTCCGCTCGCGGGTACGTCGATAAAGATCTGCGGCATCGCGTCGCCGACGCGATCGGTGGTGACAGTGACGGTCGTATCGCCCAGGACGGCCCCGTTGGCGTCGAAGAAGCGCAGCGTGACGGCGTTCTCGGTGGCGGCGTAGAGGCCGAGTACGGGCAGCGCATGCGTCTGCGCGAGGTCGTCGAAGCGGTGCTGCAGCGGGATCCCCGTCGGCCCGCGCCCGGCGATGCGCACCTCCACGGACGTCGGCTGCGTCGTCGTCACGGCCACTTCCGCGGCGAGCGGGGCCACGCCGGTCGGGTTGAGCGTGACCGCTAGCGCTGTCACGAAGTCGAGACCAGCCTCGACGGGTTCGGGGTCCGGCTCGGCTTGGTCACAGGCGGACACTAGCAAAAGCAGCGTGAGAAGGCGGGGGAAGCCGAGAGCACGAAAGCGGATCAACATGGGGAGGAAAGGCAGCGACTCGGGGACAGCCGGAAGGTACACGCGGACCCTCGCCGGAACCTGGCTCGTATACATACGCTCTGGACCGCGTATTGCCGCGCCCGACTGTCGTGCAGTTTGTGCGCCCCTCTGACCTGTGTCACCAACGCTCAACCCTATGCCCAAGCAAAAACCGATTGAACAAGAAGGCGTCGTCACGGAGGCGCTGCCGAACGCGCAGTTCCGCGTGGAGCTGGAGAACGGCCACGAGATCCTCGGCCTCCTCTCCGGCAAGATGCGGAAGTTCTTTATCCGCATCCTCCCCGGCGACCGCGTCAAGGTCGAGATGTCGCCCTACGACCTGACGAAAGGCCGCATCGTCTACCGCTACAAGTAGGTGCAACTCCGCGCGTAGAATTGCGGTGTGTGCGTTTGAAAGTATGAAGGTGTGGACGTCAGAAACGTGCACATGTGCATACGTTCACACCTGGCGTCGAGTCTGGTGCCTAGACGAGATCGAACGGTCCCTAGACACGACCGAGGCGGTCAACGGTTACAGGCCGTCTGCGTCCCCCTCGCCCGACGTAGGCTCGGCGGGGGGCTCGGTCGGCACCCCGTTGGATGACGCCGCGCTGGGTGGCGCCGCGCTGGATGGCGTTTCCTCCGTAGGCATGGCTGCCTCGGCAGAGACCCCGTCGGCGGACGCGTTGTCGCTCGCCTGGCGGGTTTCGAGTTCTTGGCGCAGCGCTTCCAGGCGCTGTTCGAGTTCGTACAACTCGCGCGCGCGCTCCTCCAGCGACTCGTAGGTTTCCGAGAGCGCCCGCTCGCGGATCTCGAAGGGCGCCAGTTCGAGGTAGCCGCGGTCCTCGTAGTAGCCCTTGAACAGGAAGTTGTGCTTGAGCGCCTCCATGTTCTCGGCGAGCCTGAACATGGCGAGGTTGCCCCAGTTGGCTGCGTCCTCCGAGCGCTCCAGCACGAGCATGAGGTCGTTGGCGATGGACCCGAGGCGGGCCGTGGCGTCCTCCACGTTCTCGTAGACGCTCGGGTCGTTGATGAAGCGCGCGAGCGTGCCGTCGCCCTCGTTGACCTTGCTGATGATCGACTCGATGTTGGCCGAGGCGGTCGCGGCGATCGTGACGAGCGTGTCGGCCTGAGCAGTGATACCCCGGAGCGAGACGCGCGTCTCCTGGGCCGTCGCCACGAGGCCATCGTAGAGAGCGGGATCGTAGATGAAGCGGCCGAGGGTGCCCTCGCCCGTCTGGATGTCCTGCATGATGCTCGTGAGCGTGACCGTCACCGAGTCGAAGCGCGACACCGAGTCGAAGAGCCGGTCGGAGACCTCGCTGAGGTCGAGCGGGTCCACGCCCGCGATGCTCCCGCCTTCCGCCACCGGGGGCTCTAGCTCAGAGCCCGCCGTGATCGAGACGATCACGCTGCCGACGAGGCCGTCGGTCTGGATGAGCGCGCGCGAGTCCTCACGGATGAGGTGCTGGGCGTCCTCGCGGATCTCCATCATCACCGTAATGGGCCCCCCGGGACGTGCCGGAAGCTGTACGCGCTCCACGCGCCCAACGTTGATGCCTTGATACAACACCTGCCCGCCGCTGAGCAGGCCCGCCACGCGGCCAAACTCGGCCTGCACGCGGAAGGTGTCCGAGAAGAGGAACGTGCGGTTGGCGATGATGAACAGACCAAGCACGAACGCGGCAATCCCCGCGATCATGAGCAGTCCGAGCCGAGCCTGTCGAGACATGAGGGAAGGAAGAAGTAGGAAGTTAGAAGTGGAAGACTGTTTGGATGTTCGAGGTGGGTAGGACGCGTCGAGGAACCGTACTTCTCACTTCAAACTTTTCACTTCTCACCTCAAGGCTCGTTGCCGAAGAACTCGCGGAGGGCGGGGTGCGACGAGTGTTTGAGTTGGTCCAGGCTCCCGCTCTCGGCGATTTGGCCGTCGTAGAGGAAGTGGGCGCGGTCGGTAATGATACTCGCCGCCAGGAGGTCGTGCGTGATCGCGAGCGACGAGATGCCGAGCGTGTCGCGCAGCTCGACGATGAGCTCGCTCACGACGCGCACGCTCACGGGGTCGAGGCCCGTCGTCGGCTCGTCGTAGAGGATGATCTCGGGCTTGAGGATGAGCGCGCGCGCCAGCCCGATGCGCTTCTTCTGGCCGCCGGAGAGCTCGGCCGGATACTGTGCCCCCTTCTCGGGCAGCTTCACCGCCGTGAGCAACTCGTCGATGCGGTCGTCCTTTTCGCCCTTCGACATCTTCGTGTGGCGGTCGAGGAAGAAGCGCATGTTCTCGTAGACCGTCATCGAGTCGAAGAGCGCGCCGCCCTGGAAGAGGTAGCCGATGGCGAGACGGTTTCGGTCGAGCGCGTCGCCGGTGAGCAGGTCTACGCGCTCGCCCTTGACCCACACCTCGCCGGCGTCGGGCCGCAGCAGCCCGACGATGTGCTTCGTGAGCACGCTCTTGCCCGTGCCCGAGCCGCCGAGGATCACGCCCGACGTGCCGCGCTCCAACTCCACGCTCACGCCGCGCAGCACCTCCTTCGTCCCGAAGGCCTTGTGCACGTTCCGCATCGCCACGATGAGGTGATCCGACGGTGGCGGCGAGCCCCCCGTCACCGGAGCTTGGTCAACGTCTTTGGCTTTAGCAAGCACAGCCGAGGTGGGAAGTTGGAGGTGAGAAGTTCGAAGTGGCGGCCATCTTGGAAGGTCGAAGAGAACGATCACGCAACGCGCTAGCTCTCACTTCCTACTTCGACCTGCTCACTTCTGCTAGACGGATTCGCTAACGTCGCCGAAGATCATCAGGGAGAGGCGGACGATGACCACGTCGGCGAGGATGATGAGGAGCGACGAGACGACGACGGCGCGCATCGCGGCCTGGCCGACTTCGCGGGTGCCGCCGCGCACGGTGTAGCCCAGGAAGCACGACGTGATGCCGACCAGGAAGCCGAACACGCTCGTCTTCATCGTGTCGACGACGATGTCCACGAAGCGGAGGCTGGAAAACGCCTCGTCGATGAAGATGCGGTAGTCCATGCCGGTGGCGAAGCTGTTCTCGATGAACCCGCCGACGAGCGCCAGGAAGTCGGTCATCGCGGTCATGATCGGAAACATGATCACGCAGGCGAGCACGCGCGTCACCACGAGGTAGTGGTAGGGCTTGAGCGCTGCCACCTCCAGCGCGTCGATCTGCTCGCTCACCTTCATCGAGCCAATCTCGGCCCCGATGCCCGCGCCGAGCCGCCCGGCTAGCACGAGCGAGGTAAGCACCGGCCCGATCTCTTTGACGACGGAGAGCGCGAGCATGCTCGGGAGGAACATCTCCGCGCCGAAGCGGGCCATCGTGCCGCGGCTCTGCATCGAGAGCACGATGCCGATGGCGAAGCCCGTGGTGCCGGTGAGCAGGAAGCTCTTCGCGCCGACCTCGTCCATCTGCTTGAGCAACTCCTTCCACTCGAAGGGGCGCCGCCAGAAGCGGGCGAAGAAGTGCCAGCCGAACGCGAAGAAGTCGCCCGCTTGGTCGAGGAGGCCGTAGGCGTTGGCTTGCGACGCCTGCAGCCGCTCCGTGGCGCGCTCGGCGAGGCTCTTCTCCTGGAGAATCTTCTCGTTTGCGCGGGTACGCCGGGCATCGCGCAGCCGCTGCGAAAGCGACGCCTCGGGCAGCGCATCGGAGGGCACGTCCTCGGTTGAGGCGTCGTCGTAGTCGGCCATCGGGGCGGCGAGAGGAGGCAGGGCAGAGGGGGGCGTTCCGTTTACGATACGACCTCCCGGAGGTTCATGCAGGAGCGATCGACGAACGGCGGAGGACGGCGGTGTGAAGGCGTGGACGTATGAGCGTGTGGGCGAAGAAGGGCCTCGTCCACACGCTTAGTCCTGCAGGCCTCCGCGCCCGGGAGCAGGGCGAGGTCTCAGTCCCGCCGCAGCGCGCGCGCGGGGTCGATGAGCGCCAACCGGACGGTGTGGTAGCTCACCGTGCCGAGCGCCAGCAGGAGCACCGCGATCGCGGGCCACAGGAACAGCCCCACGCTCAGGTCAATGCGCGCCGCATAGTCTTCCAGCCACCGCCCGACGCCCCACGCCATCAGCGGTACCGCGATCACAAGCGCGAGCGCCACGAGTTTGCCAATGTCGGTGAAGAGCAGCCGCGCGATCTCCGTCGGCTTGGCGCCGAGCACCTTGCGGACGCCCATCTCCTTCGTGCGCTGCCCGGCCGTGTACGCCGCCAGCCCGACCAGGCCCAGGCACGCCACCACGAGCGCGAAGCCCGCGAACACGCCGAAGAGCGTCCCGAAGCGCCGGTCGGCTTCGTAGAGTTGGTTGAACTGCTCGTCCACGAAGCGGTACTCGAACGGGTTGCCAGGAAACACCTCTTCGAAGGAGGCGCGCACGCTAGCGATGGTGCCACCGAGGTCCTCTGAAGCGACGCGGAGGGTAAACCATGCACCACCGTGCCTCGGGAAGAAAAAGAAGGGCGCGATCTCCTCGTGCGCCGACGCCCAGTAGATATTCTCGACGACGCCCACGATGGTGGCCTCGTTGTCCGAGCCTGCGCCGCCCATCAAGATGACCTGGCCGATGGCGAGTTCAGGCGACTCAAAGCCCAACCCGTCAACGGCGGCGCGGTTGAGGACGAGGTCGCTCTCGCTGAACGCGTCCCCGAAGTTGCGCCCGGCGACAAACGTGAGCCCGTACACCTCCGCGAACTCGGCGCTGATCCACACGCCAGTGGCGTAGACTTCCTCGGTAGCAGGCGCGCCGCTGCGGAGAATGCTCGTGCCCCAGTTGTAGCCGTTGCCGGGCACGTTGTCCGACATTGCCACGCCCTGCACAGCGCTCTGCTGTTCGATGCGCTGGGCGAGGGCCTGCATCATCCCCGTGCGCGTGTTCACGCTATCCGTTTCCACGGCGCTCGGACCGCTCACCAGCAGTAGCCGGTCTGCCTCATAGCCGAGGTCGATGGTGCGCAGGTGCTGGACCTGCTGGTAGACGGCATAGGTCCCGATCAGCAGCGCGAGCGACGCCGCGAACTGGAACACCACGAGCGCCCGCCGCAGTCGGTCCTTCGAGAACGCCGTGCCGAGGCCGTCCTTGAGCACCGTGATCGGGCGGAACGACGAGAGCACAAACGCCGGGTAGAGGCTCGCCAGGATCGCCCCCAGGACCAGCACGAGGAGCGCTATGGCCCAGAACGACGGCTGCGCCCAGATGGCGAATGTGATCTCGGTGCCCGCGAGCCGGTTGAGCAGCGGCAGTCCGAGCGCTGCGAGTCCCATCGCGAGGCCGAGCGCGATGCTGTTCACGAGCGTCGCCTCGACGAGGAACTGGCTCACGAGCTGCCGCCGGAACGCCCCCGACGCCTTGCGCACGCCGACTTCGCGTGCGCGCTCCATCGCCCGCGCTGTGGTCAGGTTGACGTAGTTGACCCACGCAATTACGAGGATGAAGAGCGCCACGAGGCCGAAGACCCGTAGCATGCCGGGGTCGCCCGTCGGGAGCCAGCCGTTGGACTCGGTGAGGTACGCGTCGGCGACGGGCAGGAAGACGTAGCGCATCTCGGTGCCGTTCTCAGCGAGGTCCTCGCCGTAGACCTCCATTGCGATGTCGGTCGCCTTGGCGGCAGCCTCCGCAACGCTCGCGTTCGGCTCCAGGCTCGCGTAGGTCATAAAGTTGGTCCAGCCCCAGCCGTCGTTCTCGGCGTACTGCGGGTTGGTCGTGAGCAAGTCGTACAGGGGCAGCAGCATCTCCGCCTGGAGGTGCGAGTTGCCGGGCATGTCGGCGTACACCCCGCCGACGGTATAGTCGCGTCGCACCCACGAGCGGATCTCCAGCGGCTCGCCCACAGGGTTCTCCATGTCGAAATACTTCGCCGCGAGCGTCTCGGAGAGCCATAGCGTGCCTGGCGTGCCGAACGACCCGAGGTTACCGTGGAGCGCATCGAGAGCGAAGTGGTCCACGAACGCCGAGTCGACGTAGTAGGCCGACTCCTCCTCGCGAATGATGCGCCGCTCGCCCGCCTCGTCCTGTAGGATGACCGTCATCGGGCCGTAGTTGGGGTGCACGCGGAACGCCACGTCGACTTCCGGCACGGTTGCGTTGATCTCTACCGCGAGCGCATACGGCGAGTGCTGCCCCTGCCCGGTTTCGCCATCAACGGTGCGCTGCGCGTCGACGCGGTAGAGCCGCTCAGCCTCGGGGTGATGGCGGTCGTAGCTCTGCTCGAAGGCGACGTACTGGAAGATGAGCAGGCACACCGCCATGGCGATGGCGAGCCCGCCGATGTTGAGCGCGGAGTAGGACGGGCGCTTGCGGATATGGCGCAGCGCGAGACGTACGTAGGTGCCAAGCATAATCGAGCGGGTAAGTGAGCCGCGGAGGAGGAAGGAGGGGAGCGAGCGGACGAACTGGCCGACATACCACCGCGTCGCCAGCGCGGGCCCGTCGTCGAGCGCGCGGTCGGCGAAGCCCTCGGCGAAGTCGCCCAGGACAACCTCGCGGTCGGGCAGGGGCGCGAAGACGGCGACGAGCCGCTCAGCCCAGCGAGGAGGCTCTGGCGGGTGCTGGTCGGCGTTCGGTGTCGGGTCCATCGTCATCGGGAAAGGCCCAGGCCAGACAGAGAGAGCCCGAGGCGTTTCCAGGCGAGCTCGGGGAGCCGGGCCCACATCGCCTCGTGGAGGTCGCGGGCGGCGCGCAGCGCGGCGAACCCGGCAGAGGTGACGCGGTAGCGTCGGCGCGGGCGGCCCCGGCGCTTGGCCGTCGGCGCGCCCTCCTCTGTCTCCAGCAGCCCCTTGCGGACGAGCCGGTCGAGCGGGACGTAGACCCCGCCCACGGAGTAGCGCCGCCCCGTGACAGCCTCGATTTCGGCGCGGATGTCGGCGCCGTAGGCGTCGTCGCCGAGGCGGCAGGCGGCCAGCAGCAGCATCTCTTCGGTGCGGGTGATCGTCTCCATCCAGCTTCGGGGACTCGTGCGGCGTGGGGTGTTTTCTCTACGATATAGAGCAACGAGGTGCGCGCCGCTACGGAGGCCTCGTCAGTGGGTTACGCTTTTTTCTACAACGCAGAGAAAAAAGCGTCTGGCTAACCCATCGTCGATCCAGTCGCCATGCCGAGCGAGATCACGTCGAAGCGGTCTGGCTCGGGACTAAGGATCCGCGTCCAACACGTATGGCCGGAATCGCGGTCAGGGCGAGGCTGCGGCGGCGTCATCGCCGGACGTGTTGTCGTTGCTTGCCTTGCTGTGGTCCTCGTCGTCGCTGCGCCAGAGGCTCGGGACGAGGTAGCTCACGAGCATGAGCAGCGCGCCGAAGCCGAGGAAGAGCAGGATGCGCCAGATCGCGTCCAACTCGGCGAGGTCGACCACGAACAGTTTGCCGACGACCACGAGCAGCGTCGCCAGCCCGACTCGGCGGACAAACTCACTGCGGCGCTGCCAGCCGAGCGCGAGCGCCCCGAGGGCCACCGCACCCCAGGCCACGCTCACGAGCGCCTGCCCGTTGCCGAGCGGCTCCAGTTCGCGCCAGAGCCAGCCGAGGCCGAGGACATACGTCCCCAGGAGGTACGCCGTCCGGGCACGCCCTTTTTTGAGCGTGGCGGCAGCGGCCCCGAGCAGCGCCAGCGCCGCGAGGTCGGCCAGCGCGTAGCCGGTCACGAACGGCGGCGGGGCGAGGCTACGCTCCAGACGCACGACGAGGAAGAGCACGAGCAACGCGCCGAAGCCGTGCCCGGTGACGCGGAGCCCCCGATCCCCCAGCCGGTAGGCCGCCGCATGCGTGGCCGCCATCACCAGCGAGAACGCAACGAGCCCGCCGGTGTCGTCGTCGAAGAAATAGCCGCAGCTTATCGCGGCCAGCAACACCGCCGCCACGCCGTGCGCTGAGCCGAGCCCGGGCTGCTCCTGGCTGCGCAGCCAGCCGAGCGCCCCCGCGTAGCCGGCCGCCGTGCCCAGCAGGATCAGCCCCTGGCCCCACTCTGGTGCCTCGAAGAGATCCTCGATGAACGCCCACGTCACGAGCGGCACGAGCACCGCAAGCAGGCGCGCTGGCTCCTCGGCCCACGCGCGGCCTTGGAACCAGCTCATCGCGGGACGCGGCCAGCGCTCCGGTGCGCGGTGGTACTGGACGGCTCGCCAGAGTGGCACGCCACCGAAGAGCAGCCCCGCGTAGACGACGCCCACAATCAGCACCGTGTGGTCCAAGCCGCGTGGCTGCGTGACGAAGAGGTCGATTAACTCCGCCCGTCCGATGCCGAGCACCAGCCAGCCGCCCACGATGGCGGTGACGAGGAGCGTCCGCCAGCCACGTAGCGCGTAGAGCGCAAAGGCACACGTCAGGAGCACGGACGTGTAGCCGACGAGCGCGGCAATGTCGCCGCTGCCGGTGTGGAGCAGGAACGGCGTGCTCAGCCCGCCCTGCGTCGCGACGACGGCCGCGAGTACGTCGCCGCAGCGGTAGGCGAGCACGAAGCCGAGTGCCGTCACGCCGAGCATCGCCCCAAAGGCGACGGGGTAGCTCAGGAGGTCGTAGAGCTGGAAGGCGGCGAAGAGCGTCGTGTAGAGCACGGCGAGGCCGCCGCCCATGAGCGCCTGCCCATAGCGCAGCCGCTTCGGCCGCAGCCGCAAGCCGAGCACGATCAGCCCCGCCCCGAGCGCGACACCAAATCCGACGCGCACGAGCGGCCCCACCCAACCCTGCTCGATGCTGTAGCGGAAGAGGAACGCCAGCCCGATGAGCAGCAGCGCAATGCCGAGCCGGTTGAGCCAGTCCTCGCTCCGAAACACGAACGACGCTCGCTCGCGCACCTCGTTGATCAGGGAGGACTCGTTGATCAGCGAAGACTCGTTGCCGGATGCACGTCGCTCGTCGGACACGGCTAGACGTGCACGTTCCTCACGAAGGCGCGGGCGTTCGGGGCTCCGCTCTGCCGGTCGCGAACGTTCAGGATCAGAGCGGCGAGGCTCGGAGCGCCGCCGTCCCGAGCGTCGCCCCTCCTGCCGGTCGTGGAGGTCCCGCACCACGTCCACGAGGCGGTCCACGCGCGCCTCCAGACGCGCCAAACGCTCCTCGACCGAGGGCTCTGGCGACGGTGCCGAGGTGGGGTCAGACGAATCCGGTGGTGGGGGGACCAAGGCCATGGGCGTGAAAGGCAGGCCAGAAGAAGCTGGGAGCGATGCAAAGTAGGCGTCCGCCTGGATACGCCCAACGCCTCACCGAAACTGCCGCCGGTACGCGACCTCGGTGCGGAGCGTAGCAGCGAGCGCAAACACCGCCGCCGCAAGCAAGTCGAGTGCGATCCAGCCGCCGGTCATCGCCCACGTCGTATTGGGGTCGAGCCAGACCGCGAGGACGAGCAGCAGCGCCAGCGGGAAGGCCCACCGCGCGCTCAGCCCGAAGCGCACCCACACCCACGCCGACGGTTGCTGCATCCACAAGTCGAACGGGGCCGGGGCGATGCCGCGCCCTACCACCCGCAGCAGCGCCGCGTTCTTGAGCACCACGAACGCGCCGAGCGCAACGGTGAGCGTCTGCGCCGGCGCGTCGATCAGAAAGAGCACGGCGAGGAGCGCGAGCGCGAGAAAGACGAACCGCCCCAGCGGCAGCGTCCGGTCGAGCTGCGTGAGCGTGGCCCAGGTGGGCGGGCGCAGCGCGGAGGGCATCCAGTAGACCGCGTCATAGGGAGCCGCCGCGCGCCCCTCAGCGAGCACTACGTCTGGCTCGGCGAACGCTTCGGCGTAGAATGCATGCGTGTGGTAGAACGCCGCGTCGAACGCGGCCCGCAGCCGGAGAAGCCGGGCGAGCGCGAGCGCGAGCAGGACGAGGCTCGGCGTCCACGACCACAGGCCGAGGCCGCGCCCGTCGAGCGCCGTCGCCACGATCACCGCCGCCGAGCCGACGAGGAAGATGCGCCCCGTGGTGAAGAGGCCCGGCACGACGCCGTTGGGCACGAGGAAAGCGAAACCCGGCGCAGCGGCCTTGTACCGGCGGTAGAGGTGACCGGCTTGCCCTTCGCCCCAGGCTTGCGAGCGAGCACCGAGGTCTGCATAGCGCCCGAGGGCGTAGAGTCCGAGCCCGACCCCAAATAGTATCGCCTCTGCCACCCTCACGGCGACGAGGCTGCCCGGTGCCGTACCGAGTGCCCCGAGCGGCAGCACCGCCAGCGGCACCGCCGTGGCAACTACGACCGCACCCCAGCGACGCACAACCCGCCTGAGCAGCGCCGCAGGCGATGGGTTGGCGAGGTGGAGCGCTTCCGTTTCGGGGTCCGGGAAGAGCACGTGGGGTACCGCGATCGCAACGCCACCTGCGACGAGCAAGCCCACGTACCGCAACGCATACGCCCGCGCCGCGAGGTCCGCGCCTTCGACTGCGAGCGCCGCGACGTAGGCGAGCACGGCTACGACGCCGAGATACGCCAGCATCGCCCAGCGGGCTGAGGGCGTCGCAGGAATGGGATAGGCCATGAGAGAGGGCGCGTGCTAGGGGAAGCACGAACGTACGCGCGACGAGGCGCCGCGTTACCTCGTTCGCCTCATTTCCTCACGCGATTCTCTACCGCAGCGTGCCGAGGTACTGTGTACCGTTGGGGAAGCCCGCACGGGCGTCGCGGGGCAGGCGGTCCGCAAGGCCTTCGGGATAGAGCCGGAGGTGCCTTAGGTCGTCGAGTGGGATGAACCGCGCTTCCTGGAGCAGCTGTACGCCGTCGGCGAGGAGCTCGGGGTCGGTGCCGGTGCGAAGGCGGCTTTCGAGGTCTGCGTAGTCACCATCGGCGGGGTAGACGCGGAAGTAGAACGACACCGCGTGCAGCGGGGGGCGGACGAAGTCGAGCACGTAGGCGGGCTCGCCCACGCGCACCGAGAGCCCCGCTTCCTCCTCGAACTCTCGGCGGACGCCCTCGCTGAGCGCTTCGCCAAACTCGATGGCGCCGCCCGGGGGCGACCAGAACGGCCCGTCGTCCCACAGCCCGTCGTGCTTCAGCAGCAGCACGCGCTCCGGGTTCTCGGCGCGGTCGAAGAGCAGCCCAGCGGCGCGGACGCGAACGCGGTGCCCGAAGGCCCGCTCGACCGCCTCGCTCGCCAGGGTGGCGCTGCGGAGTTTCGTAGCGGCAACGGGGTCAGTCGGGACCTGCATGGGACGCGGAATCCGGTGAAAGAGAACGGCGCGAGACGGCCTACGTGTCGCCCTTAAGATATCGGGGAAACCTGCAAGGCTCGTGCCGGGCTACCCGAGACCGACGAATCAGCGCAATCTGAATACGGCCAATTCGACCGGCGACGAAGAAAAAAGCTGCCTGCTGGCCCAACCAAACCCGCGCGATTTTCCGACGTAGCAGCGTCCCTGCTCCGTTCTCATTCCGTCCTTCCGACCCGTAGCTATGCGCATCGCGCTCTGCCAGATCAACCCCACGGTCGCCGACCTCGACGGCAACGTCGAGCGTATCCTCGGCTGGGCGCGCTGTGCCGCCGAAGACGGGGCCGACCTTGCCGTCTTCCCCGAGCTGTGCCTCACCGGCTATCCCCCGCTCGACCTTCTCGACAGCCCCGGGTTCATCGCCGACGTGCAGGCCGCGCTCGATCGCCTCGCTGTGGACCTGCCGCCCGAGCTCGGCGTGATCGTGGGCGCGCCGGTGCCGAACACCGACCACACCGGCAAGCGGCTCTACAACGCCGCGCTGCTCTTCGACGGCGGCGCCATCGTGGCGCAGGTCAACAAGACGCTGCTGCCGACCTACGACGTGTTCGACGAGTACCGCTACTTCGAGCCCGCCCCGCAACGACGCGTGGTGACGTGGCGCGGGCGACGGCTTGGCCTCCACATCTGCGAGGACATGTGGAATAACGAGGAGCACGCCGACTACCACCTCTACGACGAGAACCCCATCGACGAACTCGCCGAGCAGGGGGCCGAACTGTTCGTCAACATCAGCGCGAGCCCGTTCTCGATGACGAAGCAGGCTACGCGCCGCCAGATCCTCGTCGACGCCTGCCGCGAGCACGGCCTGCCGTTCGTGTTCGTCAACCAGATCGGCGCGAACACCGAGATCATCTTCGACGGCGACAGCCGCGTACTCGATGCCAACGGTACGCCGCTCGTCACGCTCTCCAGCTTTGCGGAAGGCTATGCTGTCTGGGACTGGACGAGTGCGGCGGAGAACGGTGCAGCCCCCTCACGGCAGAACGGCCACACGGCAGAACAGCCGCACGCGGAGGCCTCCATCGCCGACCTCCACGACGCGCTCGTGCTCGGCATCCGCGACTACTTCGCCAAGACGCCGGTCTTCGCTAAGACGCTCATCGGGCTCTCCGGCGGCATCGACTCGGCGGTGACGTGCGCGCTCGCGGCGAACGCGCTTGGGCCGGAGCGGGTCGTCGGGATCACGATGCCGTCGGCCTACTCGTCGTCGGGCTCGGTCTCTGATTCGCAGGCGCTCGCCGACGCGCTCGGCATCGAGTTCCACGAGGTCTCGATCCGCCCGGCCGTGGACGCTTTCGGGACGATGCTCACGGACGTCTTCGCGGGCACGGAGGAGAACGTCGCCGAGGAGAACATCCAGGCGCGCGCGCGCGGGCTGACGCTGATGGCGGTGTCGAACAAGTTCAACTACCTCCTCCTCACGACCGGCAACAAGTCGGAGATGGCGGTCGGCTACGCGACGCTCTACGGCGATATGTCGGGCGGGCTGGCCGTGCTCTCGGACGTGTTCAAGCAGGAGGTCTATGCCCTCGCGCGGCACATCAACGAGCGCGCGGGCCGCGAGGTCATCCCGTCGACCACGATCACGAAGCCGCCGTCCGCCGAACTCAAGCCGGGCCAGCAGGACTCCGACAGCCTCCCGCCCTACGACGTCCTCGACCACATCCTACGCTGCTACATCGAGGACCACCTCCCGCTGGACACCATCGTGGCGCAGACGGGCTACGACGCCGCGCTCGTCGGGCGCATCCTGCGCATGGTGGACCGCAACGAGTACAAGCGCCGCCAGGCTGCGCCGGGCCTCCGCGTCACCACGAAGGCGTTCGGCCTCGGTCGCCGCATGCCCATCGTGATGAAGCGCACGCACACAACAACGGCCGATGTGGCTGCGTAGCGACGCACAGATGACACCGACTGTGCCTAGGTTTGATTGTTGCTGAGGTCAGATAGTCTACCTCATTTTGCTGACGTTGAGGCACTTTCGAGTCTTCGGTACGTTTCGCCTCTTCCATACAGTCGGCTTTTCTCCATGCCTCCCTTTGACCTATACGGCGGCCGCGACCCTCGGCACATCCCGCTTTACGCGCAGCGGGAGGCCGCTCACATCGTAGGCGTATCACACTCTACGCTTCGAAGCTGGGTGCAGGAGCAGACCGACTCCGAAGGCATGATGCCTCCGCTAATTCGTCGACCCGATGAAGCAGACTCGCGTCTCTCGTTCAGCAACCTTGTCGAAGCGTTCGTGCTCCGAGCGCTTCGTGAGCGCTACCGTGTTCCCATGAAGGCCATCCGTCAGGCGGTAGCCTACGCAGAGGCTGAGTTGGACGTAAAGCACCTCCTGCTCCGCCGAGAGTTGCGTGTGTCCGGAGATCTGTTCTGGGATCGGCTGGGGCAGCTCATTAACCTGTCGCAGTCTGGCCAGTTGGCCATTCGACACGTTCTCGAAAGCTATCTCGAACGTATTGAATGGGACGAACAGACCAACCTGCCGACTCGCTTCTTTCCGCTACCAGACGCAGGCGTTGCTACGAAGTCAGTGGTAGTTGACCCCCGCGTTGCCTTTGGACATCCAACGCTGTCCGGGACGGGCATTAGTACTGAGGTGGTTAAACGCCGGATCGATATCGGGGAGACCGTAGAGGAGTTAGCTGAGGACTACCAGGTCTCGATCAAACAGGTCAAAGACGCGCTCCTCTACGAGAGGCCGTAGGGTGAGCGATACTGAGCCGACCTTTTTCATTGATCGATGCCTTGGTGCGCGCTTTCCCAGCATGCTCGAAGCTGCAGGCATTCGCGTAGTGCGTCATCGCGACCACTTCGTAGACACAGCTCCCGACGAGGAGTGGTTAGCGTGGGTAGCAGAGCATGGCTATGTGGCTCTCTCCAACGATCGCAACGTGTACCGTCGGCCTGCACAACGCGAGGCAGTACTTCGGGCCAGGCTTGCGTATTTCGTGCTGAGCGCCAACGCAAAGACGGACGAATTAGCTCGCGCGTTTATTGACTCCTATCCGAAGGTGAAGCAGCTTCTCATTGAGCACCAACTCCCGTTCATCGCTAGCATTCAGCGGCCTAGCGCTCCTGGTAGGTCAGGTCGCATCCGCTTACTCTATCCAAAGGAGGGCTGACGATGACAGCCGATGCGTCTGCCTAGCCCCCTGCTTGCCCTTCTGCTCACAGTCCCAGCGTGGGCGCAGGACGACGCATCAGACGACATGCCGCTCGTGCCGCTCGCCCAGGTCGCGCCGAGCATCGTGCAAGACGTGCGCTATGCGACCAGCGAGAATTTCGTCGGCACCCGCATAGACGGCTACGAGGCGCCGTCGTGCTGGCTGACGCGTCCGGCGGCCGAGGCGCTCGCAGCGGCGCAGGCCGAGGCAGCGGCGTTCGGGCTCACGCTGGTCGTGTTCGACTGCTACCGCCCGCAGCGCGCCGTGGACCACTTCGTACGCTGGGCGTCCGTGCCCGCCGACACGCTGATGAAGGCGCGCTACTACCCCGCCGTGCCGAAGGACTCGCTCTTCGCCTACGGCTACATCGCCGCGCGCTCGGGCCACAGTCGCGGCAGCACCGTCGACCTCACGCTCGCGGACGCCGCTACCGGCCAACCGCTCCCGATGGGCACACGCTACGACTTCTTCGACGCCCTCGCCCATACCGAGAACCCGGAGGCCAACACCGAGGCGCGGCGCAACCGGCTGCTCCTGCGTACGCTGCTCGACCGCCACGGCTTCCGCAACTACGCCCGCGAGTGGTGGCACTTCACCCTCCGCGACGAGCCGTTCCCGGACACGTTCTTCGACGTGCCGATTCGCGAGAGCACAGTGAACGACTGACCGTCACGCCCCTGGCTTCTTCCACACCACCCGCGTGAGCGCGGCGAGACCTTGGTGATACGGCCCCTCGTCGAGCACGGCCTCGACCGTATCGAGCACGAGGAGCCCCGCATTGTCGCGCGGATCGCGCCCGAAGTGGGCGAGCACCTCGTCCGAGGACACCGTCATCGTCACGTCTCTTGGCCCGCCGCTCGTGTAGCCGCCAGTGATTTGCTCGGGGCGGTACCACTCCGCGATGAACAGGCCGCTGGGCCGCAGCGCGCGACGGGCAAGGGCATAGACCGCCGGGCGAACAGCCTCGGGAAGATGCAGAAACGTCGCCACGACGGCGTCCCACTCCTGAGGCGGGTCCCACGCCGTCACGTCCGCCTGTGCGGTGGCGACCGTGACGCCATGCTCAGCTGCTAACGCGTTGGTTTTGGCGAGGCCCTCTGCGGCAAAGTCGAGGGCGGTGACGCCATAGCCCCGGGTTGCCATCCACACCGCATTGCGGCCTTCGCCTGCGGCAAGTTCGAGGACGGTCGAGCCCGGAGCGACGTGCGTCGGGACGGCCTCGGCAACGAAGGCGTTGGGCGCGGTCCCGTAGGCGAACGCCTCAGCGCCGAAGCGCACGTTCCAGAAAGCAGGATCAGACGGAGTCGGCATCGGTCAGCGAGACGGTTGGTTGACAGGAAAGGGAAGCGGCGAAGCAACCCTAAGATCACCCCGCCGCTCAGACCAGTGCGGTGTCGGACGTGCTACTTCAGCCTTCGCACTTCAGCCGTCGCACTTCGCTACGCGGTCATCCCGCCGTCGACGGCAATCTGCGCGCCGGAGACGTAGCTGGCCTCGGGCGAGGCGAGGAACGCGACGACGCTGGCGATTTCCTCGGCGGTCCCGTAGCGGCCGAGGGCGGTCGCGCCGGCCATCATGCCCGCAGCCGGGTTCACGTCGGGATCGCCGGGGTTCATCTCCGTGTCGATGGGGCCGGGGTGGACTGTGTTAACGGTGATGCCCTTGGCGCCGAACTCCTTCGCCGCCGAAGCTGTGATCGCGCCGACGCTGGCCTTCGTGGCGCTGTAGATCGACGCGCCCGGGAAGCCGACGAAGGCGACGACGCTGCCGATGTTGATGACGCGGCCGTTCTCACGGAGGTGAGGCGCGGCAGCCCGGAGCGTGGCGAACACGCCGCGCACGTTCACGTCGATGCTCTGGTCAAACTCGGCGTCCGAGAACTCGGCGATAGGGCCGACGAGGTAGACGCCCGCGTTGTTGACGAGGATGTCGAGCCCGCCGAAGCGCTCGACGACCTGCGCGACGAGGGCATTGGCCGCGTCGGCATCGGCGGCGTTGGCCTGGAATGCGGCGGCGGTACCACCGGCCGCTTCGATGGTCGCGAGGACTTGGTTAGCGCGGTCGGGCGAGGAGTTATAGGAGATCGCCACGGTCGCGCCGTCGGCGGCGAGACGCTGGGCGGTCGCGGCGCCGATACCGCGGCTGCCACCGGTGACGAGGGCGACTTTGCCAGAGAGGGAGGCCATGAGAGGAGTGGGTTGGGCTGATTGAAAAGCGTGATGGCCCGTTGAAACATGTATCGGAACGAATGTTCCAGAATGGAGCAGGAGAAAATCTGAGCGGTTACGGAGGCAGCCCGGAGCTACGGCATTTTGACTGGACATACCACACCCAGCGCTGCACCTTTTCGACCCTCGACCCTCGACCCTCGACCCTCGACCCTCGACCCTCGACCCTCGACCCCTCAGCCGAGCAACTGCATCGTCTGGTCCACCACGTCGTCGAGGACCGCGCGGTCGGGGCTCACGCGAGCGGTCACCCGGAGGCCGTAGACCGTGTTGGCGAGGAGCCGCGCCAGCGCCGTTGGGTTGCGGTCGGCGCCGATCTCGCCCTGCGCCTGCGCCTGCCGGACGGCGCGTTCGAAGCGGGCCTGGAGCACCGTGAGGCTCTCAGCCGTCCGCTCGGCCGTCTCCGGATCGTGCGGGGCACGCTCAGCGGTGGCGTTGACTACAAAGCAGCCGAGACAGTTTGCGGCAGCATCGTCCACGACGGCGCGGAGGTAGGCTTCAATGCCTGCGCGGGGCGAGCCGAGTGCGTCGCCCAACTGCTGGAGCGGGTCTACCTCAGTACCACGGTAGCGGTCGAGCGCGGCGAGGTAGAGTGCCTGCTTGCCGCCGAACGTGTCGTAGAGGCTGCTGCGGCTCAGGCCGAGGTGGTCCACGAGGTCCTGGATCGACACGGCCTCATAGCCCCGGTCCCAGAAGAGGGCTGCGGCGCGTTCCAGGACAGCGGCTTCGTCGAAGGCTTTGGCGCGGGGCATGGCGGACGCAGGCAGGCTCGTGACATCGTTCGTGTTCTGGAACGGACGATCCGTGACCGGGTTGCGCGGCCTGTAGATGGCCTACTCTTCGGCCTGACCAGAGACGCCTCTGGACTGCTAGGGAGCCATCGCCGTCAATCGAACCCGACGACGAGGGCAAAGCGGAAGATGTGGTGCGTCTTGGGCATCGCCGTGTTGACGAACTGGGCGCCCTCGGCAATGGCTGCGTCGATCACGCTCTGGGGGAGGCGCGGGGGGTCGTTGTCATAGGCGATCGTGTAGACGGGCGCGATGCTCACCGAGCCGCTCGACCCGATGTCGGCGAGTCGGAAGGTCAGGCGCGCGGTCGCGTCGATGCGATAGTTGCACCGCCCTTCGCCCGAGCCGCAGCCGTCGAAGTCGTAGAGTGGGAATTTGAAGTAGGGCCGGAGGTCGAAGCGGACGCGCTCAAAGGCGTCGCGTAGCGTGAGCGTCGGGCGCACCTCGAAGCGTGGAATCGTGCTGCCGCCTAACTCCACGTCGACGCTGGTGGTGTCCATCCCGAGCACGCGGCGAGCCGTGACGGTCGACTGCTCGAACTCGAAGAAGGGCCCGGCGAGGAGGCCAAGCCGGAGGATGGTGTGGCGCTTCCGAACCACACGCTCGGCAAACGTCGCATAGGGCCGAAGGGCATCGAGGTCGGCGAGGACGCCTGCCAGGAGCGCGCCCTGCGTGGTCGAGTCGGCGTGGGCGGCAGCAAGGCAGCGGAACCAGTCGGTCTCGGCAAGGGCGGCGGCGGCGGCTGCCCGCGCGCTATCGCCCTCGGCCGTGACGTAGCTCGGCAGGTTGTCCAGGCGCTTGCGCAGGGCCGTCCGCTTGCGGGTGTCCCACGTGTACGTCTGCCCGATCAGCCCCCCTCCGATTTCGTAGCGCTGGTCGATGCCGAGAAAGTTGTCGGTGTCGCGCTTGACGAAGGCGTAGGTCTCGAAGTTGGGCGAGAGGTGGTGGTCGTAGGAGAGCGTGAGCGACGAGACATTCTCCTGGACGGTCCCATCCTGAAGTGTGACGTCGGTGGCCGCGCTGAAGTTGATCTCGCCGGGATATTCGCCGCGGTCGAGGCTCACGCCGACGGCGAGCCGGTAGAGGGAGCGCTCGTCGGTGGCGTCGCTGGCGAAACTGGCCCGGGCCCGACCGGAGAGAGCGCGCTGCTGGCGCTCTTCCGCCTCGATGAGGGCGAGCGCGCTCCACACCCCGTTGCCTGTGGCGGCTGAGCATCCATCGACCCGCGCCATCATCCCGTCAAGGGGCGGCGCGAGCAGCCGCAGCCGGGCGAGTGCGGCATCGAGGTCTTGTGCGACCACAGGCGGCACGCTGAGCGCGACAACGGTGAGCAGCAAGGCGAAAAGCGAGAGGCGACGGAGCATTGGGGCGCGGGGACGGAGGAGAAAGGCCAGCGGCATCCTAGCGCCGCTGCCCGTATCCGCGCAAGCCGTGCGCGTCGAGGATCACAGATCCGCCTGGGTCCGGCCAGCACCGACGCGAGGCCTGCGTGCTACCGCGCCAGCGTCATCTTGTGCGTGATGCTCGTCTGCGGCGTCGAGAGGCGCACGAAGTAGACGCCGCTCGGCAGATCGCGTGCGTCGAATGGAATCTCATGCGCCCCTGCGGCCACCTCGCGGTCGACCAGCAGCGCGACCTGGTGGCCCGAGACGTCCCACACCGAGAGCTCCGCGCGCTGTGCCGAAGGGACTTCGAAGCGGATGAGCGTCCGGTCGGGAAAGGGGTTGGGCGAGTTCACGAGCGTGAGGGGCAACTCGCCATCGGTCGCGCCGAGGCCTAGCTTGACTGCTCCTGAGATGCGATCCGGACCCTCGCCGAAGACCTGCCGAACGCGGTAGTAGAGCACTTGCCCAGCGGGAGGTAGGTCCGTGTAGCCGAAGCGCATCGCGCCGTTGGCTGCCTCCGCGATGCGGTCGCTCAGTTCAAGGCGCGTGACGGCGGTGAACGTCTCGCCGTCGGGCGAGCGTTCGACCACGAAGGCTTCGTTTTCGCGGTCCTGCGTTTCCCACGACAGATTGACGAAGCCATCCTGCGCCTGAGCGTCAAGGCGCTCGATGGGGAACGAGAACGTCAGGTCGCCGCGCTCGGTGGGCCACGCGTCCAGGTCGCGTGCGAGCAGACGGGGCGGCGGGACGGCGTCGAAGCCGAGGCGAACCACGCCGCGCGGGACGTCGGTGAGTTGGCGCCGCATGGTGCGCCGAAGCTGCGTCTCGGTGCGTGCCTGGGGCCACACGCGCACCTCATCCAAGAGACCTGTGTAGCCAGCCGCTTGGGCGTTGGCTTCCTGTGCTAGGAGGCGCTGGCCGAGCGTGAGGGGGTGGTCGTTGTCGGTGCGTGCTGCGATGCGCAGCGAGTCCGCCGACGCTCCGTCGAGGTAGAGCCGTGACCAGCCTCCGCGTGGGTCTTGAACGATGGCCAGGTGGTGCCACTGCCCGTCGGCGACGGGCGCGGGGGTGCGCATACCGTGATGGCGGTCGCGGGCGCCGCTGTAGAAGAGGAGGTGACCGTCGTCGGCCACAGTCAGTTCGAGCGGGTAGGGTGCGCCGTCGAGACCATTCCAGGTGGAGAGCACGACCTCGTCGGTGCTGACCGTCTGCATCCAGAGTTCGAGCGTGAACGGCATGCCGGCATCGAGTGCGGGGAGCGCGTCTCGGCGCAGCGACAGAGGGGTGCGTTCTCGGGCGGGACGCAGCGCCGCGTTGCGCCGACTTGTCTCGATGACATAGGGTTGCCAGACGCGCCGCCGTGTTTCGAGGGCTCGCACGCGCTCGCTCTCCTGGACAAGCGGTACGAGGGGAACGCGCTCGGGACCGCGAGTGACTCCGACCTCGAAGCGCAGCGCGACGCGGAGCCGGCCTCGCAGCGGGCGGGCCGCCGTGGCTAGGATGCGCCCTTGCTCATCGGTGGTGAGTGCGAGGGGCATCTGAGCGCCATCGCGGCCGGTGGCCCAGGCATCGCGGAGTTCCCATCCGACGGGAAGCTCCGTGCGCACTCCTGCGAACGGCTGCGAACCGGTCCAGTCGAAGAACGCTGTCGCGGCTTGCCCAGCACTGAGGCGCTCTGCTGGGGCGACCGCCTCCCACTGCGCCTGGACATCAGGCGCTGCAACCAAGCCCACGAGGAGCGCCATGCCAAAGAGCAGGGCGCGCAGACGCAGTCCGAGCCAGAGGGGTAGCAGTCGGCGCAAGAACGCGGGTGGTGGGTCAGCAGGGGCGACAGGGCAGCCAAGGTAGACGTGCGCTGCGGAAGGAGTCAAACCGTATGGGAAGTCGGTCGTTCCGACCTTCACGGCTTCCGACCGTCGTCCGGCGGTCTGTGGCTACTACCTGCGCCGTTCTTGCGCGTCGGCCGTCGAGTAGCGTCTGCGCAGGGCTAGCGGGGGCGCTGACCGTTGGCCTTGCGAATGACGCGCGTATTAGAAGCCCGGCTACGCGGTGCACTGTCGCCCTGAGAGCCATTGCTCGGGGCGCTACCGCGCTGCGAACCGTCCCCGTGCACACCACCGAACGGGTCTGCTGGGGGGCGCTCGTTGTGGGGGCCCTGGCGCGTCGTGCGCTGGGGCTCGGGGAGGTACTTCGCCGGGACCCGTGGGGGAGATGCGAACCGCCCGCGCTCGTCGAGCGCCACCCACTGCGCTGGCATCGAATAGAGGTAGCGGCCGATGCCCCACTGCACGGCGGCCCGCTTGAGCGCGCCGGATAGGCCACCCTTGACCGATTCGAACTCGGTGTTCTCGGCGCCGTCCCACTTGGTCACCCACTCTGGCGCGTTAGCTCCCTCGCGGTGCACGAGAATGGAGAGGCCGCACAGGACGCCCCCCTCGGGCCCCGGTGCGAATTCGTTCCGCCAGTTGCCTGGCCCGCACACCTCGTCCAGGCGGTCCTGGATGGCGCGACTCGTGAGGTAGGCCATCGCTAGACCTTTTTTGCGGTCACGCGTGGTCGCCCCGGGCTTCCACTCAATGTCGTCGTTGGGAAAGGGGGCGCTGAGGCGGCGGAGATCGTCTGGAGAGACAGCCATAGGACAAGCTGGGCACGTCGATGGAACAGGTACTCCACCAAGGATCGCCCCATTGAGTGACACCACTCTGTCACTCAATGGGGCGTGCTCCTGTAGGCTCGTGTAATGTGAAGAAACGTTGGGGATGTTCAGTTTTTCGACGGGAAAATCGAAGAAGAAAGCGCTTTTTATTTAGATCCTGATGTTGCTCGCATAAATGAGGTGAAACGATATGGCTCAATGCCTTGAATTCCTAAGGGTGGCCTCCTATGTTTTATCCCGTCGCACCTGGTGCGATTGGTCTTCTAGCGTTCACCGGCGGTTCCGCCGGTGCGCCTGGGGCCGCAGCTCTTGGGGGAGAAGCTGCGGCCCCATTCTTTTGTGCCACACCTGTGTCGGCAAGGCCTCTGGATATCCTGGGTTAAAGTGGCGCCGTATGGATCGGGCCTCGCTGTAGGAATCGGGCCTATGGCGCAGGCTGACCTTCCGCGGTCTCTTCGATTCCGACGACGCCCTGGAGCCGCGTGATGAAGTCAGCATAGGCCTCCACCGTCGAATCCACGGCCAAGCCCGCCTGCATGGCCTCAAGAGCGTCAGCGTAGCGGAGCGACGCGATGAGGGAGTCGGCACGGGCCTTCACCTCCTCGGCAAAGGCAGACGGCTCGGGCGGAGGCTGCTCCTCCGGCGGCTCGGGCTGGTCGCCGTCCAGCTGCCGCTTTACGAGTTCGTAGTTGACCTTCGCTTCGGCGTAGCGCGGGTCGAGCAGGAGCGCCTGGCGGAGGTGGTCGAGTGCCGCCTCGAAGTCCTGCGCGAGGGCGGCGGCGGTCCCGGCGTTGTAGCGCGCCCGCGCCTGCGCCCGCCGCGTCGGCGCGATCTGCGCCGCTTGCTCGAAGAGGTCGATAGCAGCCTCGGCGTCGCCTTCCTCGTGGCGCACGAGGCCGAGGTCGTAGAGCAGCCGCGCGCGCACGTCGAGGTCGGCGTCGGGCGTGTCTGTGGCTTGCAGGCCCTCGCCGAAGGCGACCGCCGCTGTTTCGAGGTCGCCCGCGAGGTAGGCGTCGAGGCCGCGCTGGCCCTCGCGCGCGCCATCGGGGGTGCATCCCGTCAGGAGCAGGAGGGCGAGCAGGATCCAGGGCCGGGTCATCCGAAAAAATACCGCCGTTGCGTCTCAGCAGAGGGCGGTCTCCACGGAGGGCAACGGCGGTAGGAGCGCCCCTGTGTGCGCGGGGCGACTCAGAAAGACCCGCGCTCTCACGAAGGGGATGTGTACGGGTGGTACGGTTCGTCCCATGTGTGCAGGCGACAGCGAGAGGCGTAGAGGATGCGGAGGCGAGCGATCAAGCGGCGCATGGGTGAGCGGGGAAGCGTGGGTGAGCGTGGGTGCAGACTCCACCGCGGGCGGAGAGCCTGGTGCCACCCGGCATTCCCAGGACCATGCCAAACCCAGAACCGCCTCCCAGGCCTGCAGGGCCATACCGTGCAGGCCTCGCTGTTAGATTTTCAGAGAGCGTCGACCCGATGCGCGATTCTGGAACTTGGTCGCGGTCGGGCGCTTGGGGCTCCAGCGCGCCCTAGAAGTCCGTCGACTCGTCGCCGCCGCCTTGTCCGCGACCGCCGCGCTGGCGGTCGGGACGCCGCTGTGGTTGCTGGCCGAACGTGTAGTTGAACGTGAACGTCAGGAAGCGTGCCTGCCAGCGCCGCTCGCCCACCCGGTCGCTGAAGCGGTCACGGATGGCGAACTCGAAGCCGGCCGTGTCAAACACGTCGCCCATCGTCACGGCGAGGCTCGCGCGGTCGTCGAGCAGCTTCTGGCGGACCGAGAGGTTCGTGAACGAGAACGCCTCGATGAGGCCGTTGGGGATGTCGCGCGGTGCGCGGTAGAAGCCGAAGAACTGCACCGCCGTCCCGGTCGGGAAGTTGTAGGACAGGTTGCCGCGCAAGCTCCACTGGAAGCCGTTGGCCGCGAGGTCGGTGTCGGCGTTTTGCCCGTCCGTCTGGAACTGGTAGGCGCTCAGCGTCACGAAGCTGCTGAAGCGCTGGCCAAAGCGGAGGCTGCCGACGGTCTCGACGCCGTAGTTCTCCTCCGTGTCGAAGTTGACGAACGTGCGCACGGTGCGGCCGTTGTCGTCGGGCGGGGTAGAGAAGCGCGTGATGGCGTCCGTGGTGCGGCGATAGAACGGCGTGACGGTGAGCGTCGTCTTCGGCGTAAACCAGGTGAGGCCGACCTCATACGAGTCCGTGTATTCGGGCTGCAGACCCGGATTGCCGACGCGCACGTTGAGGGGGTCCTCGCGGTTTTCGAACGGATTGAGCGCGCGCGTCGACGGGCGGTTGATGCGGCGACTATAGCTGGCCTGTGCGGAGACGCCGTCGGTGAACTGGTAGGTGGCGAAGGCGCTCGGGAAGACGCTGAAGTAGTCGTTGTCGAAAGCACCCGAATCGTCCTGACCCGGCGCGGGCTGTGCGAGGTCGAACGTGGTGAAGGCCTGCTCCAGACGCGCGCCGGCCTTGAGGCTGAGCGGGCCGAAGCTGCGGCTGAGGAGGCCGTAGACGGCGTGGACCTGCTCGTCGAACACGAAGCTGTTCGAGAGTTCGCCGACCGACTGGAAGGCGTCGAGCGCGAGGGTGTCGACCACGAAGTCGTCGTCGGTGCGGGTGAACTCGCTGCGGAAGCCGGTTTCGAGGCTGAGATCGCCGAGAGGCTTCACCCAGTCGAGTTGAAGCGAGCCCTCCTGTTTGAAGCGGTCGGTCGTGTTGCGCTCGGTCACCGTCGGCGAGGCGACGGCGCCGTCGACAAGGGCTGAGCCTTCCGTGAACACGCTGAAGTCGTCGCGGGCGTCGGCGGTGTAGCGGGCCTCGACGGTGAGCTCGTCCGTAGAGCGTGCCTGCACGCGTGAGAACGTGAGCGCCAGGTCGCCGTTGAGGTCATCCTCGTCCTCATCGCTGAGGCGGAAGGACTGCAGGCGGTTGCCGTCGTCGAAGAGTTCGTTGCGGAAGTTGACTTCTTCGTCGCTGCCGAACCCGAGGCTGAGGCGGCCCGAGGCCGAGAGCGTCATCTTGGGTGAGAGCTTGTAGTCCGCCGAGGCGCTCAGGAGGTGGCCGAGGCTCTGGCTCTCGCCATCGTCGTCGGTGAATCGGGTGTCGAGCCGCGGGGTCCCGTCTTCGGCGAGCGGGAGGGTGAAGTCGGCGTCATTGATGCCGCCGGACTCGCGGACGTTGCGGCGGAGCCCGTAGGTCACGAACGTGGTCCACGGCCCGCGCTGGTAGCCGACGTTGCCCGAGACGTTGTAGCCGCCGATGGTTTCGGCCGCCGCCGTGAGGCCGCCCGAGAGGCCGAGGTCGGTGTTCTCCTTCAGGATGATGTTGATGATGCCGCCGAGGCCCTCCGGCTCGTACTTCGCGCTCGGGTTGGGGATCACCTCGACGCGCTCGACGCTCGACGCGGGCAGCTGCTGGAGGTAGCTCGCTAGGAACGCACCCGTGATCGGGACCGGCCGGCCGTTGATCTGGACGGCGACGTTCTGGTTGCCGCGCAGGCTGATGTTGCCGTCGATGTCGACCTCGATGGCCGGGACGTTGCGCAGGAGATCCGTCACCGAGCCGACGTCGGCCGCGATCTGGTCGGCGGTGTTGAAGACGGTGCGATCCACCTGCACCTCGATGTCGTCACGGATGCCTTCCACCTGGACGCCCTCCAGGAGCGCCGCGTCCGGGACGAGTTCGAGGGTACCGAGGTCGGCGACGAGGCTGCCGGGTCGCAGTGCGAGGTCGTCGATGCGCTGGTTGACGTAGCCGACGTAGGTGAGCGTGAGGTAGTAGCGCCCCGGCCGCAGCGGGCGGATGTCGAAGCCGCCCTCGGCGTCGGTGAGCGCGCCCGTCACGAGCGACGAGTCGCGTGCGCTCCACACGGTCGCCGTGGCGAGCTCGACGGGTTGCCCCGTGTCGGCGTCGATGACGGTGCCGGTGATGGCGCCGCCGCGCATCTGTCCGGGCGGGCCGCCGGGACGTCCGCCGGGGCGCTGGGCAAAGACCGGGAGGGCGAGCGCTCCGACGAGGAGCAGCAGGAGCAGGCGCGTACCGATGCGCATGGCGGTGGGGAGTCGAAGGGGAGAAGGGCGAAGGAGAAGGGGAGCGGAGCACCTGGTGGACAGGCACGTACCGGCGCGCGGTGAGACCCGTGGCAACGTTCGTAGCTCCAAGGGTATACCCTGCAGTGCTTCTATGTGTCACACCGGGGTGTCGGTTGCGTGAAGTGTGCGCGCAGCCCGTGGACGACCGGAGCACTACGCAGGTTCGCGCGGCTCCGTTGCATGCGGTCGTTGTCACATCCTGCCGTCTGTGCGGAGGGGCTACGGAAGCAGGCTCACGGAGACAGATCGGTGCCCTCCATGTCGCCGCTCGGGGCCGCTGGCGACCGCTCGTCTACCCACAAACACCGCTCGCGGTCACGGCAGCCGGTTGCCCCACGCAGCCTCGGCTACCCTGTGGGTGTCTACTCAGCAAGGTTGGCGCGCACGCGAGTGCGCCCTCGCCTGTAGGTAACAAATGCCATCGGCGCATCGGCGTTGACGTAGCGACTTGCTGACGCAACGACTTTGGCGGAGGAGTGTGCCGTCGCCCGAAAGCGGCTCGTGGGGACGTGGCGCATCTACGAGGGCGACGGCACCCTCCGCCCTACACTGCCCGGTGCAGTGACCAACGGGCACCCGGTGGAGAGCCAGCGCCTGGGCGATGTACACCATGGTTATGCTAGGCGCTTTAAAATGCTTGGATAGGGCACAATCGGAAGCGCTCCCGTAACCAGACGGGTAGGTTGCGTATACCACCGGTGTCTTTCGGCAACGCCCGCGGATGCTGGACTCCACGAGGGGGTCCGCGTTATCCTTGCGGGCCGTCGCCCCCACTGGCGCTGCGCCCGAATGAGGGTCTGTAGCGCCGAGCCGAGCCGCTCATGCTGGAGTTTCTATCCTCGGGCCCGCTGCTGCCCCTCACGGTCCTCCTCGCCATCGTCGGGGTCTACTGGCTGTTCGTCATCCTGGGCGCGCTCGACCTCGACTTCCTCGACGTGGACTTCGACGCGACGGACGCGGACGTGGACCTCGACTTCGAAGTCGATGCGGATGTGGATACCGGACTCTCGGGGTGGCAGCAGGCGCTGTCGTTCCTGCACCTCGGCATCGTGCCGTTCATGGTCGTCTTCAGCGTGTTCGTGCTGAGCTGGTGGACGGCCGCCGCCATCGGGTTCTTCGTGCTCGGCCTCGGTGCGCTCGTCGGGCTAGGCGGCAGCGCTTTGCTGGCCATCCTCGCGACGAAGGTGCTCACATGGCCGCTCGCGGTCCTCTTCCGCAAGCTCAAAGCCGCAGAGGCTCCGGTGCAGATTATCGGGCGCGTCTGCACGGCGCTCACCGCCATCGACCACGAGCGGCTCGGGCAGGCCGAGCTCGCCACCGACGGCGCGCCGCTGCTGCTCACCGTCAAGACCACCCAGCCCGGCGAGCGGGTCGCGCGCGGAGAACGCGCCCTCGTGGTCGCCCGCAGCGACGACGGGCAGGTCTACCTCGTAGATCCCGTCGCCGTCCAGCAGGCCACGGTCTGATCCTTGCGGCTCGCTGCCGCCCTCCAGTTTCAACGTTTTTCTGGCCCCACCCTCTCTGTCATGGAAGCATTCTATAACATCGCCGCGGTCGTTGTCGGCTTTGTCGCGCTTATATCCCTTGGGCTAATTGCCCTGGTCGCCAAGTTTTACAAAAAGGTCGAGCAAGGCCGTGCCCTCGTGCGCACCGGTGTCGGCGGCACGAAGGTCGCCTTCTCGGGGATGTACGTCTTCCCGGTGGTCCACCGCTCCGAGCTGATGGACATCTCGCTCAAGCGCGTCGAGATCTCGCGCACGGGCAAGAACGGCCTCATCTGCAAGGACAACATGCGCGCCGACATCCAGGTGGCCTTCTTCGTGAAGGTCAACAAGGACGAGCAGAGCGTGCAGACCGTCGCCGAGTCCATTGGCACCGTGCGTGCCTCGGACCCGCAGGCGCTCATCGAGCTGTTCGACGCCAAGTTCTCGGAGGCGCTCAAGACGGTCGGCAAGAACTACGACTTCGTCGACCTCTACAACAGCCGCGAGACGTTCAAGGAGGACATCCTCAACGTGATCGGCACTGACCTGAGCGGCTACGCGCTCGAAGACGCGGCCATCGACTACCTGGAGCAGACGCCCGTCGAGACGCTCGACCCGGACAACATCCTCGACGCGGAGGGCATCAAGAAAATCACCGACCTGACGGCGCGGCAGGCCGTGCTCGCCAACGAGATCAACCGCGAGAAGGAGAAGACGCTCAAGAAGCAGGACGTGGAGGCCCGCGAGGCCATCCTCGAACTGGAACGCCAGCTTGCGGAAAAAGAGGCGAGCCAGCGCCGTGAAGTCGAGACCGTACAGGCGCGCGAGACTGCCGAGACGGAGCGCGTACGCCAGGAGGAGCGCCTCAAAGCTGAGCGCGCCCGCATCCAGACCGACGAGGAGGTCGAGGTTGCCGAGCAGAACAAGCAGCGGCAGGTGCTCGTCGCGGAGAAGAACCGCCTGCGCACTGATGCCGTCGAGACGGAGCGCGTGGAGAAGGACCGCCAGCTCGAAGCCACCGAGCGCGAGCGCGTGGTCGAGCTCGCCCGCATCGAGAAGGAGAAGGCGCTCGAAGAGGAGCGCAAGACGATCCAGACCGTGATCCGCGAGCGCGTGATGGTCGAGAAGTCGGTCGTCGAGGAGGAGGAAAAGATCAAGGACACCCGCGCCACCGCCGAGGCCGAGCGCACGAAGTCGGTCGCGCTGACGTATGCCGAGCAGCTCGCCGAAGAGGCGAAGGTGCAGGAGACGAAAGCCGCCGAGGCGAAGCGCCTCGCCGCCGTCGAGGCCGCGCAGCAGCGCGTCGTCGAGGCCGAGGCTGAGCAGGAGGCCGCCGAGAAGGAGGCCGCCGCTATGAAGACGCTCGCCGCCGCGCGCGCCGAGGAGGAAGCCACCGTGGGCCTCTCGGAGGTCCGCGTGATGGAGGCCCGCGCCGCCGCCGTCCGCGAGGAGGGCACCGCCGAGGCCGACGTGCTCAAGCTGAAAGCCAGCGCCGAGGCGGAGGCCATCCAGGCCAAAGCGCTCGCCGAGGCCGAGGGCAAGAAGGCCCTCGCCGATGCTACGGAGGCGCAGGGCTCCGCCGAAGCGGAGGTCATGAGCCGGAAGTACGCCGCCGAAGCCGACGGCATCCGCCAGAAGGCCGAGTCGATGAAGGTGCTCGACGGCGTCGGCAAGGAGCACGAGGAGTTCAAGCTCCGCCTGGAGAAGGACAAGGAGGTCGAGCTGGCGCAGATCGCCGTCCAGAAGGACATCGCGCTGGCGCAGGCCGAGGTGCTCCGCGCCGGCCTCGAAGCGGCCAACATCGACATCGTCGGTGGGGAGTCGATGTTCTTCGAGAAGATCGTCGGGGCGATCACGCAAGGCCGGTCGGTGGACCGCCTCGTGGACGGCTCGGACGTGCTCAGCGAGGTCAAGGAGGCGTTCCTCTACGGCGAGGGCGCGCTCGGCGGCGGTGCGCTCGGCGACGGCGCCGACGGCGGTGTCCCGATGCTGGGCGACGGGCTCATCGCCCGCGTGCGCGGCCTCGTGGCGCAGACTGGCCTGGGCACGGACGACGTGAAGAACCTCACGCTCTCGGCGCTACTCGTGAAGCTGATGGCGCAGACCGAGGACGCCGCCGACGCGACGGCGCTAGAGCAGATGCTCCGCACCGTGCGCCAGCTCGGTCTCGGCGACCAGAAGGCCAGCACGCTCGGGCTGAAGTAGCCGCCGAGCCGCAGCGTGCTCGGACGGCTCCCCCCGCTTGACGCGCCTCGACGGCGGTCAAGCTGTCCCCCTCACCCGTGAGGGGGACAGTTCGAAGAGCGAAGCGTCGTCAGACGCGGAGGCGATGAGAACGGGGGGAGCCGAGCAGCGCTGGGTGCTCGAACTAGTCCAGAGCGTCTTGCTGCCGCCAGCCTTAGCCCATCTCCAACACTCCGTCCCATCCCCGTATGGAACCGGCTCGCCCCTCCGCTCCCGACCTCGCGCCCGTCGCTGGCAACGACGTGCCGCCCAGCGGCGCGTCCGGCGACGGCGCCCCGGCTGGCACTGCGCCGAACGCGACGCCTGCGCTCGAAGGCGGCACGTACGAGTTGCTCCGCGACCGCCTCGCACAGCACGCCCGTACGCTCCAGACGCGCCTCCAGACGCTCGACGAGGCCCGCCGCGCCGTCTTCGGCAGCACCGACCTCGCGCTGATCGGCACGGCCGCGATCGCCACGCACCACAACGCCGTCGTGCGCGACCTCGTGGAGGTGCCCGGCCCCGACGGCCCGCGCCTGCTCGTCGGCTGCCACGTGCACCTCGGTCTGAAAACCGAGACGACGCTCGACGACGTGTTCGCGGCGTATGCCTTCGACGGCGACACGGCGACCTACCGCGAGGCCCCGCTCGACGTGCTCGCCGACGAGCGCTTCGCGGAGGACTTCGCCAACCTCCATCGCTACTACAAGCAGGCGCGCTTTGCCCGCTTCGCCGAGCGCGGGCCGCACCTCTTCATGGTCTTCCAAGTCGGACAGCGCGCGGACGACATCAAGGTCTTCAAGTGGCTGCGCGGCGACGACGGGCTGCAGTACCTCGACAACCGCTCCGAGCACACCTTCGTCTACCCGACGCAGCAGGCCTTCCGCTGGCAGCGCACCACGCGCGACATGCACCGCGACGGCGCGCACCCGCACGTCTCCATCGAGGACCGCGTCTTCGTGGAGGCCGTCGGCGGCGACCTCACGGTGAAGGTGGAGGACAACACCGACAGCGGCCTCGGCGTCTACGCGGAGCCCGTCGACCACGCCGACCAAACACTCGACGACGCGGAGGTGCACTACGCCACCGCGGGGCCGCTTATCCTGATGCGCATTCGGCCCTACCAGGAGGAGACGACGCGGCAGCTACTCTTCAACGAGAAGACGCAGGCCGTTCATCGCCTCGACGCGCTCGCACACGCGACGGTAGCGCTGCCCGAAGACCACGGCATCGTCTACCCCGACGGCTTCGCGCTCGCAGCGGGCGGCGTCAAGCGCTTCGACGGCGTCCCGGCCGCCACCCGCTTCGAGCGGCAGATCGCCGCGCCCAACGGCGAGGACTTCCTCTTCGTTTTCCACGACGTCCAGACGGGCGAGTACGTCCTGCTGTCGTACAACCTCATCACGCAGGAGGTCGCCACGCCGGTCCGCTGCGGCGGCTACGCGCTGCGCCCCGACGGCGAACTCGTCTACGTGCGCCCCGAGCCCGAGCCGAGCAAGCACCACACGCTCCAGCGCTGGCGCTCGCCCTACCGCAGCCGCAACGGCGCCCCTCTTGCTGGCGAGGCACCCAGACAACAGGACGCGTACCTCTTCAAGGTGGGCAACAAGGACATCGTCCGCGCGCTCAGCGAGGGCTACGCGATCCTCAACCTCCTCGGCCGCGACGACGGCTACGTGGGCCTCTACGCCGACCTCGTCAAGGAGACGACGGGTCTGCTCGACGCGACGTTCTGGCTCGACCACGAGGAGGCGGGCAACGTGGCCGAGGTGCTGCGCGGCATTCGCGAGACGGCGCAGCGAGCCCTCGCCGAGTTCGACAAGGTGCGCCGCCTCCGCCAGACGGCTCGGGAGCGCACGCAGGCCGCTGCGGCCGAGACGCAAGCGCTCCTCCAAACCGTCGAGCGGCGGACGTTCGAGTCAGTAGAGCAGTTTGTCGATGCGCTCGCAGAATTAAGAGCGGTGCGCGGGCGGCTGATCGCCCTGCGCGAGGTGCGCTACGCCGACGTGGCGCTCGCCGAGGCGCTCGAAACCGAGGCCGCCGAGGCGTCGGAGCGGCTGGCCCGCCGCATGGTCGAGTTCCTCCTCCGCGACGACGCCCTCGCGCCGTACGAGGCGCAGGTCGCCGAGGCCGCCGCGGCCATCGACGCGCTCGACACCGTCGCTGAGGCGCGCGGTGTGGCTGAGCGGTTCGACACCGCCGCCAGCGCGCTCGACCTGCTCATCGAAACCGTCTCGAACCTCCAGATCGACGACGCGACGCAGACGACGCGCATCATCGACGCGGTCTCCGGGCTCTACGCGACGCTCAACGCCGAGCGCGCCCGCCTGAAGCGCCGCCGCGACCAGCTTGCCGAGACCGAGGGCGCGGCCGAGTTCGCCGCGCAGCTCAAGCTCCTCGAACAGGCCGTCACGAGCTACCTCGACGTGGCCGAGACGCCCGAGGCGTGCGAGCAATACCTCACCCGCGCGATGGTGCAGGTGTCGGAATTGGAGAGCCGCTTCGCCGAGGCCGACCGCTTCATCGAAGTGCTGTCCGAGCGCCGCGAGGAGGTCTACGCCGCGTTCGAGCAGAAGCGGCTCGCGCTCGTGGAGGCGCGCAGCCAGCGCACCGCCGCGCTCGAACGCGCCGCCGAGCGCATCCTCGACGGCGTCCGCAGCCGCCTCGACCGCTTCGACACGGTCGAGGAGATCAACGGCTACCTCGCCGCCGACCTCATGGTGGCGAAGGTCCGCGACACCGTAGCCCAGCTCCGCGACCTCGGCGACGCGACCAAGGCCGACGGCCTCCAGACGGCGCTCAAGGCCGCACGCGAGCAAGCGATCCGCCAGCTCAAGGACCGGAAAGAGCTGTTCGTCGACGGCCAGCCGATCCTGCGCCTCGGCACGCACCGCTTCGCCGTCAACACGCAGCCGCTCGACCTCACAACGGTCCTCCGCGACGAGCGCCTCCACCTGCACCTCACTGGCACCGGCTTCTTCGAGCCGCTCGACGACCCCGCCATTGAGGCCGCGCGTTACCTCTGGACGCAGGAAGTCGTCTCCGAGACGGACGACGTCTACCGCGCGGAGTACCTCGCCTACCTCGTCTACCAGGCATCGCTCGTCGGGCAGTCGGAGATCCCGCCGCCCACGGCGCTACTCGCTGAGCCAGAGGACGACGAAGCACCTGATGCCGTGCTCGCCTCTGTACAGCGGTTCATGGCTCCGCGCTACGGCGAGGGCTACGTCAAGGGTGTGCACGACCACGACGCCGCGACGATCCTCCGCGCGCTGCTACGCCTCCACGCCGATGCCGGGCTGCTGCGCTATGGCCCCGCCGCCCGTGCTTGCGCGCTCGTCTGGTGGCACTGCTTCGCCGACGACGCGACGCGGACCCGCTTCGAGGCGCGGCTGCGCGGCCTCGGCACCGTCCAGCGGCTGTTTTCGAATGGCGAACACGATCTCGATGCCGCCACCGCCGCTCTCGCCATACCGCTCGTGGCGTTCGTCAACGACACCGGACTGTTCGAGGTCAGCATCGCGGAGCAAGCTGCGGCCTACCTCGCCCGCGAACTCGCGCAGGACGACCCGACCCGCTTCGTCGCCAGCCCCGAGGCTGTGACGTTGCTCGACGGCTTCGCCAAGGCGCTCGCCAAGCCAAAGGCAACGAAGGCGTTTGGCGACGCACTCGACCGTCTTATTGATGATCCTGCCGGCCAGGTCGCGCTCCTCCGCGATGCCCTTTCCACCTTTGCGAACCAGCAACACACGGCCTCAACGTTGAAAAGGAGTTCCCCTCCTGGACAGAGTCTTGCCCCCGCGCAGGCGGGGGAGGGGACAGGGGTGGTGGATCGAGCCGGGCATAAACCCGACAGGACTGACTCCGACCTCGTCGACGAAGCCGCCGCGATTCGCCTGGCCGATCTCCGCGAGAACGTGGATGTAGGCGCGACCGAGACGCGTGTCGAGTTGGCCGACCTGCGCGGGAGCCATGCGCGCGTGGACGATGGCACGTACCGCCTCGACTTCGCGGCCTTCCTCGACCGGCTCGGCGCGTTCGCCAGGGAGCGCGTGCCCGCGTTCGCTGCGTTTGCCGCGCGCAAGCATGAGCGCATCCAGGCGCGGAAGGCCGAACTGCGCCTCGACGAACTCAAGCCGCGCGTCTTCTCGGGCTTCGTCCGCAACCGCCTCATCGACCGCGTCTTCCTCCCGCTCATCGGCGACAACCTCGCCAAGCAGCTCGGCACGGCGGGCGATACGACGCGCACGGACCGGCAAGGTCTGCTGCTGCTGATCTCGCCGCCGGGCTACGGCAAGACGACGCTCATGGAGTACCTCGCCGACCGGCTGGGGCTCACGTTCGTCAAGATCAACGGCCCGGCCATCGGCCACGACGTGACGGCGCTCGACCCGGAGTCTGCACCCAACGCCGCCGCGCGCGAGGAGCTCGTCAAGCTCAACCTCGCCTTTGAGATTGGCGACAACCTGATGCTGTACGTCGACGACATCCAGCACTGCCACCCGGAGTTCTTGCAGAAGTTCATCGCGCTCTGCGACGCCCAGCGGCGCGTCGAGGGCGTGTGGCGCGGGCAGCCGCGCACCTACGACCTGCGCGGCAAGAAGGTGGCCGTGGTGATGGCGGGCAACCCCTACACCGAGAGCGGCGCCCGCTTCCGCGTCCCGGATATGCTCGCCAACCGCGCCGACACCTATAACCTCGGCGACGTGATCGGCGAGACGGCGGACGCCTTCGCCAGCTCCTACCTCGAAAACGCGATGGGCGCCAACCCCGTCCTCGACGCCGTGGCGAGCCGCGCGCCCGACGACCTCCACGCGCTCGTCCAGGCTGCCGAGACCGACCGCCGCGACGGACTCGACCTCCAGGGCAACTATGCCCCCGACGAACTCGACGAGATCCTCGCCGTGCTGCGCCACCTGATCGCGCTGCGCGACGTGGTGCTGGGCGTCAACCAGGAGTACATCGCCAGCGCCGCGCAGAACGATGCCTACCGTACGCGCCCACCGTTCCTGCTCCAGGGCTCCTACCGCAACATGAACCGGCTCGCCGAGAAGGTCCTGCCCGCCATGACCGACGCCGAGCGCGACACGCTCGTGCGCAGCCACTACGAGCAGGAGGCGCAGCTTCTCACGAGCGGGGCCGAAGCCAACCTGCTGCGGCTCAAGGAACTGATGGGCTGGCTCACGCCCGACGAGGCCGCCCGCTGGGCCGAGATGCAGGCGACGTTCCAGAAGAACCAGGCGTTCGCGGGCCTCGCCGACGGCGACCAAGTGGCGCAGGTGCTCGCGCAGCTTGCCGCCCTCACCGACGGCCTCGCCGCCATCCGCGATGTGCTGGCGCGCGGTGACGACTAGCGCACTCATGGCGAAGACGCTTAACCAGATTGAAGGGCGCGGGCCTCAGCCTATGCCACCCGAGGTGAAGGGCCTGATAGCCAACGCTGAGCGGCTGATGGGCACACCTATCGATCAGTTTAGCGTGGGCGACCTGCGGCTCATGATCGGGCAGAACATGGGCACAGAACACCTGATGCCCAGAGCGCTCGGTGTGCTCGAATTGAATCCCCTCGTGTGCGGGACGTTCTTCCCTGGCGATCTGCTGAAGGCAACGTTCCGGCTCCCAGCAGTGTACTGGACGCAGCATCCGGCGCACCATGAGCGTGCGCTCGCCATCGCCCGCCAAGCACTAGACATCCTCGAAGCTCGCTGCGCCCGCTCGAAAGCGCGCTTCTATAAGCGGTACGGTACGCACCTCAACGAAGAGGAATGTTTGGATATCGACGAGCGTGACGTTAAGCAGTGGTGTCTGGATTTTCTCGCGAGCTACGATGGGAGCGGCGTGGCAACCCGCTGACCGCTCTTGCGTTTAGGCGAGCACATTCTAGCCCTACGACTGCATGTCCAGACTCATCAAGATCATCGTCGAGAAGCACTCAGATGGGTACGTTGCCTACCCAGTTGGGTTGAAGGGCGTCGTCGTGGGACAGGGCGATAGCTATGAGGAGGCGCTTGCGGATGCGCGGAGTGCGGTGGCGTTCCACATCGAAACGTTCGGGCCGGAGGTGCTCGATAGCGATGACGGTCCCGTCTTGGAGGTGTTCGTAGCTGAAGCGACCGTAGCCGCCTGATGTCGGAGCGCTTTCCCCGGGATGCCCCGCTGCGTCGCGTACTGGCGTCGCTCGAAGCGCTCGGCTTCCGGATCGTGCGCGAAGGCAACCACATCGCGATGCTGCATGAGGATGAGGACGGCACCCGGACGCCGCTGACGCTCCCCAACCATCGCACGATCAAAGGTTCTACCTTGCGCGCCATCCTCCGGCAAAGTGGCATTGGGCGGGACGAGTTTTTGAAGGTCTACCGCCGCGCCAAGTAGCACGCCTCTGTGCGCCCAGACTGGATAGCACTTTCCACCGGGCAACCGACGGACGGCTCTTGCGTTTAGGCGAGCCCGTTGCACCAGGTCCCGCTATGATCCAGGCCTCCGCCCACCTCGACGCGCAGCTTCGCGAACTCAAAGTCGACGCGAAGTACCGGCGCGGGCTGCGGGTACTGATCGAGCACGCCCGGCGGCGGCTGCCGAGCGTGGACGAGCAGCTGCTCCGCCGCGCCTTCCAGGTGGCCTACTGGGCGCACCGAAACGACCGCCGCGCCGACGGCTCGCTCTACATCGCGCACCCGCTCGAAGTCGCCACCATCGCCGCGCGGGACATCGCCTTCGACGACGTGACCGTGGTCGCCGCGCTGCTGCACGACACCGTCGAGGACACCGACATCTCGCTCGACTTCTTGGAGGCTGAGTTTGGAGCCGAGCTCGCGCAGGTCGTGGACGGCGTCACCAAGATCGACCACGTCTTCGAGAGCAAAAAGCTAGGCCGCGACGAGAACGTGCGCAAGCTCATGCTCTCGATGGCGAGCGACATCCGTGTCATCCTGGTGAAGTTCGCCGACCGGCTGCACAACATGCGGACGCTAGAGAGCCTCCCGCAGGCGAAGCAACTCCGCATCGCTTCGGACACGCTCGCGCTCTTTGCGCCGTTGTCGCACCGCTTCGGCCTCAACGCCATCAAGACGGAGTTGGAGGACCTCTGCCTGAAATACATCGACCCGGAGCGCTACCAGCACATCACGACGGGGCTGAAGGCCAACCGGCGGCAGCGCGAGACGTACCTCCGCCGCTTCATCGAGCCCGTCCAGAAGGAGCTCGAAGGCGCGGGTCTGACGTTCGAGATCACCGGGCGCCCGAAGTCGATCTACTCGATCTACCGGAAGATGAAGGCGCAGGATAAAGACCTCGACGAGATCTACGACCTGCTCGCCATTCGCATCATCCTGGAGAGCGAAGGCCGCCAGGGCCGCGAGGATTGCTGGCGCGTCTACTCGATCCTCACGGACCTCTACCCGCCCATTCCCGAGCGCTTCCGCGACTTTATCTCGCTGCCGAAGTCGAACGGCTACCAGAGCCTCCACACGACCGTCATCGGGCCGAAGGGGCGGCGCATCGAGATCCAGGTGCGCACGCAGGAGATGCACGAGATCGCCGAGCGCGGCGTGGCGGCGCACTGGAAGTACAAGGAGAAGAACGCCGACGGCTCCCGGAACAGCCCGCGCGCCGACGAGCGCCTCGACTCGCTCTACTCGTGGGTGCGCGACATGCTCGAAAACCCGCAGCCCGACGCGGCGAGCGACTTCGTGCAGGAGTTCTCGCTCAACCTCTACGCCGAGGAGATCTACGTCTTCACGCCCGCTGGCGACCTGCTCACGCTCCCGCGCGGCGCTACGCCCGTCGACTTCGCCTACCAGGTGCACACCGAGGTCGGCAACCGCTGCATCGGCGCTAAGGTCAACGGCAAGATGGTCCCGCTTTCGCACAAGCTGGCCTCCGGCGACCAGGTTGAGATCCTCACGTCGAAGAAGCAGTCGCCCAACCCAGACTGGGCGAACTTCGTGGTCACGACGAAGGCGAAGGCCCGCATCCGGCAGCACATCAACGAGAAGCGCCGCAAGGCCGTCGACCAGGGCCGCGCCGTGTTTGAGAAGCGCCTCGCGAAGGCGGGCGTCGAGATCGACCAGCAGGCCATCGCGCGCACAGCGGCGAAGCTGAAGTTTCCCGACTCGCAGCAGGTCTTCTACGAGATCGGCACCGGCGCGTACGACGCCGACACGTTTATCACAGCGCTGCGCCGCGGTGCCGAGGCAGCCCGGGTCGAAACCGAACAGGCTAACGCCGAGACCGCCGAGGCGCAGGCGCGCTACCTCGACCAGGAGGCCACGCGCGTCACGCGCCAGGCCCGCGAGGCCAACCTCCCCGCGCTCATCGTCGACGGCGAGCCGATGTCGGACCTCGCCACGCGCTACGCCAACTGCTGCAACCCGATCCCCGGCGACGAGGTGGTCGGGTTCGCGAGCAAGACGGGCGCCATCACGATCCACCGCGGCACGTGCCGCAACGCGCTCCACCTGATGGCCGAGCAGCCCGAGCGCATCCTGCCCGTGGACTGGAGCCGCCAAAAGGATGCGCAGTTCATCGTCGGCCTGCGCATCATCGGCGAGGACCGCGTCGGCATCGTGAGCGACCTCACCACGATGATCTCGAAGAACCAGCGCACCAACATCCGCTCGATCACGGTCGAGAGCGAGGACGGCATGTTCGAGGGCAACCTCGTGCTCTTCGTGAGCGACCTCAAGCACCTGCAGCGGCTGATGGACCGCATGCGACAGATCGACGGCATCTTCGGCGTCTATCGGTTTGAAGAGTAGGCCAGCGGTTTGAAGAGTAGGCCAGCGGTTTGAGGAGGAGGCCGGTTCGGGATGAGGCACACTCGGGAGCGGAAAGGGTTGCCTGTTGCGTATCGGAGCGAGGCCAACACGCACGGCGCCACACGTCCTCACCTATCCAACCCCGACGCCTCGAAGGCCCATGAGGCTGTAGAAGGCCGGCCGCGTTGGTTCCATATCCTGCACATGTCGTGAAACTTCGCTGAACGGCGTTCACCTGGGTGGCATCTCTGGAACCAACAGCCGGGGCGTCGGTTGGGGCGGGGCTTCGGCCTCTGTCAGCAAACTCAATTGCTTAGGACAAGAGCCGGGGTGTTACCTTCCCGCCGCCCTCGACGGCTGAGCATGCCGAACCGCGTCCCCACGCGGGCCTGCTGAGCTGCCCCTGGCGTGCTGATATGCCGCGCCGGTTCTCCGGCTGGCATCTCCCTTCCACCACCACACTGAGATCCCCCATGGAAACCAAGCGTGTCGAGACGCTCACCAAGAAAGACGTCTCCCGCCGGGTCGCCCAGTTGATGGACGAGCCGATCTACAAGAGCGAGCCCTGGGTCAACGCCGTCATCGAAGCGCTGGGCGCGCTCATGCTCGAAGCCGACCCGGAGGTCCGCATCGAGCTGCGCGACTTCGGCGTCTTCGAGGTCAAGAAGACCAAAGCCAAGCCCAAGGCCCGCAACCCGAAGACCAACGAGACGGTCTTCATCCCGAGCCGCCGCAAGACCCACTTCAAGCCGAGCAAGCGCCTCAAGGAAGAACTCCAGCGCCCGCTCGCCGACCTGGGCTATGCCATCCCCGAGGGCAGCGCCGACTCGCCGCACCTCAACGGCAAGCACTAGGCGACACGGATCGCACTACGACGGAGAGGCCGGGGGCAACCTCGGCCTTTTCTTGTTGGGTGTCCGTAGTCTGTCGTGTGCTGTCCGTAGCAGACGGAGGTCTGCACCGCCTCGGTAGCAAAGTCACCGTCTGTGGTAAACCTCCTCCACGAACCACAGCGGGCAAAGCGCGCGTCCCACAAGCGAGCCGGAGGCGAACGAACAACGGACCATCTTATGCCCCGTATCGCTGCTGTTGACTATGGCACCAAGCGCGTCGGCCTCGCCGTGACGGATCCGCTCGGCCTGTTCGCGCAGCCCATCGGCACGTTCGACGCGAAGGGCGCGGTGGACGAGCTGCGGCGGCTGGCACAGGGCACCGGCACCGAGGAGCTCACGCTCGTGCTCGTCGGCTGGCCGCTGCTGCCTGACGGCACGGAAGGCGCGATGGTCGAGAAGGTGCGTCCCTACCTCAACCGCCTCCGGAACGCGCTCCCCAGCGTGCGCGTGGAGCCCTACGACGAGCGGACCACGTCGCGCCGCGCCCAGCGTGCGCTGCTCGCCGCAGGCGCGTCGAAGAAAGGCCGCCGCGACAAGGCCCGCCTCAACGCCGCCGCCGCCGCCGTCCTCCTCCAAGACTACCTCGATGAAGTGGGAGGGTAGAAGTAGGAAGCTAGAAGTGGTTCTCGTAAGCCACTCTAGTCTCTCGACTTCTAACTTCTCACCTCGCACTTCCTACTTCGACCCCATGGTGCTTTCCATCTACACGCTCGGCCAGCCCGTCCTGCGCCAGGAAACCGCGCTCGTTGAGGCCGACTCGCCCGAGCTGCAGCAGCTCATCGACGACATGATCGAGACGATGCATGGCGCGAGCGGCATCGGACTGGCAGCCCCGCAGGTGGGGCGTACGGAGCGGCTCTTCGTGGTGGACCTCAGCCACCTCGCCGACGACCTGATGGAGGACCTCGGCCTGACCGACCCCGCTGACCTGCCGACCTGGGCGCGCGGCCCGCAGGCGTTCATCAATCCCGAGATCGAACCCGTCGAGCCGGACGTGACGAGCGAGTTCGAAGAAGGCTGCCTTTCGATCCCCGACCTCCGCGAGGACGTGACGCGCCCCGACTCGGTCCGCGTGCGCTACCTCGACCGCCACCTCGCCGAGCAGGAAGTCCTCGCCACCGGCATGCTCGCGCGCGTCGTGCAGCACGAGAACGACCACCTCGACGGGGTGCTGTTCGTGGACCACCTCTCGCCGCTCAAGAAGCGCCTCCTCAAGCGCCGCCTCCGCCGCATGGCCGAGGGTGACGTCGAGGCCGATTACCCGCTCGCCATCCCGCAACAGGCGACTTAGAGCCTATCCCAATAGGTAGTCGTCGGACGTGAGAGGGCAACGCCGCCACACGATCACCGCGCACGCCAGGTGA
>JBCBNX010000026.1 GCA_039821555.1 Bacteroidota bacterium
TCGACCCTCGACCCTCGACCCTCGACCCTCGACCCTCGACCCTCGACCCTCGACCCTCGACCCTCGACCCTCGACCCGTGACGCCCCAGATCGAAATCCAGCTCATCTGCGCGACCGTGGCGGCGGCGTGCGCGCTCGTCGGGGGTTTCCTCGTGCTGCGGCGCGCGTCGATGCTCTCGGACGCGATCAGCCACGCGATCCTGCCAGGCATCGTGGTGGCGTTCTTCCTGACCGAGAGCCTGTCGTCGCCGCTGCTGCTCGTGGCCGCAGCGGCCACGGGCGTGCTCACGGTGGCGCTCATCGAGGCACTGGGGCGGACGCGGCTCGTGAAGCAGGACGCCGCGATTGGGCTGGTCTTCCCAGCGCTGTTCTCCGTCGGCGTACTCCTCATCGCGCGCTTCGCCGATGATGTGCACCTCGACACGGACGCGGTGCTCCTCGGCGACCCGGCGTTCTCCTGGATCGAACGGTTTACCGTCGGCGGCGTCGACCTCGGGCCGATGGCGCTGTGGCTGATGGCCCTCGTGCTCGCGCTCAACCTGGCGTTCGTCGGGGTGTTCTACAAAGAGCTGAAGCTGAGCACCTTCGACCCCGCGCTTGCCGCCGTCCTGGGCTTCGCGCCGGGCCTGCTCAACTACGCGCTCATGACGCTCGTCTCGGTGACGGCCGTGGGCGCGTTCGACGTGGTCGGCTCGATCCTCGTTGTGGCGCTGATGGTTGGACCCCCGGCGGCGGCCTGGTTGCTCACGGACCGTCTGCCCGTGCTCCTCAGCCTGGCCGTGGTGCTCGGCATCGCGTCGGCGCTCTCTGGCTACTGGCTCGCGCGCGTCCTCGACGCCTCGATCGCGGGCGCGATGGCGACGATGGTGGGCGTCGTGTTCGCGCTTGTCTATGTGTTCGCGCCAGACCGGGGTCTCGTGGCGCAGCGACGGCGGCAGGGGCGGCAGCGTGCCGAATTTGCGCAGCGGATGCTCGCCATCCACCTCCTGCACCACGAGGGCCTGCCTGAGGCCGACCGCGAGTGCCGCGTGGGCCACCTTCGAGAGCACCTCCGCTGGGACCCCCGCCGCGCCGAACGCATCGTCGCCCGGGCGCAGCGCGAAGACCTCATCCGGCGCCGCGACGACGACCTTCTCGCGCTCACCGACGCCGGCCGGCGCTACGCCCAGACCGCGATGGTGCGCTAGGAAGGAAGAGGTTGGAAGTGAGAAGGGTGAGGGAGGGGGAGGGCAAGGTGGGAAGACGAAGAACAGTTTTGTTCCAGAGGCAAAGATGGGCTTGCTTTCACGCAGCACGCAGCACGCAGCACGCAGCACGCAGCACGCAGCACGCAGCACGCAGCACGCAGCACGCACTGTTACCATTCTGCAGAGACCGGGTTACCATTTAGCGGAGACGAAAGGCCGTGGTAGGAACTGGTCCCTCCAGGCGCTATCATTCCGCGCTGCTCTCCTCGTGAGCACGTCTTCTCTGCTCTTCCCCGGGCGCTCTTCCGTCCACGCACCACTCGGACACGGCAACGCCCGACGGAATCGAGGCCGCCGGGCGTCGCCGTTTTGGGGTAGCAGGATCAGGTAGTTTGGCGGCAGAGTAGGGTTGCGGTCTCAGGGATCGCCTGGGCCAAAAGACATGTGCGCCCCGATTGTGAGAGCAGGTCGAAGTTCCTACCCTTAGGCGCTGAGGTAGCCCACGCCGCCCGGCATCAGTCCTCGGCGGCGCGTCTCTGCCTCTCTGCGCTGGCGGGTGCTGATCCTATCCCTACTCGGTGGCACTTCTCCGCTGCGCACTTCTCGTCTGCCCCTCGTCTGCACATCCCCGCTCAACGCCACACGTCCTTCCGAGGGGGCCTGTCTCGTTTGGCACCCCCTCGCGCCGACGCAGCTACCCGCCGCGTCGGCGCTTTCTTGGGGACTAGGGCGTGTGGACATTGATCGGGTCAGGTGCTCACGAGACGCCGTTTGCGTCTCCGAAAGGCGCACGAGGAGCGCGATCCTGTAGGATCGGGGGACGAGTGGAACGCAGCGGAGGCCGAACGGAGGCCATGAGCGCCGATCAGACCGATTGTCCACACGCCCTAGGCCGCCTCGGTCTTCACGTCTCGTTTCCGGCTGCGCTGCTCGCCGAAGCGGCGCACCGAGGCCAGCGTGAAGCCCGCCAGCAGGATCAGCGTGCCGAGCCATAGGATGCTGATGAACGGCTTCTCGTAGGCCTGCACCACCATCCACTCCTCGGGCTGAATGGAGACGCCCTCGACGCCGAGCTTGATCGCGCCCTGGTTGACCTCCATGCCAGTGAACGTTACCGTGATGCCCCAGTCGAGGACGCGGTTCTGGATGAACTGCTGTTCGTTCTCGTTGGTGATCACGTAGACCGGCCGTAGCGTGCGTGTCTCGCCGGTCGCCCGGTTGGTCAACTCCAGCCGCGCTGCCACCGCGAGGTCCACGGTCACCGGGTCGATGTCGACGACGGCCTCGTCGATGTCGAGCTCGTAGTCGACGAAGCGGAGCGAATACTCCCGGTTGCCGAGGCTGCGCGTCTCGCCGCGCTGAAGCATGATCTCGCCGTTCTGCTCCTCCTCGGTCGGGCCGAACATGAACGACGGATAGACCGCGATATAGAGGTCCTGCATGAGCGTCTTGTCGACGTGCGGGCTCTGGATCGTCTGGTCGCGCGAGTCCTGGTAGACCACGTTACGTGCCTCGAACTGGCGGCCCGAAGGCGTCGTCACGTCGAGGATATAGACGGGCTTGCCCTCGTCGTTGTAGCCTTCGCCAGTGTAGGTGAACGCGTAGCCTTCGACGGCCTTCGTCTGGCCCTTTTCGACGATGAAGTTGTCGCGGTCGCCGCCGACGGATGCGCCCTGGCCGTCGGTGAGCGGGCTGTTGAAGAATGACGAGGTGAGGATGCCCATCAGTACGAGCGCGAAGCCGACGTGGGTGAGCGAGCCGCCTGCGAGCTTGAGGTTGCCGCGCCCGATGCGCCAGAGCACGAGGCTGTTGCCCCAGAACGCGAAGAACGCTGCGAACGCGAGCAGCAGCACGAGCAGGCTCACGCCGTAGACGTCCCAGAAGCCCGCGAACCCAGCGCCGAGTAGGCTCGCCTCGATGGCGCCGCCCTCAACACTCGCATCGGCGATCGGGGCCTGCGGCGTCGCCAGGCCACGCGCGATGAAGGGGGCCGCGACGGCGGTCGATACCGCCGTGAGCGCGAGCGGCCTGAGGAGGATGCGGTTGACGTTCTCGACCGACATCTTCGTCCACCAGAGCAGCTGGCCGAGCCCCGCGAGGAGCGCCATCACGATGCCGAGCGGGAGCGTCCATTCGTTGTAGAACGCCACGTCTACGGCCGCCGGGTTGTCGCGGAAGATGCGCCCGAAGATCGGCGCGCTCGTGCCGAGGATGATGACGAGCCCGGTGAGCGCGAGCGTGAGCGCCCCCATGAAGATGAACGACTCGCGGCTGAGCGTCGCGGGCGGCGCGGCAGGCTTCGGCAGGTCGCGGTAGCGATAGAAGAAGAGCCCGAAGCCGAGGCCGATGATGCTCAGGATGAAGAGCAGGAGCTGGTTGTAGAGCCCGAGGTCGACGAACGAGTGCACGGACACGTCGCCGAGGATGCCGGAGCGGGTGAGGAACGTCGAGTAGATCACGAACGCGAACGCCGCGACCGTCAGGAGCAGCGCCGCCTTGTGGCCGCCCGAGGTCTTCTTCTGCACGAGCATCGCGTGGAGCGCCGCCACGCCGATGAGCCACGGCACGAGCGATGAGTTCTCGACGGGGTCCCACGCCCACCAGCCGCCGAAGGAGAGCGTGATGTAGGCCCAGTAGCCGCCCATCATGATGCCGAGGCCGAGCACGCCGAGACCGACGAGCGTCCAAGGGAGCGCTGGCTTCACCCACTGGGTGTACTGCCGCTTCCACAGCCCCGCCACGGCGAACGCGAACGGCACCATCATCATCGTGAACCCGACGAAGAGCGTCGGCGGGTGGATCGTCATCCAGGGGTTCTGGAGGAGATCGTTGAGGCCCTGGCCGTCCTGCGGGACGTAGCCTGCCTGCTGCACGATGGGCGCGTCGGGAAACTTCTCCGCGAGCGTGATGAAGGGCGACGCGCCGATCTGGATGCCGCCGATCTTGAGCCCGATCACCATCGAGAGGAGGAAGCCGAGGCACAGCGCGCACACGGCCATGACGGGTGCTTCGAACGTTTCGCGCGCCTTGACGCTCGCCGCTGTAATTCCTGCGCGCCGCGTCGACCACCACAGCACACTCGCGCCGACGGCCCCAGTCATGAGAATCCACAGCATGAACGAGCCTTCCTGGCCCGCCCAGAACGCCGAGAACTGATACCGGAACGGCATCGCCGACGACGTCTGGCTGTAGACGTAGTGGTACTGGTACTGCTCCGTCAGCAGCAGCGTCCACAGGATCACCGACGCCCCGACGGTCGCGCCGAGCGAGGCGAGCCAGCCGCCGCGCCCGAGGCGTTTATACTGCAGCGCCTCGGTGGGCGTGAGCCGGTCGCGGGAGGCCAGCACGTAGGCCACGCCGGAGGCGATGGCCGCCGCAAAGGCGACGAAGAGCGCGAGTTCGCCGATCAGTCCAAGCATCTGGGGGGTGCAGCGGTGAGGGAGTGCAGCGGTGCGACGGTGACTCTGTCCGGGGGCCGCGTAGCAGTTTCACCGCTACACCGCCTCACCGCGACACCGCCGCACTCAAAGGGGGATTTTCAAACGAGACTGAAAATGATAGTTCCGGTCTTGCGTCCGCCCAACGGGATACCTCGCAAAAGGCCCCAGTTTTCGTCCTGTTTCACGCCGGCTTGACGGAGCAGCGCGACGTTGTAGGCTGCCTACGCCTTGTTGCTAAACACGGCGTCCAGCGCAGCCCCGTAGATCGCCGAGGCGCGGGTGGCGTTGGCCGCCGACTGCCGCGCGAACGCCTCCATCATCACGCCTGCGTTGACTTCGAGCACACGCCACGTGCCGCTCACCTCCACGAGATCGACGGAGGCAAACCGTAGCTCCAGCGCGCGCATCGCGGTGTGGGCGTGATCGATCAGCGCAGCCGGAGGCGGATCGACCAGGTGCGGCGTTGCGCCCAGGCCGAGGTTGTGCCGCCACTCGGCGTTATCTGGATCGTGGTCGGCGCGGACTTTCTCGTAGGCGAGCCGACACGTCCCGTCGAGCATGATGAGGCGCACCTCGCGGTCGATGGCGAGGTACGGGCTGAGCGCGAGCGCGCGGTGGTGCGCGAACAGGTCGTGGACCGCCGCTTCCAGTTCCAACGCCGACTGGACGCGCAACACGTGCTGCCCGCCCGTGCCTTCGTTGGGCTTCACGACGAGGTGCCCGTCGTGCTCCTGCGCATAGGTGAGCATCGTTGCCCAGTTACCGCCGCTGCCGACGTAGCTGGCGAGCGCGGGGCGCAGGAACAGGCGATGCTCGACGTACGGGACGTCAGCGTGCGCCATCGCTTCGGCGGCGGCGGCCTTGTCGCCCGCGAGCATCGCTGCGGGAGCGCTGTTGAGCGGGAAGTGGTAGCCCATCACCGTCGCGTGCCGGTTGCCTCGGCTCAGCCGGACGATCCAGTCCGCCGAGAACGTCGTGCAGGCGATGCCGCGCCGGGCCGCTTCCTCGCGCAGCGCAGCGACGAGGAAGCGCTCGGCGTTCGGCGGGTCAAGGGATGCACTCATGCGGAGTCGGTTTGCAGATGTGCAGCTGCGCTTATCGACCGCGCTGCTGGTCCGGCTCCCCCCGCTTGCACACCGGCAACGGTGCGCAAGCTATCCCCCTCGGGGACGAGGGGACAGTCCTAGGAGCAGAGTTCGCAAGAACGGAGACGACGCAGGACGGGGGAGCAGGGCCGTGCTCACGCGTCGGCCGTCGCAGGCGCGTCGGACACGGTGCGGGGCGGCTCGGCCTGGAGAAGCCGGCGCAGGCCACGCAGCGGGATCCACGCCCAGTGCGGGCGGCTGCCGAGTTCGTAGCGCACCTCGTAGAGCGTCTTGTCGAGGAGATAGGCCCACAGCATCGGCTCGCGGGCGGACGGCGGCTGCGCGAAGTTGTCGTCCTCGGCGACGGCGTGGTAGGCGTCGCGGAAGAGCGCCTCGCACCAGCGGACCAGGCGGTCGGTCCACGCGCGGAGGTCGTCGTCTCCCATGCGCTCGCCGAGGGTGGCGTAGGCGGCGTACTCCAGCGAGCGCAGCATCCCGGCCACGTCGCGCACGGCATAGTCGCGCGCACGCCGCTCGTCGAGGGAGCGGGCCGGTTCGCCCTCGAAGTCGAGCACGTAGAGGTCGCCGTCGGCGATGAGCGTCTGGCCGAGGTGGTAGTCGCCGTGGATGCGGATCTTCTCGCGCGTCGTCTCCACCTCCATGAGGCGGTCGAGGCGGCCGGCCAGACGCGCCCAGTCGTCGTCCGAGGGGAGCTCGAACGGCAGCGTGTTGGCGATGCTCGCGGCCTGCTCGGCGAGCATCGTACGGGTGATCTGCATCTCGGCTTTCACCCGATCGATGAGGCCCTGGACACCTTCAGGGATGCCCGGCTCTGGGCGGGTGGACTCCGAGGTGCCGGTGGCGAGCGCCTGGTGCATCTCGGCGGTGCGGATGCCGAGCGTGCGGGCCAACTGCATCATCTCCGGCGCGTCGGTTTCGAGCCACGGCGGGAGGTCGGCGGGCTCTCGGCTCCACGCGTCGTGGCTCGGTTCGGCGGGCAGCACGCGGCCCTCGATGCGGCCGAGGAAGCGCTCAACGAGGTCGGTGGCGAACGTCCAGCCGTCGGAATCGACGGGGAGCGCCTGCTGGATCACGCCCATCGACACGTCCTGGCCGCGCTCGGTGAACGTGATCGTGCCGAGGAGCGCGGGGACGTACGGGAAGCTCGACCCGGTGAGATGGTCGAGGAGCTCGACCTCGGGGCTGACGCCCTGTTCGAGGCGGCGGTAGAGCTTGACGAAGTACTGCCCGTCGAGGATAGCCGCGGAGTTGGACTGCTCACCGGCGAGCGGCCGGGCCACCTTCGGCGTGTGGCGGCGCACCGACTCAGCCGCGTCGCCGACGTAGGTGCCGCGCAGCGAGCGGCCTTTGGTACCGCTCGTCCACCAGCGGAAGAGCGCCAGCCAGAAATCGGGGCCGACGGCCGCGTCATACAGAAGCACGCGCGTGTCGGGAAGGTCGAGCCACGTGAGCGCCGCGTGCGGGCGTTCGAGCAGCAGCGTCTGCACGCCGTCCTCCCCGTCAGCATCCTCAGGGCGCACGGTGAGCGGGAGGAGGTAGGTGTCCTGCCGCTCCGGACCGTCGGCGGGCTTGAGCGTCACGTCGAGGATCGAGAGGTAGACCGGCCACGGGTCGCGCACGATGCGCACCGCGTCGGCGATGCGCACGTCGAGGATGGCGCAGTCTTTGGCGCCAAACCACCGCTGGCGGCGGATGAAGGACGGCAGCATCCGCTCGAAGTCGGCCCGCGCCTTCGGGTCGGCGAGCGTCGGAACGAGGAGGTTTTGTACGCCCTCGCGCACCTGTAACGACGGCGGCGGCGGGAGGTCGCTCTCGGCGGGCCGCTCCGACGGCGTCTCGCCCGACTTGGGGCGTGCCAACTCGCGTGCGGTGAGCGCCTCGGCGGGTTCGAGGGTGAACCAGAAGAAGCCATGCGGCCCGAGCGGGAGGTGGTAGGGCGTGTCGCCGAGCGGCGGTAGCGCGGCCTGGCTACCCATCTCGACCGGGACGAGGCCCTGCAAGTCGTCCCGGACGGGCAGGTGGCACGACTGCATCTGCCCCGACAGGTTCGCGACGACGAGAATCTTGGTGCCCTCGCCCTGTTCGTCTGTATGGGCGCGGACGAACGCCAGCACCGCGGGGTTCTCCGGGTCGAGGACCTCCATCGAGCCGCGGCCGAAGACCTGGGCGTGCTGGTTGCGGAAGCCGATCAGCCGCCGCATGAAGTGTAGCAGCGAGTGCGCGTCCGACTCGGCGTCCTCGACATTGACGAACTCGTACGAGTACCGCCCGCGGTCGATGGACGGCATGAAGAGGCGGTGCTGGGCCGCGCGGCTGAAGCCGCCGTTCTTGTCGGGGGCCCACTGCATCGGGGTGCGGACGCCGTTGCGGTCGCCGAGGAACGGGTCGTCGCCCATGCCGATCTCGTCGCCGTAGTAGAGGATCGGCGAGCCTTTGAGCGAGAGCAGGAGCGCGTTCATCAGCTCGATCTGCCGCCGCTCGCCGTCGAGCAGCGGGGCGAGCCGTCGCCGGATGCCGACGTTGATGCGGAAGCGCGGGTCCGAGGCGTAGGCGTTGTTCATGTAGTCGCGCTCCTCGTCGGTCACCATCTCGAGCGTGAGCTCGTCGTGGTTGCGGAGGAAGACGGCCCACTGCGTGTCTTCGGGGATGTCCTCGGTGAGCGTTAGCATCTCCACGAGGGGTCGGCGGTCGGCGCGGCGTAGCGCCATGTACATGCGCGGCATGATGGGGAAGTTGAACGCCATCTGCACGCCCTCGCCGTCGGCGAAGTAGGGCAGCGTGTCCTCAGGCCACTGGTTGGCTTCGGCGAGGAGCACCTTGCCCGGCCCATAGCGCTCCTCGATCGCCTGCCGCAGTTCGACGATGTAGTCGATGGTCTCGGGGAGGTTCTCGCAGTTGGTGCCCTCGCGCTCGAAGAGGTAGGGCACCGCGTCGAGCCGCAGCCCGTCGATGCCCATGTCGAGCCAGAAGAACATGACCTCCTTCATCGTCTCCCGGACCTCCGGGTTGTCGTAGTTGAGGTCGGGCTGGTGGCTGAAGAAGCGGTGCCAGTAGTAGCGCTGCGCCTGCTGGTCCCACGACCAGTTGCTCACCTCCGTGTCGGTGAAGATGATGCGGACCTGGTCGTACTTATCGTCGGTGTCGCTCCAGACGTACCAGTCGTGCTTGTCGGAGTCGGGGTCGCGGGCCTCCTGAAACCACGGATGCTGGTCCGAGGTGTGGTTGAGCACGAGTTCGGTGATGACGCGCATGCCGCGCTCGTGCGCTTCGTAGAGGAACGCCTTGAAGTCGTCGAGGTCGCCGTGGACGGGGAGGACTTTATAGTAGTCAGCGGTGTCGTAGCCGTCGTCCTTGAGCGGGCTGTCGAGGAAGGGTAGCAGCCAGAGCGTGTTCACGCCGAGGCGTTCGAGGTAGGGCAGCTTCGCGCGCAGCCCCGCGAAGTCGCCGTAGCCGTCGTTGTTGGCGTCGAAGAAGGAGCGGACGTGGAGCTCGTAGATGACGGCGTCTTTGTACCAGAGGGGGTCGGTGAGAAAGTCGGACATCGAGGGGGAGATGAGTCGGAGACGAGAGGGGGGGGAGACGACTAAGTCGGAGCGGCCAGCCTCAAAGTTCAAAGCGTGTCATCCTGAGCGAAGGCCATCGGCCGAAGTCGAAGGATCTAGGTCTACCTCAGCAGACCCGGTCATGACCTGGAAGTTGGCCCGCAGATCCTTCGACTCGCTTCGCTCGCTCAGGATGACAAGCCTGAAACAAGCGAGGCGCTACCCGACCACAAACACGTGCGCCGGTAGCACATGCGGGTCGAGCGCGACAAAGTTGTGGGTGCCGCGCCACTCGTAGCGCTCGCCGCCGAGGAGGTCGGTGACGCCGTAGGGCTGGTGCTCGTCGATGCCGAGCTCCCAGAGCGGGAGGTTGACCCAACCCGCCTGCACGTGGTGCGGGTCGAGGTTGACGACGCAAAGAATCGTGTCCATCGAGCCGTCCTCGCGGCGGGCCTGCTTGCTGTAGGCGATCAGCTGCGGGTTGTCCGTCTCGTGGAAGCGCAGGTTGCGCATCCGCTGCAGCGCCGGGTGCGCGTGGCGGATCTCGTTCACGCGCTGCATGATCGGCTGGAGGCTCGTCGGGTCGTGCCAGTTCCAGGCGCGCACCTCGTACTTCTCGTTGTCGCGGTACTCCTCGCGCTTCTCGTGCTGGTGGTTGTAGACGTGCTCGTAGGGCGGGCCGTAGATGCCGTAGGCGCTGGAGAGCGTCGCCGCGAGCACGAAGCGGGCGATGTGCGTCGGCCGGCCGCCGTCGCGGAGCTCGTCTGTGAGGATGTCCGGCGTGTTGGGCCAGAAGTTGGGGCGGTAGTACTCGCCGACCTCCGTCTGGAACAGTTCGCGGCAGTAGTCCTGGAGGCCCTGCTTGTCGCTGCGCCAGGAGAAGTAGGTGTACGAGTTGTTGTAGCCCAGCTTGGCGAGCGTGTACATCACCTTCGGGCGGCTGAAGGCCTCGGCGAGGTAGATCGTCTCCGGGAAGCGGTCGCGGAGGTCGGCGAGGCACCACGCCCAGAAAGCGAACGGCTTCGTGTGCGGGTTGTCCACGCGGAAGACCGTCACGCCGCGCTCGATCCAGAACTCGAACACGCTCTTGAGCTCGTTCCAGAGCGCGGGCGCGTCGTCGGTCTCAAAGTCGAGCGGGTAGACGTCCTGGTACTTCTTCGGCGGGTTCTCAGCGTAGCGGATCGTGCCGTCGGCGCGGTGCTGGAACCACGTTGGGTGGTCTTCCACGTACGGGTGGTCCGGCGAGGTCTGGAAGGCGACGTCGAGCGCGACCTTCAGGCCGACCTCATCGGCCTTCGCGACGAAGCGCTCGAACGCCTCCATGCCGCCCAACTCGGGGTGCACCGCCTTGTGACCGCCCTTCGTGCCGTCGCCGCCGCCATCGTTATACAGGGCACCGCCAATGGCCCACGGGCTGCCCGGCTCGCCGTGTGCCGCGACGGGGTTGTTGTCCTTGCCCTTGCGGAACTCGACGCCGATCGGGTGGATGGGCGGGAGGTAGACGATGTCGTAGCCCATCTCCTTGATACGCGGCAGCCGATTGGCCGCGTCGTCGAGGGTGGCGTGACGGTTGGGGTCGTCGCCAGCGGAGCGGGGGAAGAACTCGTACCACGCGCCGAAGCGCTCCAGCACCGGCCCGACGCGCACCTGCAACCATTGCGACGCCACGAGGCCCTCGCGCGGGTCGTTCTCGTAGGCCAGCCGCGCCGTCTCCGCGCTCAGCGCCGCGTCGAGGTCGCCGTCGGCCAGCGCGTTGGCGAGCGCCGTGAGCGTCTTCTTGTCGGTCCCCAACGCGTTCTTGGCGGCCTTCTTCAGGATCGTGCTGCCGTCGAGCAGTTCCATCTCGACCTCCTGCCGCGGTGCGCCGCCCTCCACGCGGCGGCGGAACTGGTCCTGCCACGTCGCAAAGCGGTTCATCCACGCGACGACGCGGTAGCGCCACCGGCCGAGGCGGTCGCAGGTGAACGCCCCGTAGAAGTCGTCGTTGTGCTTGCCGTTGGGGAAGGTCTCCAGCACCATCGGGGTGGTCTGCACCTTGCCGTCGACGGGGCCATATTGCAACTCGACGCCGAGCTTGTCGTGGCCGTCCGTGATGACGCCTGCGTGGACGTTTACCGCCTCGCCCTCCGCGCGTTGAATGGGCCAGCGGCCGCCGTCAATTTCAGGCGACACCGACACGATGACGGCCCGGCTCCAGCGTTTAGGGAGAGCCAGCAGGTCCGTGGTAGCGCCGGTGGAGGAACTTGAAGATGAGGCCGAGGTCGAAGGGGTGGTTGCAGGCATGGACGAATTGAACGTTTATTGAGCAAGAGGCCGTGTGAATGAAACCCCCGCTGTAGTGAAATAAAAGGCCGGGCTGTCCAACAAAGACGACCCGAGCCTATTGAGACGAGCAGGCAGACGCCGATATCAGCAAGGAGTTGAGCGTTGAATGACTTGCGCTGCATCAGGGTTCGCCCGAGGCGAGACGAAAGCAAAGCACGCACGCCCACCCCCTAAGCATAGCACTTGATGACCATCCCCGTCGTCATGCTTCCATAGCCCCTCCAGCAAACGCCGCGAAGCTCCTCACCTCTGCGCGGCACGCCCACCCCCCACCCATGTCGCTGTTCTCTCCCCCCACGGTGCGGCCGCCCCAGGCGACCGGCACGGTGCTCAAAGTCAAGCGCGGCGAGCCCTACCCCATGGGCGCGACCTGGGACGGCCTCGGCGTCAACTTCGCGCTCTACAGCCAGCACGCCGAGCGCGTCGAACTGCTGCTCTTCGACGACCCCAACGACGTGGAGCCGGCCGTTGTGAAGGACCTCCCCGAGAAGACGGGGCCCATCTGGCACGGCTACATCCAGAACCTGCGCCCGGGGCAACTCTACGGCTACCGCGTCCACGGCCCCTACCGCCCGCAGGACGGCCACCGCTTCAACCCGAACAAGGTCCTCCTCGACCCCTACGCCAAAGCCATCGGTCGGCCGCTGCGCTGGGACGACAGCCTCTTCGGCTACACCGTCGGCGCGCCCGACTCCGACCTCTCGTACGACGAGCGCGACAGTGCCCTCTACGCACCGCTCGGGGCCGTCGTGGAGGAGCGCTTCGAGTGGGGCCGCGACCGCGCGCCGCACATCCCCTGGGAGGACACCATCATCTACGAGACGCACGTCAAGGGCATCTCGATGCTGCACCCGGACGTGCCCGAGGCGCTGCGCGGCACCTACCTCGGTCTCGCCTCGGATCCCGTCCTCGACCACCTGAAGAAACTCGGCGTCACGTCGATCCAACTCCTCCCCGTCCACGCCATCGTGCAGGACCGGCGGCTCGCGGACCTCAACCTGCGCAACTACTGGGGCTACAACACCCTCAACTTCTTCGCGCCCGACCCCGGCTATTCGACCAACGGCCCCATCACGGCCGTGCGCGACTTCAAGATGATGGTCCGCGCCCTCCACGACGCGGGCTTCGAGGTGCTCCTCGATGTCGTCTACAACCACACCGGCGAGGGCAGCCGCCTCGGGCCGACGCTCTCGTTTCGGGGCATCGACAACCTGGCGTACTACAAGGAGCACCCCGACGACCGCCGCTACCTGATGGACTACACCGGCACGGGCAACACGCTCGACGCCGGCAACCCGTACGTCCTCCAACTCATCATGGACAGCCTCCGCTACTGGGTGACGGAGATGCACGTCGATGGCTTTCGCTTCGACCTCGCCTCGGCGCTGGCACGCGAGCTCTACGACGTGAACATGCTGGGCAGCTTCTTCAAGGTCATCCAGCAAGACCCGGTGCTCAGCCAGGTCAAGCTCATCGCCGAGCCGTGGGACGTGGGGCCGGGCGGCTACCAGGTCGGCGGCTTCCCGTGGCAATGGGCCGAGTGGAACGGCAAGTACCGCGACGCCATCCGCCAGTTTTGGAAGGGCGACAAGGGCCAGAACGGCGAGTTTGCCACGCGCTTTGCTGGCTCGTCGGACCTCTACGAGCGCTCCGGACGCCGCCCGTTCGCGTCGGTCAACTTCGTCACGGCGCACGACGGCTTCACGATGGAAGACCTCGTCTCGTACACGCGCAAGCACAACGAGGCAAACATGGAAGGCAACCGCGACGGCCACGAGCCCAACCACTCCGTCAACTTCGGTGTGGAGGGCGCGACCGACGACCCGGAGATCCTCGCCAAGCGCGAGACGATGAAGCGCAGCCTCATGGCGACGCTCCTGCTCTCGCAGGGCATCCCGATGATCCTCGGCGGTGACGAGCTCAGCCGCACGCAGCAGGGCAACAACAACGCCTACTGCCAGGACAACGAGATCAACTGGTACGACTGGGACCTCGACGAGCGCCGCGAGGCGTTCCTCGCGTTCACCCAGCAGGCGATCGCCTTCCGCAAGGCGCACCCCAACTTCCGCCGCCGCCACTTCCTCACCGGCCGCGTCGACGACGACGGCGTCCGCGACGCCTCCTGGTGGCACGCCGACGGCCGCGAGATGACCGGCAACGACTGGAACACGATTGGGCTCCCGGCCTTCGGGATGCTGCTGCGCGGCGATCGCATCCGCGGCATCGCCGACGGCGGCGGCGCCATCGACGACGCGACGTTCTTCATCGCCTTCAACTCCGGCGACGATGGCATGGACGTCGACTTCGTCCTCCCGGACGCGAGCGGCCTCGACTGCATCCGTTGGGAGGTGATGCACCCCTTCGAGGATGGCCTGAAGCGCCCGACCTACGCGCCTGGCGCTACGTTCACGCTCAACCCGCGCGTGCTCACGGTGCTTAGCGCTGTCGTCGCCCCACCGGGGTCCAGCACAGCCCGGTCTCCGCTGGTTCTCGACCTGGTCGGGCAGAAGCGGTAGCGCGCTAGGGCGTGTGGACATTGATCGGGTCAGGTGCTCACGAGACGCCGTTTGCGTCTCCGAAAGGCGCACGAGGAGCGCGATCCTGTAGGATCGGGGGACGAGTGGAACGCAGCGGAGGCCGAACGGAGGCCATGAGCGCCGATCAGACCGATTGTCCACACGCGCTAGGAGAGCGCCTCAGCCAGCGCCTCAGCGAGCGAGTCGACGGCCTCGAACGGCGTCGTGAGGGGCGGCATCAGGCGCAGCGAATGCGCGTGCCCCGAGGTCCCGACGAGAATACCAGCGTCCCGCAGCGCGTCCCGGACGGGTCCCGCAGGCCGGTCGAGTTCGACGCCGAGGAGCGCGCCGCGGCCTCGCACATCGACTACGCCATCGAGCGATGCAAGTGCGGTCTTGATCGTGCCGAAGAGCTGCACGGCGCGCGGCATCAGGCCGTCCTCGGTGAGCGCGTCGAGCGTGGCGGCGACGGCGGCCATCGCGAGCATCCCGCCGCCAAACGTCGTCCCTTGGTCGCCCGGCTTCACCGTCGCCGCGATGCGGTCGTGGACGAGCGTCGCCCCAACAGGCACGCCTGCGCCGAGGCTCTTGGCGAGCGTGATGAGGTCGGGCGTGACGCCGACGTGCTCACCGTACGAGAACGTGCCTGTGCGCCCGACGCCCGTTTGCACCTCGTCGAAGATGAGCAGTGCGTCATGCTCGTCGCAGAGGCGGCGAAGTGCCTGGTAGTACCCCGATGGGGCCTCGAAGACGCCCGCCATGCTCTGGATCGGCTCCAGAATCACCGCCGCCACATCGCCCGCCTCCAGCGCCTCCGCGACGGCGCCTTCCCAGCCAAACGGCACGAACCGCGTCTCGGGGAGCACGCTGCGGTAGGGCGCGTGGTACTTGTCGCCCCACGTCGTGGCGAGGCTGCCGAGCGTGCGCCCGTGAAAGCCGCCTTTCGTAGCGATAACGTGCTGCTTGCCCGTGAACGCCCGCGCGAGCTTGAGCGCCGCCTCGTTGGCCTCGGTGCCGGAGTTGCAGAAGAAGACGCGCCCAAGCCCGTCCGGTGCGAGCGCAACGAGCTTCTCAGCGGCTTCGGCGCGGATGGGGCTGTAGACGGCGTTCGAGTAGAAGAGCAGCGTCTCAGCCTGCTGCTGAATAGCCTCGGTGACGCGCGGCGGGCAGTGGCCGAGCAGCGCCACGCAGTGCCCGCCGTAGAAGTCGAGGTAGTGCCGCCCCGCGTGGTCCCACACGTCGATGCCGTCCCCGCGCACTAGCGCGACGGGCGGCTTGCTGTAGGTCGGCAGCGTGACGGCGTCCTCCAGCGCAAGCGGGTCGAAGGTCGCGGTGTTGAAGGAAGCGGTGTCGAGGGAAGCGTCGAGAGCGGCAGGGTGCGGGTCGGGAGTCATAGCGAGGTGGCAGTCGGTGAACGGGCAGCATGGATCCCCGTCACAATGCGTATCCGGTTAGTGAGTTCGGACCGGGGCCAACCACGCTACCCGACGAGCGCGTCGAGCATCCGGTCGCGGTCGGCGGCGGTGAGGCGGCCGAGGCCGTGCAGCTTGTCGAGCGCCGCGCGCACGGCGACGAGGTCCGTGCCTGGATCGGGTGAAGTGGCGGCCTCCGGCGGAGCGACTGCCTCCGGCGAGGCGGCGTCCTGCTCCAGCATCGCGTCTACCTCGGCGATGAGCACCTGTTGGAGGAAGCGCGACACGTACTCCGTTGCCTCGGGGTGCGCCGAGAAGTCGAGCGTGTCGGTGACGGTGGCGCGGCCGCGGTTCACGTCCACGTCGAGCTTGCGGCCGCCGAGGAACTGCTTCTTCTCCTGCACGCGCACCACGTCGCGGTAGTGGATGGTGAGCGGCGGCTGGAAGTCGTGGTTCTGGTAGACGAGGCGGTCGGCGAGGAAGACGACGCCGTCCTTGGCCGAGCCGAGGCGCGTGGCGTCGTAGAGCGCGAGCACGTCGTTGGGGTGAACGCCCTTCGCGTAGTCGCCGAGCGCACCCTGGAGCTTCCCGCGCGGAATCTCCGGCGCGACGTAGAGCCCGTGCTGTGGCGCGTGAGGGAGGTACTCGCGGACGAGAGCGTTCATTGGCGTGATTAGCGAAAGTAGAAAGGAGTCACATCGCGCTCGCCTCGCATGATGCGCACGACAGCGATACCGGCACGCTCGTCCAGGGCTTCATAGTAGATCACGTAGGGGCGTACGACAAAGCTGCGGAGGTCGCGGCGAAGATCCTCACGCGCACGCCCCATCAGGGGTTGCTCGGCAAGCAGCACCGTCGTGTCATAGAGGCTACGGACGAGCGTATCAGCCTTGTCGCGGCCTGCCGACTGGACCACATAGTTCCAGATAGCTTCGAGATCGTCCTCGGCAGCTTGGCGGAACTGGACACGCGGGGTCATGCCCCTTCCGAAGCTGCCTCCTGCTTCGCGTGCATCCGAGCCAGAAAGGCGTCCGGGTCGAAGTCGCGCGGTGGTCCGCTATCGATGCCGCGCTGGATCTCTTCACGCAGATCGCTCAACTTGGCCTCGCGGTGCCGGTCCTGCGCTTCGAGCAGCCGCAGAGCCTCGCGCACGACCTCGCTCGCCGAGGCGTAGAGCCCCGTTTCCACGCGGGTCTTGATGAATGCCTCTAGTTGCGGCGTGAGCGATACGTTCATAGCAGATCCTGAGCTTTCCTATGGCTAGCGAGAAATGTCAATCTTTGCTACCGGGGCTAGGTTCCATGCTGCGGCGCGCGGGGGAGGTACTCGCGGACGAGAGATTGCATGGGTGTCAGCTATCGGCTGAGGGCTCTCGGTCGAATGTGAGATAGTCCACGCGCTCAAAGTCTGGGACGCTACGTACAACCCGTCCCTGAACGTACAGCCCAAAACCAGGATTCTCTAGAAGAACCGTCTGGCCGGGCTTCGTCGGACGATTGTCCCAGAAGTAGGGTCCTTTCAAACCGATGTCGCAGGCGTCTCTGGCCTTCAAGAAATCGTCCAGAAGAGTGGAGTGGTGAACACCCTCGATAGACGGAGCCGAGCGAGTAGTTGAGCTAAATCGGAACGTCCCCTTGACGTGGTCCCAACTCAACTCTTCGAGGGCTTCGCCCTTCCTACACCAGCTGTACTCCAGCCCAGTCCCAGCTATGTCGAAGGCAATCACATCTGCGTCTATGGCTGTGGAGAACTCCCGCGCTGTGGGTAACATGCTCAGCCACTCAAACCAAAAGCCGGTGTAGGTCAGCTTGTGGACGGAGGTCCATGTGTGCCCCCTCATGCCCACCACGAAGCATAGGTCCTCGGCTAACACTACCTCACTTCCGAGAACCTCTCGCCTCCATTCGTGTGCATGCTTAGCGAGAGCCGCAGCTGTCTCCTCGACGGAGGCTTGGACGAGCCAGACATGATTGCCGCTATCGATAGCGGTTTGACTTCGCCCTCGCTCTTTGTCCCACCGCTTTGTGGCCCAATCGTGTACGAACTGCTCTTCCCATCTACGACGTTCATCGGACTTGTGGTCGCTCACGGCGCAACCGCCATCGCCGCGCCGCCGTCGAAGAACGCGCGGGTGGCTTCGAGGACGCCGCCGGGGAGCAGGCCGAGGCCGAGCAGCGCGACGGCACACGCGATGAGCACGACAGCGGTGAGCACGGGCGGAGCCGCGAGCGGGACGCCCGGCGCGATGGCGGTGTCCTTGTCGGAACGCGCATAGAGGACGCCGACCACACGGAGGTAGTAGAACGCCGACGCCGCGCTCGCGAGCACGCCGATCACGGCGAGCCACGCCATGTTGGCCTCCACGACGCCCGCGAAGACTTGGTACTTCCCGATGAACCCGGCCAGCGGCGGGAAGCCGGTCAGGCCGAACATGAACACGCCCATCGTCGCGCCAAGGAGCGGGCGGCGGAAGCCCGCCCCCTTAAGGTCGTCGAGCGACTGGACGGCGCCGTGGGCGTCGTCATGCTCCAGCGCGGCCAGTACGCCGAACGCGCCGAGGTTCATCACGGTGTAGGCGAGGAGGTAGTAGAGCGCGCCGCCGTAGCCCGTCGCGTTGGCGGCGACCAGTCCCGCGAGGATGTAGCCTGCGTGCGCCACCGACGAGTAGGCGAGCATGCGCTTCACGTTCGTCTGGTTGAGCGCGAGCACGTTGCCGCCGACCATCGTGAGCGCGGAGACGACGGCCAGCACGAGCGTCGCGTTGGTGCCTGCCGGGATCGCCTGCCACAGCACCACGATCAGCGCGGCAAAGGCGGCCGTCTTTGAGGCCGTGGACATGAACGCGGTCAGCGTTGTGGGTGCGCCCTGGTAGACGTCCGGCGTCCACATGTGGAACGGCACGGCTGAGACCTTGAAGAGGAAACCGACGAGCAGCAGCGCCACGCCGCCCACGAACAGGCCGACGTTGCCCGTCTCGGCGAGCGCCTCCGGCATCGCGGCGAGCATCATCGTGCCCGTCGCGCCGTACATCAGCGCGATGCCGTAGAGGAAAAAGCCCGTCGAGAATGCGCCGAGGAGGAAGTACTTGAGCGCGCTCTCCGGCCCGCGCTCGCGCTCGCGGACGAGGCCCGTGAGCACGTAGAGGCACACCGACATCGTCTCCAGCCCGACGAACGCCGTCACGAGGCTGCCCGACCCGGCGAGTGTCATCATGCCGATGGAGGCAATCAGGATGAGCACGTAGACCTCGGCGAGGCTGTGGCCCGTGCGGCGGAGGTAGGGGATCGAGAGCACCGTGCTCGCGAGCGCGCCGAGGAGCACAACGGCATTGGCGAATGCCGCGTAGCCGCCTACGCGGAGGTGATCGGCAAAGACGCCCACCGCATCGCCGCTCATGCGTAGCGCTTCGATGCCGAGCGCCACGGCCAGTGCCGCCACCGTCAGCCACGGCACGAGCGGCCCGGCGTCGGTTGCGTTCGCCGCGTTCGGCCGAAACGCGTCGATCAGCACCAGCGCGAGCGCCGTCAGCCCGAGCACCCACACCGGCAGCACGGCCAGCGAGTCAGAAAAGAGGGAATCGTACATCAGAGGTATGAAAGTGTGGACGTGTGAAGGTGTGGACGTTCATACGTGTACACGTCCATACCTGCATACGTCGTTAGACCCACACGAAGCGTTCGATGGCCTTGGCGAGCTTCACGTCGCGCTCGGTGATGCGGTTGCCCGCGTCGTGCGTGGTCAGGCGCAGCTCGATGCGGTTGTAGACGTTGCGGAGGTCGGGGTGGTGGTTGTGCTGCTCAGCATAGAACGCCATGCGCACGATGAACGACACGGCCGCGCGGAAGTCGGAGAACTCCAGCCGCCGCAGGAGCGCGTCGCCGTCGCGCGTCCAGCCCGGAAGCTGGTCCAGCGCGGCGTTGATCTCAAGGTCGGAGAGCGGAGCGGGCATGGGACGTGGCAAGTAGCAGGTGACAAGTGGCAAGTGGCAAGTGCGAGCGGACTCCTTGCCACTTGCACCTTGTCACTTGATACTCAATCAGGGGAGCACCCCAAACAGCGCAGCGGTGGCGTCGGCGACCTCGGCGGGCGTCGGGAGGAGGTAGCCGCTGAAGAAGACGAGCCAAACGACGGCATAGATCGGGAGCAGGATCGGGATCGAGTAGCGGATCATGTAGCCGCCGAACGACGGGCACTCGACGCCGCTCGACTCGGCGATGGCCTTCACCATGAAGTTGGGGCCGTTGCCGATGTAGGTGAGCGCGCCGAAGAACACCGCTGCAACCGAGATCGCCTGGAGGTAGAACGCGGTTTCCAGGTCGCCACCTGCGGCGAAGGCCATCACGTCGGCGGTCTGGTTCACGTCGAAGCCGAACTTGCCCATCGCGGCGGAGAGGAAGCTCACGTAGGTCGGCGCGTTGTCGAGCACGCCCGAGAGAATGCCGGTGCCGAAGTAGAACGTCGTCACGCCGATGGCCTCAGCGTTGTCGCGCGCCCACTCGCCGATGAGCGTCAGCGCGGGCTGCATCGTGGCGAAGATGCCGACGAAGAGCCAGGCGACCTCGCGGATCGGCTCGAAGTTGAAGTCGTTGCCCTGGAGCGCGTCCTTGTCGGCGGTCGCGTAGGCGAGGTAGCACACGCCGAACATGATCACCTCGCGGATGCCGAACGGGAAGTGGAACGTCCCGCTGAGGTCGAGGACCGTGCCCTGCATCGCCGGGATGATGTTCGGGTCGATGAAGACCGACGCGATCACGACGGCGAGCCACGCGAAGTTCTTCGTGCCCTGGATCCGGATCTTCGCCGTGCCCGGCACATCGAAGCCCGCCGCCTCAACGCCAGCTTGCGTGGGCTGGTCGGCGTCCTCCATGTGGTCCTCGCGCTCCGCGTGCGTCTTGTTGCGCACGTCGAATGCATAGAAGACGGCCAGTAGAATGAGGATGGTGGGCAGCCAGACGTACCAGATCTGCGTCACCGTCCAGAAGAAGGGCACGCCGCGCAGGAAGCCGAGGAAGAGCGGCGGGTCCCCGATGGGCGTGAGCGCGCCGCCCACGTTGGAGACGATGAAGATGAAGAAGATGATGTGGTACGGCTTGATGCGGCCCTTGTTGAGGCGCATGTAGGGCCGGATGAGCAGCATCGAGGCGCCCGTGGTGCCGATCACGTTCGAGATCACCGCACCGACGAAGAGCAGCCCAGCGTTGGCCTTCGGCGTGCCCGCGAAGTCGGTCTTGATGAGGATGCCGCCCGAGGCGATGAAGAGGCTCGCCAGGAGCGCGATGAAGGAGAAGTACTCCTCCGCCGCGTGGATGAGCGGCAGCGAGTCGCCCTGGACCAGGAAGTAGGCCATCACGAGCGTGCCCAGCGCGACGGCGTACTTCGGGTAGTGGTGGTGCCAGTGGTGCGGGAAGAAGATCGGTCCGGTGGCGATCAGCAGGAGCAGCACCGCAAACGGGATGCAGAGCCAGAGCGGCGGGGGCGGACCGTGCCCGTGACCGCCGCCATGGTCGTCCCCGTGTGCGCCTGCCTCGCCGTGGTCGTCGTCGCCTTCACCGTGGTCGTCTGCGTGGTCATTCTCCGCGTGCGTCGTGTCTGCATGCGTCGTGTCTGCGTCGGTCTGCTCCACCTGTGCGCTGTCGACGGCCTGCGCATGGGCCATGTCGGCTGACCCGAGACCGAGCACCGCAAGCACGAGGCAGGCGCGCACGAACGCGGCGGCGGGGGACAGGGGAGCGGCGCGCATAGGTCAGGGGGCGAGGTCGGTGGGGGAGCGGGCGGCGGTCCAATCTAGCCGAGACGATGGAGAAATCGAAGCGCTAGGGCAGGACCTCCGCGAGGGGCTCCGCCTCGCCTTGCGGGACGGGCCAGGGTAGCACCGCGCCCCCAAACGGAACGCCGTTCTGCGTCGCGGCGACCTCGGCGGTCGCCACCATCTCGGCCTTCGACGCGGTCACCTCCAGGAGGTCTTCTACGGCCGCTTCACTCTTGTTGAGGAAGGGCATCGGCCCCATCCCGAGCCACACCATCCCGACGGCGAGCGGCAGCACGAGCGCGAGTTCGCCGAGCGACAGGTCCCGCGTGCCGTCCGCCTCGGTTTTCGCCGGGCCGAAGAACGTCTTGTAGGCCATCCAGAGCAGATACACGGCGGCGAAGATCACGCCGCTCGTCGCCACGCCCACCACGACCGGGCCGATGAGCGTGCTCTTGAACGCGCCGAGCAGGATCAGGAACTCGCCCACGAAGCCGTTCAGGCCGGGCAGCCCCGACGAGGCGAACACGGCGAGCATCGTGAAGAACGTCAGCGCGGGGAGCGTCTTGGCCACGCCGCCCAGCTTGTCGAGGTCGTAGGTGCCGCGGCGGCGGTAGAGGAAGCCTGCCAGGAGGAAGAGCGCGCCTGTCGAGAGGGCGTGGTTGGTCATCTGGATGAGCGCGCCCTGGACGGCCTCTGTCGTGAAGGCGAACAGGCCGAGGACGATGAACCCGAGGTGGCTCACCGACGAGTAGGCGATCAGCCCCTTGATGTCCTTCTGCGCATACGCCACGAGCGCCGCCCACACGATGCCGATGGCCGCCAGCACGCCGATGGCGGGCGCGAGCGCCATCGCGGCGTTGGGGAACATCGGCACGACGAAGCGGAGCAGGCCGTAGGTGCCCATCTTGCCCATCACGGCGGCGAGGAGCACCGTCGCGGCCAGCGGCGCGGCGCGGTAGGCGCCCGGCAGCCACGAGTGCAGCGGGAAGAGCGGGGCCTTGATGAGGAACGCGAGCCCGAAGAGCACGAAGAGAATCGTCTGCGCCTCGGCCGGGACGGCGAAGCGGAGCAGGTCGTAGTAGTCCGTCGTGAAGACGCCGCCGTTGACGACGTTGCCCGCCGCGTAGCCCATCCAGAGCACGCCGACGAGCATCAGGAGCGACCCGACGAGCGTGTAGATCACGAACTTGAGTGCCGCGCGGCTGCTGTCCTGTTCCTTCGTGTCGCGTCCCCAGATGGCGATGAGGAAGTACATCGGGATGAGCACGACCTCAAAGAACACGTAGAACAGGAAGAGGTCGAACGCGCAGAAGACGCCGAGGAGGCCCGTCTGGAGGAGCAGCATCAGCGCGAAGAAGCCTTTCTGGCCGCCGTAGGTCGCGTCATCGCCTGCATCGTCCCGGAGCCCGCCCCACGCTGCGCCGACGGCAATCGGCCCGAGAAGCGCCACGAGCAGGACGAGGAGCACGTTGAGGCCATCGATCCCGACGAAGTAGGTCACGTCGGTGCCCGGCAGCCAGGCCCCGGAGCGCTCGGCCATCTGCGGCATCGCCTCCGTGACGGCGTTCGGGTCGAAGCCGAGGTAGAGCATCGCCGCGAGCGCGAGCGTGCCGAGCGTCGTCGCGAGCGCGATCACGCGCGCCATGGCCTGCGGCAGGAGCAGCACCAGCACCGCCGCCAGCGCCGGCAAGAAGATGGTCAGGGAGACGAGCATAGGGGAGTGAGGCGGTGTTGCGGTGAAGCAGTGAGGCGGTGGGAGGCGTTCACTGCCTCACCGCAACACCGCCGTACCGCGCAACTCTTAAAGCAGAAGCATCAGCGCGATGACGAGGAGGACGCCGGCGACGAGGACCGCGGCGTAGGTCTGGGCGACGCCGTTCTGGAAGCGCGCGAGGAAGCCGCCGAAGCCGCGTACGCCCTGCGCGCCACCTTCCACCAGGCCTCGGTCCAGCACCGTCTTGTCGAGCGGGTCGAGCGCGTCGCGGGCGAAGCTCTTCACGACGCCCACCACGACGACCCGGTAGAACGCGTCGATGCCCCAGCCGCGCGAGAACGTGCCGTGGAGGCCGCCGAGGCGCTGCTTCAGCGCTGCGTCGGCGTCGAGGCCGCGCGCGTAGAAGCGCCAGGCGAACCCTACACCGAGGAGCGCGATGGCGGCGCCGAGAGCCAGGAGCCCCCATTCGAGCGGGAGCGAGGCGTGGTACTCCGTCTTGAGCTCGGCGACCGGCCCGACGTGGTCGCCGTGGCCCGCAAGCCAGTCGTGCATCACGTTGGGCAGGCCCATCGTCTTCGTCACGGCAAGCGGGAGCCCCAGGAAGCCGACCAGCGCAGACCCAATGGCGAGCATCCACAGCGGGAGCGTCATCGTCGCGGGCGACTCGTGCGGCTTCACGGTGTCCGCCTCCGGCCAGCGCGGCTCGCCCTCGAACGTGAGCATGTAGGCACGCGTCATGTAGAACGCCGTCAGGAGCGCCGTCAGGAGGCCCACGCCCCACACGGCGAGGTAGAGCGGCGTGCCGTCCATGCCCGCCTCGAAGACCTTGAAGAGGATCTCGTCCTTCGAGAAATAGCCCGCCAAGAGTGGGATCCCAGCGATGGCAAGCGTCGCGATCAGGAAGGTCATCCGCGTCTGCGGCATGTACTTCTTGAGGCCGCCCATGGTGCGCATGTCCTGCGCGTCAAAGAGCGCGGGCTTCGTGCCGCGGTGCTCCAGGTCGTGCTCGACCTCGTGCATCGCGTGGATCACAGAGCCGGAGCCGAGGAAGAGGCAGGCCTTGAAGAAGGCGTGCGTGAAGACGTGGAAGATGGCCGCCACGAACGCGCCCGCGCCCGCCGCCATGAACATGTAGCCGAGCTGCGAGACGGTCGAGTAGGCGAGCACCTTCTTGATGTCCGTCTGCACGAGCGCAATCGTCGCGGCGATGATGGCGGTCAGGCCGCCGATGACGCAGACGAGCATCATCATCGCAGGCGCGAGGAGCACCAACTCCGAGAGGCGCGCGAGGAGGTAGAGCCCCGCCGTGACCATCGTGGCCGCGTGGATGAGCGCCGAGACCGGCGTCGGCCCGGCCATGGCGTCGGGGAGCCAGGTGAAGAGCGGGATCTGCGCGCTCTTGCCTGTCGCGCCGATGAAGAGCAGCAGCACCGCGATCGCCGCCGTGCCGTCCGCGGCGAGCGCCGCCAGCACGTCTGCGCTCAGCAGCGTCGCAAAGTCGAGCCCGAAGCCCTCGCCCGTGATCTCGACCACGCGCTGGAAGAGCAAAAACATGCCGAGCAGGAAGGCCGCGTCGCCGATGCGGTTGACGATGAACGCCTTGTTGGCCGCAATCACCTTCTTGCCGTCCTCGTACCAGAACCCGATCAGCAAATAGGAGCACAGCCCGACACCTTCCCAGCCGAGGAAGAGCACCACCAGGTTCTCCGCCAGCACTAGGTTGAGCATGGCGAAGATGAACAGATTCAGGTAGGCGAAGAAGCGCCAATACCCGGCGTCGTCCTTCATATACCCCATCGAGTAGACGTGGATGAGCGCGCCGATGCCGGTCACGACGAGCGTCATCAGGAGCGACAGTTCGTCCACGCGGTAGGCGAAGTCCACCGTCAGGTCACCGACGTGCATCCACTCGTAGAAGCTCACCACGCTCGCCTCCTCGAAGCCCAGAAAAAGCATCACCGCCACGCCGAACGGCACGGCCACCGCCGCCGTCGCCAGTGCGCCAACGAGCGTTTTTTGCTCGCGCCACGCTGGCATGAACAGGCCCAGCAGGCCGCTGAACGCCGCCATCAGGAGCGGCGGCAGCAAGATCAGTTGGAGCGAAAGGTGCATGGGTTGGGTCGAAGGTCAAGGGTCGAAGGTCGAAGGTCAGGTCGTGCTTCGACCTTTGGACCTGCGACCTCAGACCTGCGACGGGCGCTAGCCCCTAAACAGATTGATCTCGTCGATGTTGACGGTGAGCTTGTTGCGGAAGAGCGCGATCACGATCGCCAGCCCGACGGCAGCCTCAGCGGCGGCCACGCTCATCACGAAGAACACCAGGAGCTGCCCGTCTACGTTGAGGTAGGCCTGACTGAAGGCGACGAGCGTCAGGTTGACGGCGTTGAGCATCAGCTCGACCGAGAGGAACACCACGATGGCGTTGCGCTTGAGCAGCACGCCGAGCACGCCCATCCCGAAGAGGGTGGCCGAGAGCACGAGGTACCAGGCGAGAGGCAGGGTCATGAGGGAGTCGAAGGTCGAAGGTCCGGGGTCGAAGGTTCGGTCCCGCATCGACCTGGGACCTGCGACCTCAGACCTAACAGACCTCAGGCAAAGCGTTTTTTCGCCAACAGCACCGCGCCGATGGTGGCGGCGAGGAGCAGCAGGCCGACGATCTGGAGGTGGTAGGCGTAGTCGGTGAGCAATACCGCGCCCAGCGAGGCCGCGGAGGCGTTGGCCGCCGCCGCCTCAGGCGACACCGCCTCGGGCACCGCGTCGAAGCGAAGCGCCACAAGCGCCAGCAGTTGGGCTACCACCGCCGCGCCGAGCACGAACGCGACGCCCTGTCCCCACTTGAACGCCCTCAGCGAGGGCATGTCGTCGAGGTTCAGGAGCATGATCACGAACAGGAACAGCACCATGATCGCCCCCGCGTAGACCAGAATCTGGATGACGCCGATGAACGCCGCGTTGAGCGTCAGGTAGAGGCACGCGATCGAGAACATCGTCACAACCACCGAGAGCGCCGCATGAATGGGGCTGCGCGTGACCAGAAGACCCACTCCGCCGAGCACGGCGAGCACCGCGAACAGGAAGAACAGAAAGGCGTCGAGCATACGGGGCGGTAAGACGGACAGGCCTGTGAGGGGGAGCGGCCAGAGGAGTAGGCGTCGGCAGGGCTTGGGTTGGGGCCCAGGCTAAGCGGTTACACGCGCCGAGACCATCGACACAAGGTACCGACCTCGTGGAAGTCCAACAACCGTTCGCATGCCAGCAGCACACCTTCCGCTGATTGTTCAACAGGGACCGATGGGCCCTGCGTGGTGCCACCTAAACGCAGCCGCGCCGCGCCGACAGTTCGGCGCGGCGCGGTCGAAGCCAGCGCGGACGGAGCAGGAACGTCGAGGGCGTCGGCTAGCGAACGATGGTCAGGCGGCGGGTTGTGGTGAAGCTGCCGCTCGTGAAGCGGTAGAGGTAGATCCCGCTCGCCAGCCCCGCCGTGTCGAAGGCGGCGTCCTGGACGCCTGCCTCGTGCGTGCCGTCCACGACCGTGGCTACCCGCCGACCTGTGAGGTCGAACACCTCGACGCGGACGTCTTGCGGGGCATTGAGGGAGAAGCGGATGCGGGTCTGGCCGAAGACAGGGTTGGGGTAGTTGCCGAGAAGCTGCACCGGGAAGACCTGCGCGGTGCCGAGCGTCTGGCCCCGTGTCGCGGGACGGCTGTCGCCCACGCCGGTGCCATAGAGCCGCTGCTCAGGCAGCACCGCGTAGCCGATGGTCTCGTTGGCGTGCGTCGTGCCCGTGCCGTCGGAGTCGTCCTTGGCTAGGCGCACCTCGATGTCGAGGTCGGTGAGGTTGCGGTAGCGCACCACGACCGGGTCGGCGTCGAACTCGGTCTGCGTCTGCACGAGCACCACGGGCTCGCGGTCGGGCGTCGGTTGGTCGGTGCCGAAGGGGTAATACTCCCAGTGGTGGTCCACCTCGCCGCTCTTCGTGCCAACGGCCGGGACGCCCGCTCCGGTCGAGACGCCCTCGGCAAGCGCGATCCACGAGACGTGCTCGCGCCCCGCGACGTCGCCCCCGGCGCGCTCGCCCTGGAGCTTCACCTCAAACGAGGTCGCCGTCACGTTGCGCACGCGGGCGAGGACGGCCCGGCTGATCCGGTCGCCAGACGCGGCGAGCGCGGTCACCTGCGAGAACACCACCGGCGGTACCTCAAACGGCGCGTCGAAGGCAACGGTCTGGTAGTCCCCGCCGACGTTGCGGACGCGCCCGCCCTCGGCCAGGCGACCGTCGCTGAGACGGTATGTCCCGTCGAGCATGACGAGGTAGGGGACCGTCTCCTCGCCGTGTTGCCCGTCGAGGTAGTCCCACTCGTCGATCCAGAGGTCGAACCCGTCCTTCGAGAGGTTGCGCACCCGCACCACGGCAGGCTCGGCGTCGTTCTCGGAGAACGAGGGCAGCACCACGATGGGCGCGGCGTCGAGTGCGACCGAGAAGCGCACCTCGGTGGCGGAAAAGGCGTCGCCCTGCTCGACCCGGAAGACGCCAGCCTCGGCGATCAGGCCTGCCTCGCCGGTCGGCGGCTCCTCCGGTCCGTCGCTGCACGACGCGGCAGCCGCATCGTCGAGGTAGCCTGCGGAGAGGAGCGCGTCGGGGTTGGCCCCCACGTAGGCGTAGCAGTGGATCTCGCAGTCGCCCGTGGGGCACGCGGCGTTGACAGGTAGGAGCTCGGCGTCGCCGAAGCGCTCCGTCTGTTGCCAGTTCGCGCCCGCCGCGAGCCCGGCGATCTCGACGGGGCTCATCGCGAGGAAGGCGTCCGCCTCGGCCGTCTCCATGAAGCTCTGCCACGTCGCAAGGTCGTCGGTCGGGCGGAAGTCGTCCTCCTCGAAGGTGTAGGTCGCGAACGAATACGCCCTCGCGAGGCCCGGCGCGGGGGCCGCGTCGCTGCTGTGATCCTCGTAGCGGTTGCCTCCGAGGGCGAGCGTGCGCAGCCACGGCAGCTTGGTGTCCTGAAGCTGGATCTCATAGGCCTCGCCTTTGAGGATGCCGTCGCGCTTGCGCGCATTGCCCACGACCAGGTTGTTGTAGACGACCGACTCTAGGCCCGCATACGGCCCGGCGTAGTAGGCATCCCAGCCCGGCTCGGTGGACGTCTCGGGGTCGTCGATTTCCCACGGCAGGTCGAGCAGGAAGACGCCGTTTCCGTCGTTGCCCGTCACGGTGTTGTGGACGAGCGTGTTGCGCGGGGCCATCTGCGTCATCAGCCCCGAGCCGACGGAGAAGTTGTCGAAGAGGTCGAGCCGCCGCGAGCCGGTGATGAGGTTGTGCTGGACGAGCGTGTCGATGGTGTAGTACTCCAGCAGGATGCCCACGAACCAGTTGTCCTGCACCGTGCAGCCCTCGATCACGTTGCGGTAGTTGAGTGCGTCGAGCCAGAGACCTGGGCCGCGGTTCTCGCGCACCTCGACGCGGCGGACGACCATGTCTTCGGTGTAGGAGAACTTCATGCCGCCTGCCTCCCAGCCGGGCTCGTAGAACTTGGTGTTGTTGCGGTAGAGCTTGCTGTCGACGAGCGTGCAGCGGTCGCACTCGCCCGAGATGCCGGTCTGGCCGTTGTACTGGAGCGTGACGCGGCGGAAGGTGTGGTCCTCGCCCGCGTCGCCGATGTTCTCGGGGTTCGGCCCGTTCGTGTCGATGCCGACGCCGTTGGTGTGCTCGACGGTGACGTCTTCGAAGAGCGCGCCCCGGTCGCCAGGGCAGACGGCGCCGTCCTGGCCGCGGCTGTTGGCATGGCGGAAGATGAGCCCGCGCACGGTGAGGTCGCCGGGCGTGCCAGCCGCTCCGCAGATGGCGTCGCGCCCGCCGGGCCAGAAGAGGTGCTCGCGCGCGGCGATCACGGGCGGGGCGTCCCACGCGTTGGGGTCGCCGTCGCGGAGGAAGCGGGCGAGGATGCGAATGGGCGAGCGGTCGGCGGGGTCCGTCTCCACGAAGAACGCGCCGTAGCTGCTGATCTCGGCGAGCGTGTCGAGTGCGACCGTCTTCAGGTGCGCGCGCGACGTCGTCGGGACGAGCATATGGCCGTCGAAGTAGGACGGATTGGTGCCCGTCGGGACTTCGCGCTGCTGGTCGGCGAAGAGCAGTTCGCGGCGCAGAATGTGCGCCTTGGTGCCGTTGGTCGTGGCGCCCTCCTGCGGCGGGATGTTGAACCAGCCGTACTTCGTGTCCCAATCGTCGGCGGGGTTCCAGTCCCACGCCCAGATATCACCGGCGTCACGTATCCAGCCGGTGACCGGGGCTGCGCCCGAGATCACGACCGTGTCGTAGCTGCCGGCTTCGGGGTAGGCAGAGTAGGTCACGCCGCTGTTCGCGGGGTAGACGCTCTCGTAGTAGATCCCGCTGCGGATGTAGACCACGTCGCCCGCCTGGAGCGTCTGCGCAGCCTTGTTGATGGTCTTCCACGCCGTGTCGAGGGTCTGCCCGGCGTTGTCGTCGCGGCCTGTGTTGCCGTCGACGAAGTACACCGTGTCGCCGGTGACGTTAGGCGGAGCCTGCGCGTGCAGGGAACTCCCCCAGGCAGCGAGGACGGCCAGGAGGAGAAAGAGGCGGAGGATCATAGAGGGGACGGAGAAGAACCACGTGGCTTGAGCATGGCGGCAACCTCACCGCGCTCGGTAAAGCCATTCCAGGGATACCAGGCTCGATATAGCGGTCCACAATGACACGCCTGCGTTCCGCCTGCGTCTACGGTTTGTGGCGCCTGCTCGGGCACCTCGTTTGGCCAGCGGCACTGTCAGGCATTCGTGTCTAAACCTTGCGTCAAAGCGGACGCCCTGCTCCTGGGCGTCTCCGGGTCGGCGTAGGTTGGGAGTCGTTCTCCGGTGTTGCCCATCGTCCATCTCCACCCATGCTGCGTCTTCATTCCCTCGCCGTCTTGCTGGTCACCGTCCTGCTCGGTCTCGTCCCGCGGGCGAGCGCACAGGAGTTCGGTTCGTTCGAGGCGTTCGTCGACAGCCTCGACGCCATCGGGGCCATCGCCGACGCGTCCGCGCGGGCTGCGGCCACGGACGCGCTGTGGGACGACCTCCGCGCCGCCGAGGCGATCCCGTTCACCAGCGGCGAGGACGTGGCCTTTTTGTGGCGCGGGTCGGCGAGCCGCGTGGTCGTCAACGGTGACTTCAACGCGTGGGGCAACGCGGGGTGGATCGCCAACAGCCTTGTGCGCGTCGGTCAGACCGATGTGTGGCGCCTCGTGACCTCGTTTCCGGCGGATGCCCGGCTCGACTACAAGCTGGTCCTGAACGGCTCAAACTGGATCCTCGACCCCGCAAACCCGCACCAGCAGTGGGGGGGCTTCGGACCGAACTCGGAGCTGCGGATGCCTGCCTGGACGTTGCCGGGGGAGACCATCCCCGATGCCGCCGTGCCTGCGGGCTCGCTCACGGCTGACGTGCGCATCGAGAGCGCCGCGCTTGGCGAGGTCAACTACCGCGTCTACACGCCCGCGGGCTACGCCGACCTTGCCGCGCTCCCGACGGTCTACGTCACCGACGGCCACGAGTACCGCGACGACCGCCTCGGCGCGATGCAGACGGCCCTGGACCACCTCATCGCCGACGGGGTCGTAGCCCCGCTCATCGCCGTGTTCATCGACCCGCGCGACCCCGCGACCGGGGCCAACCGCCGTGCTGAGCACTACATCGAGAACCCCGACTTCGCTGACTTCGTGGCCGACGAACTCGTGCCAGCCATCGACGCGGCCTACCGGACGGAGGCGCGGCCCGAGCGCCGCGCCATCCTCGGGACGAGCCTCGGAGGCGTCTGCGCGACCTACCTCGGCGTGGAGCGCCCGGACACGTTCGGCAACCTCGCGATCCAGTCGCCCGCCTACTGGGTGGCACCGGACCTCTTCACGCGCTACGCCACGGCCCCGCCATCTGGACTTCGCGTCGCCCTGACCGTCGGCACCTTCTTCGACGGTGGGGACGCCGCCCGCAACATGCGCGACCTCTTCGCTGACGCGGGCTACGACCTGGCCTACCTCGAAGTGAACGAGGGGCACTCGTGGGGTGCCTGGCGCGCGCAGCATGATGTCGTCCTCGGTCACCTCTTCCCCGGCATCGTCTTCCCCAGCAATGAAGACAGCGGCGCGCCACGGCGCCTCGTCCTCGATGCCTTCCCCAATCCATCGGCCACGGCTACGACGCTGCGCTTCACGCTGGGCGCACCTAGCCCGGCGACGCTGGTCGTCTATGACCTCCTCGGCCGCGAGGTCGCCCGCCCCCGCGACGGCACGCTGGGCGCAGGCGTCCACACCGCGCAGGTGGGCACGCTGCCACCAGGGGTCTACGTCGTCCGCCTCGCTACGCCCGAAGGCACGGCGACGCAGCGCTTCGTGCAGACGCAGTAGGCTGTCCCCAGCGCATGAAGGCCGCTGGCGCATGAAGGCCGCCGGCGCATGAAGGCCGAGGCACTTTAGTCGGGTGAAGTGCGCTCTTCGTGTGCCGTATGGCTGGGCTTGGAGGGTCAAAGAAGAGGTGGTCGAGCATTCACCTGGAAAGAGGGAGCTGTGCAGGTAGACGTAGTGGTGTGGCTGGGATAGGCACTTGGTAATCATGCCGCACTATTCTCGTTGTGCCAGGTGTTGACGGTTGCTCTATTGTGAGATATATGTATTCGTTACTCTTTGAAAAATGAAGATAAAATGATTGGCAATGTTTCGGCCAAACCCTACCTTGAATAGCGCCCTATCGTGCTGGGAACTTGCTGCCTAATGCGACAATGGGGGCGTTTGGTTTTTTGTGCCCTCTTTCTCCTCCGCCTCATGGAACGATTCATTGCGTTCGGGCTGCGCCTATCAGTCCTAACCCTAGTCACCCTGGCCTTGGTGGTCTCTGAGCACCACGCCGCCCTCGCCCAACAAGCAGACCCTGGCCCCGAGCGGGGGCGCGCGCTTGCGGTGCCGGCAGCCCATCAGGCCACCCTCTCCCCGGCCACGCCTCAACTCCGACTCAACCCGGCCCATACGGCGTGGGACCTGCGTGAGGGGTGGGCCGCGGGCGCCGCGCCGCAGCGCTTCGGCGCCGGTGCCCCCGCGCAGGTCGTCGGCATCGGCTTCGAGGGCCGCTACCCGAACAATGCCGAAGCCTGGCTCACCGGACCCATGGTCACGGTCCCAAGCGTGCAGGGGCAGCGGTCGGTCCTCCGCTTCGAGGAGGCGTTCGAGATCGAGTCGCACTACGACGCCGGGACGGTGCTCGTCTCGCCGGACGGCGTCACCTGGCGCGCGGTCAGTACGCGCAGCGGCGCCAGCGACTGGCGCACGGCGGAAGTGGACCTGACCCGCTTCGCCGGGCAGCGGCTGCACCTCGCCTTCCGCCTGACCACCGACGACCAGCACGCCTTCGACGGGTGGTACCTTGGCGACGTCCGCCTCGCTAGCGTGGCCAGCCCGACGACGGCGACCATCACCAGCCTCAACGCGCAGCTCTTCCCGAGCATCTTCCTCGACGTGGTCGTGGAGGACGCCAACGGCGACGCCATCCTCGACCTGGCCCCCGAAGACTTCTGCGTCTTCGAGAACGGCGTGCAGCAGACCGACCTCTTCGACGTGACCCTGCCCGACGAGGGCGGCGGCGTGCGCCTCGTGGACATCGTCTTCATCATCGACAACAGCGGGAGCCTGGGCGATGAGCAGGCCGCCGTGGAGGACAACGTCACCGACTTCGTCAACGACCTCGCCGATGCCGGGGTCAACTTCGCGCTCGGCCTCACACGCTACGGAGCCAGCGCAAACGGGGGCAACCCGATCATCGAGAACGGCGGCAACCTGACGACCGACGAGAACTTCTTCCTCAACACGGTCTACCCGCGCAACACCATCGACGGCAGCTTCGAGCCGGGCTTCGAGGCCATCGTCGCGTCGACGACCGGCTACAACTTCCGGCCAGGCGCGCAGCGGGTGTTCATCATCGTCACCGACGAGACGCCGTTCCAGGGACCGACCACGCAGGCCGAGGCGCAGACCGCCCTCGTGAACACGTCCACGACCCTCTTCTCGGTCGTCTCGCAGTTCCTGTTCCCGGACTTCCAGCCGCTTACCGACGCCACCGACGGCGAACTCATCGACATCCTCGACCCGTTCGACGAGGTCTTCGACTTCATCTCCAACCTGATCTCGGACAGCTACCGCATCAGCTACCGATCGAGCGATCCCGTCCGCAACGGCATCGAGCGCACCGTGCGCGTGGAGGTCAAGACGGACACGACGCCGGTCACGGACGTGACGACCTACACGCCGGGGGCCGCTCCGACGATCACGCGGACGCCCGCCACGATCGCGCTCAGCGACAACGGCCAGCTCGACGGCGTGCCGCTCACGATCGAAGCGGAGGTGGTGGACACCGTGGCGCCGCTCGTGCAAGCAGTGACGCTGTTCTACCGCACGCTCGGCGACCTCGACTACACGTCCACGCCGATGGTGAACCAGGGCGGCGACCTCTACCAGGCGACCATCCCCGGCACGTCGGTGCGCGACCCGTTCGTGGAGTACTACATCACGGCCACGGACAGCGAGAGCACCGTCTCGGCACCGGCCACGACGCCGGGCGACGCGCCCTTCCAGATCGCCGTGCTGCCGAACCAGCCGCCGAACCTGACGCACACGCCCGTCACGTCGGCGACGGACGCCACCGCGATCCCGATCCAGGCTACCGCGTCAGACAACACCATGGTGCTGGTGGGCGTCTCGGTGTTCTACCGGCGCGCCGGCCAGATCTCCTACACAGAAATCGCCATGACCAACACGAGCGGCGACGCCTTCTCGGCGGAGATTCCCGCCTCAGAAGTCACACCGGCTGGCGTGGAGTACTACGTCCGTGCCGTGGACGACTTCAGCGTCGGGACGTCGGTGGGCACCGTAGACGCGCCGATCGTCGTTGAGGTGGGCGAGCCGAGCGGCGGCGTGCTCGCGCTCGACATCGAGGTGGAGATCGACGAGAGCGAGGTCATGGTGGTCGGCACCGTCTCGAGCACCGACACGGTGCCGCGCGACGTGGCCGTGGCCTGCACGGTCACGCTCCCCGACGGGCAGACGCGCGGCCTCCAGACGATGACGTTCATCGTGCCTGCCGGTGGAGAGACCTCGGGCATGCGCACCCGCGCGGGAAGCACCCTCGCTGCCGGGGAGTACACCCTCACCTGTGACCTCCTCGAAGACGGGACGGTGCTCGACACAGACACGGTGAGCTTCGAGTTGTCGGCGGTGGGCGGCCTCGCAGCCTACCCCAACCCGTTCAACCCGAGCACGGAGATCAGCTTCGCGCTGGAGGCCTCTGCCGAGGTGTCGCTCGTCGTCTACGACGTGCTGGGCCGCCAGGTGATGCGTCTCCACGACGGTGCGCTGGAGGCCGGCGAACACCGCATCGAGTTCGATGCGAGCCGACTGGCCAGCGGCTTCTACCTCGCTCGCCTCCAGACGGGCGATGTGGTGCAGGTCGAGCACCTGGTCTTGCTGAAGTAGCCGCAGCCCGGACGCTGCAGGTGCCGTGAGGTGCCTCCGACGCTACGCGCGGGCATCCGGCTTCGGTCGGGTGCCCGCGCTGCATGTTGCTCAGCGTGCCCCTTGCTCGGCGGGCCGAGGCTGGCCATGCTGGTGCACCTCGGCCCCTGCGACGCCCAAGCGGAGGCGAGGGGAGGGAGGCCTGCTCACGGGGCGAACGGCTCGGCCTCATTCTGGACCCCCCCAAAGTCAATCCCTGCACCAATTGCTCGGCGAAATCAGCGAGGTTCGTTCTCTGCAGAAGAATGGAACGCAAGCGTAACCGAAGATTCGGGCATACAGCCGTCCTGTTGGCTAGCTTGGACTAGTAGGTTGTCTCTGTTGAATTTCCAGGGCTGATCATGGGCGGTCGCTTCCCCTGCACAAGGAAGAGTTCGGGCCCTGCTTTTCAGTCGGAGGCGATGACCGTTCGCCCGGTGCGTTCGAAAGCCAAGCGCCTGGAGTAGGCCGTCGCTCCGGCCCGTGTTGTCCCGCACGATGTCGCAGCCTGTGCACCCCCACCACCGGCCTCGTTCCCGACGCAGGCGACCCTACCCCGCGGACGCCTGCGTGCCCAACTGAGGCGCGTCCCTGCCCATCGCTTCACCCCTCCGAGCCATGCGCACCCTCGCTCTCGTTCTGGCCGCTCTGGCCGCTCTGGCTGCAACGGCTACCGCCCAGCCCGTCGATTTCCGGCCGGTTGTCCTCACCGGCTCGGATGTGCCCGACCTCATCGGCGCGAACGTCACCGCGCCCGTCTGCTTCGCCTTCCGCGACGGCGCGTGGCAGCAGTGCCCCCTCCAGATCGACGAGCGAGAGATGCTCGACCCCGCGTCGAACTATCCGCGCACCGTCTCGGACGCAGCCCAACTCTTCGGCGGCGAGCGGCAACTGCTCTACACCGCCCCGCAGGACTACCCGATGCCCGGCTTCGACCCCGTGATCCGGGTCGACTCCCGGCGCGGGTTCGACGCCGACGACGAACTCGTGCTCATGGCGCGCTTCTTCGGCGACGTGGTCAACCCCGCCGCGCCGCCCTTCGCGCCCGCCACCGTCTCCGAGGTACTGTTCGAGGGCAAGGCCGTCTACCTTTTCGTCCCGACCTCGCCGCTGGACCAGAGCGCAGGCATCGATCTCGTGTCCTACACGTTTGACCTCGTCGCGGGCAACTTTCCGCAGGCCTACACCTTCGAGGCTGACCCCACGCTGCCCGACGAGTGGGGCGAGGGCGACTTCCTCGCCGCCAACCCCGAACAAAGCCCCGCCTCGACGGCCTACTACTCGACGCTTTTCGAGGACCGCTGGATTCAGCGCGAGCTGCGCCTGAGCGACGGCCACGGTGGCTACGGGCCTGACCTCCTCGACCGGGTGAAGTACGGCACCCGGCCCAACACCCTCGGCAACAACGGCGTCTGCGGGCGCACGATCTGGTCCGGCAGCGCCGCCCGCGGCACCCTCGGCATCCAGAAGGACGGCCCGCTCCGGGCGATCCGCTTCGCGCAGGGCTACAACTCCGGTGGCCTCAACTACGTGCTCTACCAGATGTACGAGCGGTTCGTGGTCTACCGCATGGCGCACCAGATGCACAGCGGACCCGGCGCGTCCATGTGGTTCGACCTCGCGCCCGAGGCCAGCGGCATGACCTACACGAACAACCTCTTCCCGGACGGCGTCGCCGTGGACGGCCAGCCTGAACGGGAACCGGGCAACGCGTTCATTGAGGACTACCTCGACTGGGACTACCTCGTCGGCGACCAGGGCTCGATGGTGTCGACGTGGCAGGTGGAGACCAACCTCACTGATCTCTATCCCTATTCCTACTACGAGGACGACACGACGCCCGAGACGCAGCAGTGCACGGGCGACCGGACCGCATACGCCTCAGCGGGGAACGTCTACATCACTGGGACGCCCGAGAACGGCGGGATGCCGTGGACCGACCCCTCTAACCCGGCGTCGTACAACAGCCAGGGCAAGCTGCGCTTCCTCCGCCTCGCGCGCAGCATCGTGCCCGAGGTGCCGAACCTCCCCGAGGCCGATGCCCAGTCGACCGTCACCCAGCTCAGCACGCCCATCGTCTTCTCGGTGCGCGAGGTGGACGTCACCGGCGGCGGCGATGTCCTTGCCCCGCAGATCAACGGCAGCTACAGCGGGACGTCGTTCCTCGGCACCGCATCGGACGGGCGGCCGAACGACACCGGCCTCGCCACGCTCGCGCTCAGCCCGGCGGCCACCAACCTCGCGCTCGCCACCGACTCGTTCACCGAGGGCGACGCAACCACCAGCTTCACCGTGACGCCGATCGACCCGCAGGTGACGGGCTCTGGCTATGTGATCGCGACCGACGTGGCGGGCAACGCCGACTCGGTCTTCGTGAGCCTGGATGCGGTCGTAGTTCCGTTCGATCTCGCAGCGGCGGCCACCTACGCCTTCACGAACGCCACGGAGGGCACGATCACCGTCACCGCGTCGAACATCGGGGCGGACCCACTCACCTCGGTGCGGGTCGTGCGCAGTTCGACGGCAGGCCTCGCCGTCGCGCAAAAGACAATCACGCTCGGAGCCCTCGCGCCGGGCGAGGCCAAGGACGCCGTCTTCTCGTTCTCCAACGCGACCGCCGGGGCGACGGCCTCGTTCCAGGTGCAGGACCTCGTGGTGCGCGAGGGCGAGAGCGACGTGAGCAACAACGACGTCACCGTAACCCTCGATTCCGAGAGCGATGTCGCAGCGCCGACGCTCGCAGGCAGCGCCGCGGGCACGGTGTGGACGGGTACTGCCAGCGATAGTGACTCGAACGACTCAGGCATCGCCACAGTGACGCTCGCGGGTGACGCGACCAACCTCACGCTCACCGTGAGCCCCTTCACGCTGGGCGACCCCCAGGTTTCGCTGAGCGTCGAACTCACCGACGCCGCCCAGCCCGGCGCGGGCACAGTGGTTGCCACCGACATCGCGGGCAATACTGGCACGCTCTTCCTCGAACTCAGTCCTGTGAGCGGCGACACCGCACCGCCAATCCTAGCCGGGAGCTACGGGGCGTCCACCTTCGAGGGCACGGCGCGCGACGACCGCCCGGCCGACACCGGGCTCGCCTCGATCACCCTGCGTGACGCGGTCAACCTGCGCCTCACCGTCGTGGGCGATCTCCCGGGTGCGCCGTCGGCCTCGTTCCGCGTGCAGCCCATCACCCGCAAGCCGGGCCGCGGCACCCTCGTGGCTATCGATGTGGCAGGCAACGAGAGCACGCTGTTCATCGCCACGGACCTGGCAGGCCAGCGCGCGACGAACGAGGGGGCCGTAAATGACGAAGTGGCTGCGACAGACGAGCGTTCTGATGCGAAAGAGGGCATGTTCATGGACGCCGAGCCCGACGCCATGCGCGATGCCATGCCCAACGAGGACACGGGCACAGAGCCGAGACCGCCGAATGAGACAGCGCAGTCGGGTAAGCCAACAGACACACGCGTAGTGGATGCTGAAGTCGCCGGGAAGCCGGTGTCTGACGCGGGGACGCCCTCGTCTGACGACGTGAAAGACGAGCGTGCTTCGACCAGCCTGACTGGTGATAAAGAGGCGGTGGCAGCGTCCGTAGAAGGGGAGTCCTCCCCGGAGACGAAGTCGCCCGCAGAGGCGGATGAGGCGGTCCCGGCTGACGCGCCTGTAGCCGGTGCTGCATCCGCTGGGGTCGAGCCGGTCTCGCCGTTCGTGGTCGAGGTGTACCCGAACCCGCTTCGGGGAGTCGCCACGCTCCGGCTCTACCTCCGCTCGGAGAGCCCCGTCCGGGTAGCGCTCTACGATCTCACCGGCCGCCGCGTGGCCATCGTGGTCGACCGGCGACTGGGAGCGGGGTGGCACGGCCTAGCCCTGGATGCTCACGCGTTGACGAGCGGGCTCTATCTCTGGCGCGCGGAAACAGGGTTCGGCGTGGAGACGGGACACCTGTCCGTCGTGCGCTAGGCGGCGCGCCTCGGCCATCCGTCCCGCACGGTGCTGCAACGAAAAGCGCCCCTCCGAGGGCCGTGCGGGCATCGGAGGGGCGCGGTGGTGTGGAGCTAAGCGGATTCGAACCGCTGACCTCTGCAGTGCGATTGCAGCGCTCTACCAACTGAGCTATAGCCCCAGGCGGACTCCAAGTATACGCACGGAGGGTGGGCCTCCCCTCCGCGCGCGGAGATTTCACTGGCTACGGGGGCCCTGGCAGCCCCGTCTGCACCAATGTGCCCGCATTAATGGGCTACGGTCACCTTGCGCGTGCGGACGCCCTGCTCGGTCTCCAGGCGCAGCACGTACACGCCCGGCGCGACGGCCGCCGTCGGCCAGACGGCCTGCCACGTACCGGCCGTCCGCGCCGCGGACGCGAGCACCGCCACCTCGCGGCCGAGCACGTCGTAGACGGTCAACTGCACCGGGGACGCCTCGGGCAGAGTGTAGGACACCTGCAGGTCGCCCGCCACGGGGTTCGGGTAGGGCGCGTCGAGCGCGAACGAGAGCGGCGCGGTGTCCGTCTCGGAGGCGACCGCGCCCAGCGGCAGCACGAGAAGCTCGAAGCGCGGCGCCGACGCGCTCCGCAGCGAGACGCCAGCGCGGCCCGCAATGCCGAGGCGCTGGTCAGGCGAGCCAGACGAGGCTCCCGTCCCTCTGATCTCAAACGAATAAGCGGCGGCTTCGTCCAGGTCCACGCTCGTTCCTGTGACCCGATCGGTGAGCAGCACGCGCCAGCCTTCGGGCAGCGACGAGCGCGGCCAGGTGAGCGTGGCATCGCCCGCGATGCCCGCGGCGTTCACGACGAGCGGGATCGTGTAGGCGTCCGTCACGCCGAGCGGGCGGCCATCCTGCGCGAGCAGGCGCGTGCCGTCCTCAGTCTCTTGCTCGAAGGCGAGCGCGACGTACGGGTAGGTCAGCGGCGTCAGCTTCTCGGCGTCCCACACCCCGACGCCCTCGGAGGCGTCCTCGGCGAGGTAGAGCACCGCGGCTTGGTCGGTGCGCCGCAGCCCGGAGGTGGCATCGGTGACGTCCAGGCGGAAGGCGACGAGCGGGGACGCCGCCTCGCGCGATTGCGACGTGCCGCGCGCGTCGAGCGGGACTTCCAGCGTGCCAGCCCCGGAGGCCTGGTAGAACACGCCCTGCCACACCGGCACTTCGTTGCTCGCGGTTGTCGTGGTGACGTAGCTCCCGATGCACTCCACCGTCGGCGACGCGTCCGGGGTGCACTGCCACATCTGCCCGACGTTGCTGGCGAGCGTGACAGACCCGTCCCACGTGGCGATGTTGCTTACGTCCAGCGTCGCGGCGAAAGGGTTGCCGAGCAGGTTCCAGCCGTCGCCGTCCGCGTGCAGCGTGGGGACGCTCACGGCAGCCAGCGGCTCGCTGCCCTCGAACGAGATCGACATCGGGAGCGCGATGCTCTCGCTGTTGTTCGGGTCGCCCGCGTCGGGGTCGAGGTCGTTGTCGTACAGGTACCAGATGAAGCCCTGGCCGGACGCGAGTGCCTCGTTGGACGCTGTCGGCTTGACGAAGGCCGTCCCGTCGTAGCCGACGTACAGGTTGGCCGCTGCGGTCGCGTAGAAGCCCGGTACGCCCTGGACGAGGTTCTGCCCGGCGAGGTCGGCCACGGTCGTGCCGCCGGTCGGGGCGGTGAGCATGCGCCAGCCGAAGCCGTCCTGGAAGGTGTAGTCCGTGCCGAGGACGTTGAGCGTGACTGGCACGGTGGTCAGGGCGGTCCCGGTCCCGTTGGAGGTGAGCGTGATCGCGCCCGTGTAGGTGCCCGCGCTCAGCCCTGTGGCGTCGATCGCGACGGAGAAGTCGTCGAAGGTGGCGTCGTCGGCCGCGCCGTACGCCGGGGCGGTGAAGGAGAGCCACTCGGCAGCCGGCGTGAACTCGATCGCGAAGTTGTCCTTGGCAAACCCGCCGAGGTAGTCGAGGAGAAGGCCCGTGGTGTTGTCTCCGCTCTCGATCCCGATGGTCACGCCGGTGAAGTCGTTGACCGTCCCTTCGAGATCATCGTACTGGAACTCGATGGTGCCATCGTTGTGCAGGATGATCTGGAAGGTGCTGAGCCGGTTCGAGTTGACGAACCCGCCGCCGAAGATGCGCGCGATGTCGTTCCACTGCACGATGAACCGCCCATCGCCCATGTCCTGAAAGTAGATGCTGCTCGGCGGCGTGGACCATAGAAAGTGGTCGGCCCAGTAGGCCGCGATCACACCATCGGCTGCGGACAGGGACGGCAGGGGCTCTGGCGTCTGGGTCGCGCTGTTGAAGCCCGTGTCGACTGTGACGAACCCGTTGTCGCTGACTCGGATCGAGGTGTAGCTCGTCCCGAAGTAGGGAAACGAGAACGGCAGCGCGACCGTGGAGAGGACTTCGTTGGAGTTGATGCCGCCGAGCAACTGCGTGCCTGTGCCGGAGATGTCGGTGAAGCTCGCCGTTGGTCCGCCCACATCGTCGCTGGTGGCGTAGACATAGTTCGTGGTGCCTGCGGGCACGGCCCCGTCCTCTTGCCGGGTGGCGGCCTCGTAGTAGAGCGTGCCTGCGCCCGTGTTGGAGAGCGTGATGCTGGCCGTCGTGCTGGTGCCCTCGGTCAGGCCCACCTCGATGGGGCCGCCGGACGCGCTGAGGGTGGCCTCGACGGCGGTGCCTTTGAAGCTGGCGATGGTGTTCGCGCGCTGGTTGGTGGCGCGCGCCACGTTGCGCAGCTCCTCGTCGCCGGTCGGGTTGCCGTTGAAGGGCTTGTCGGGGGCCGAGAAGCGCTGGATGCGCGTACAGAAGTTGCCGGCGCACGCGTCGCTGTTGCTCCGCGAGTGCATGATGGTGCCGAAGTCGTTGGGACCGTCGATGTAGCCGTGCCCGTAGACGAAGGGCGTCTCCGTAGGGTCGTTCTCAGTGTGGTGTCGGGCGCCGATGTTGTGGCCGATCTCGTGGCCGAAGGTGTAGTTGCCGGTCGCGCAGTTCCAGGCGGTCACGGAGAAGGCCAGCGACGAGTCCGAGCCCACCCAGGCCAGGCCGCACGAGCCGCCGATTCCGCGCAGCAGCACCGCAAAGTCGCCGCCGAAGGTGTCGCGCAGCCCCTCGATGCCGTCGAACTTGGTGTTGCTGCCTCCCTCGATGGTGAAGTCGTTGAGGTCGGTGCCGAAGTCGGAGGAGTTGTCGTCGGTGGTCTCGTAGATGTGGACGAGCGAGAGGCTCGCGAGGATGCCGCTGGCGGTGTAGGCTGTGTTGGTCTCGTCGACGGCGAGCTGGGCGAGGGCCTCGATGGCGGCAGTGCCGCCCGCCTCGGTCGTCGCCGTCGGCGTGTAGGCGACCACCACGCCGATGGAGGCCGCGGCCTGACGTGCGCCTGCAGGGCTTTCGTGGCTGGCCTCGTGGCGGTGCGACGGATGGGCTGAGCCGTGCTGACGTGTGTCGTGTTGGTGAGGCTCCGGGGTGCCCGGGATCGCAGCGTCGCGGTCGCGCTGGCCATAGGCTTCCAAAAAGGCCTCGTAGTCAGACGGGTGGTCGGGCGGGAACGCGGCCTCGTCCACCTCGATGAGCGCGTGGAGACCGTCGCCGAGCGGGCGGAGCTGGTAGAGGCCGCGCGGCGTCCGGATCGACCCGGTGACGCCCTCCGCCCGAACGACCAGGTTCGCTGTCGTGCGATAGTCGCGGGTGTGGCCGGACCACGAGGCGTCGGCTGGGGCCCGGCGCGTCAGGCTCACCTCGGGCAGCACGATGGTTTCCCGGCCGAGGTCGAAGCGCGTCGACGCTTTGGCTTCGAGCGCATCGAGGCGAATGCGTACGAACGAGACGCGCGCCGTCGTCGGCTGAGCGTCGAGCCGGGCGAGCGCCGTGGACTGGGCGGCGTCGAGCGCGGTGCGCTGCATAGCGGCGGGAACCAACGCGTCGCGCTGGGCCAGGATGGGCGCGGCGGTGCCAAAAAAGAAGAGTAGAGCGAGCACGCTCCCGACCAAGCGGGGGCGCAGCCATGTACATGTGAGCATCGGGGGTGGCGGAATGACCTCGAAAAAGCAAAGACCCAGCGGTCACAGGCTGGGGCCAAGAGCATCATCAAAAAGTACACCGACCTGCGCGCCGGTGAACTCGTCGAGAGCGGGCCGGTGCGTTCCTCGCAAACATTTGGTGGCCCCCCGTCGCCGGCTGCCCGTCGGCGGCGAACAGCGCGCAACCCACGTGCACCCGCCCGGTATCAGGGTATTCCCCATCCTCGCACGATAATTCACCAGCGAAATTTCGCGCAGGCTACTACATTCCGACGTTTCCCCCCGACGAACCGATTCCTTTAGCAGCATGGCCTACGACGCTTCCGTGCACGACGCCTTCGGTGCCCGCGACACCTTCGACACCGGCTCCGGCACGGCCTACTACTACCGCCTCGACGCCCTCAGGGAACAGGGCTACGACATCGACCGCCTCCCGTTCTCGATCAAGGTGCTCCTCGAAGGCGCCCTGCGCGGCCTCGACGGGCGCCTCATCAACGAGGACGACGTCAAGAACCTGGCGTCCTACGACCCCGCCGCCCCGGCGCAGGTCGAGATCCCGTACCAGCCCGGCCGCGTGCTCCTGCAGGACTTCACCGGCGTCCCGGCCGTCGTGGACCTCGCAGCGCTCCGCAGCGCGATGGCGCGCAACGGCGCCGACGCCGCCGAGATCAACCCGCGCGTGCCGGTCAGCCTCGTCATCGACCACTCGGTGCAGGTCGACACGTTTGGCATCCCCGAGGCGCTGCAACTCAACGCCGACATCGAGTTCACGCGCAACCGCGAGCGCTACGAGTTCCTCCGCTGGGGCGCCGACGCCTTCGAGAACTTCTTCGTGGTCCCGCCCGAGCGCGGCATCTGCCACCAGGTGAACCTCGAATACATCGCCACGGCGGTCCTCGAAAAGGAAGCGCCCGAGGGCCTGCCGATCGTCTACCCCGACACGCTCGTGGGCACGGACAGCCACACGACGATGATCAACGGCCTCGGCGTGCTCGGCTGGGGCGTCGGCGGCATCGAAGCCGAGGCGGCCATGCTCGGTCAGCCGATCTACATGCTCATGCCGGAGGTCGTCGGTTTCCGCCTCAAGGGGCACCTCCGCGAGGGCGTCACGGCGACCGACCTCACGCTCACCGTCACGCAGATGCTGCGCCAGCACGGCGTCGTCGGCAAGTTCGTCGAGTTCTTCGGCCAGGGCCTCTCGGCAATGAGTCTCCCCGACCGCGCGACGATCGCCAACATGGCGCCCGAATATGGCGCGACGATGGGCTTTTTTCCCGTCGACCAGGAGACGCTCGACTTCCTCAGCCGCACCGCGCGCGACCCGAACCTCGTCGAGAAGGTGGGCCGCTACATGAAGCTGCAGGGCCTCTTCCGCACCGACGACACGCCCGACCCGCAGTTCGCCTCCGTCCTCGAACTCGACCTCGGCGACGTGCAGCCGAGCATGTCGGGCCCGAAGCGCCCGCAGGACCGCATCGTGCTCGGCGACGTGCAGCGCGAGTTCAAGGAGAGCCTCACGCGCCCGGCTAGCCCGCAGGGCTTCGGGCTGAAGGAGGACGCGCTCGCGAACACGGGCCGCTACAGTGACGACCAGGGCCGCGCCTTCGACATGAAGCACGGCGACGTGGCGATTGCCGCCATCACGTCGTGCACGAACACCTCCAACCCGAGCGTAATGCTCGGCGCGGGGCTGCTCGCCCGCAACGCCCGCGCGAAGGGCCTCACGGTGAAGCCCTACGTCAAGACGAGCCTCGCCCCCGGCAGCCGCGTCGTGACCGAATATCTCCGCGAAGCCGACCTCCTCGACGACCTCGCCGCGCTCGGCTTCGACCTCGTCGGCTACGGCTGCACGACCTGCATCGGCAACTCGGGGCCGCTCCCGGACGCCGTGCAGAGCGCCATCGAGGACGGCGACCTCATCGTGGCGGGCGTGCTCTCGGGCAACCGCAACTTCGAGGGCCGCATCCACAGCCACGTCAAGGCCAACTACCTCGCGAGCCCGCCGCTCGTCGTCGCCTACGCGCTCGCCGGAACGGTCGACATCGACCTCCAGAACGACGCGCTCGGCCAAGACGCCGACGGCAACGATGTCTTCCTGAAGGACATCTGGCCCAGCCAGCAGGAGATCCTCGACGCCATTGCCCAGGCCGTCAAGCCCGAGCACTTTGCCGAGCAGTACGACGACATCGAGAACTCGAACCCGCGCTGGAACGCAATGCCGGTTAACGGCGGCGAGCAGTTCGGCTGGAGCGACGAGAGCACCTACATCCAGGAGCCGCCGTTCTTCCTCGACGTGACGCCGGAGGCCCCGACCATCGCGCCGATCCATGGCGCGCGGACACTCGTCAAGGTAGGCGACTCGGTCACGACGGACCACATCTCCCCGGCGGGCGCGATCCCGCAGGGCGAGCCGGCTGGCGAGTTCTTGGAGGCGCGCGGCGTCAAGCCCAGGGACTTCAACTCGTTCGGTAGCCGCCGTGGCAACGACCGCGTGATGACGCGTGGCACGTTCGCCAACATCCGCCTGCGCAACCGCATGGCGCCGGGCACCGAGGGCGGTCACAGCACCTACCTCCCCGAGGGCGAGCAGGGCTACATGTACGACGTTGCGATGAAGTACAAGGCCGACGGCACGCCGCTGGTCGTCTTCGCGGGCAACGACTACGGCATGGGCTCCTCGCGCGACTGGGCCGCCAAGGGCACGATCCTCCTCGGCGTGCGCGCCGTGGTCGCGCAGAGCTTCGAGCGCATCCACCGCTCCAACCTCGTCGGGATGGGCGTGCTGCCGCTGCTGTTCAAGGCCAGCGAGAGCCTCGACACCTACGGCCTCGATGGCTCCGAGCACTTCGACATCCCCGTCACGGACGACGTGAAGCCCGGCGAGCCGCTCACGATCACCGCCACGAAGGCCGACGGTGCGACCGTGAGCTTCGATGTGGTCGTGGCGCTCAACACGCCGGTCGAGGTGGAGTACTACCGCCACGGCGGCATCCTCCACTACGTCTTGCGCGAGTTCCTCAACAACGCGCTCGAAACGGCCTAGCGGCTCCCAACATGCTCTCGTAGCCAAGCGGTGCGGCAGCGATGTCGCACCGCTTTTGTGTGTTCCAACGATGCTCCTGACTCTCACGACGACTCACAGCCCGGCGACGGACCTGGGGTACCTCCTCCACAAACACCCGGCGCGGGTGCAGACGTTCGACCTCCCGTTCGGGCAGGCGCACGTGTTCTACCCCGAGGTGAGCGACGTGCGTTGCATGGCGGCGTTGCTGCTGGACGTGGATCCCATCGGGCTCGTGCGCGGGCAGGGCGCGACGCTGGCGCAGTACGTCAACGACCGCCCCTACGTTGCGTCGTCGTTTCTGAGCGTGGCGCTCTCGAAGGTGTTCGGCACAGCGATGGGCGGGCGCTGCAAAGACCGACCCGCGCTTGTGGAGACGCCGATTCCGCTGGAGGCGCGGCTGGCGGTGGTGCCCTGCCACGGCGGGGCCGACGTGCTCCGCCGCCTCTTCGAGCCGCTCGGCTACGAGGTCGAGGCGACGGGACACCCGCTGGACGAGACGTTTCCACAGTGGGGCGACAGCCCGTACTTCACCGTCACGCTCCGCCACACCGTCCGGCTCGCCGACCTGCTCTCGCACCTCTACGTGCTCATCCCCGTCCTCGACGGTGCGAAGCACTACTACGTCGGCGAGGACGAGGTCGACAAGCTGCTCGATAAGGGCGCGGCGTGGCTGCCGGGCCACCCCGAGCGCGCGTTCATCACGCGCCGGTATCTCCGCTTCGGCGGCCTCGCCCGCGACGCGCTCGCCCGCCTCGCTGAGGCCGACGACTCGGCGCTGCCCGACGACGACGCCCAGGCGGCGAAGAAAGAGGCCGTCGAGCAGCCGATGCGGCTTCACGACCAGCGCCTCGACGCGGCGGTCGACGTGCTCAAGGCGGCGGGCGCGCAGCGCGTGCTCGACCTCGGCTGTGGCGAGGGCAAATTGGTCCGGCGGCTCATGGACGATGCCCAGTTCACCGAGATCGTCGGGATGGACGTGTCCGTGCGGGTGCTCGAACGGGCAAAGGCGTGGCTCGACCGGCGGCCTGAGCGCCAGCAGCGGCGGGTCCGGCTCCTGCACGGCTCGCTGCTCTACCGCGACCGTCGCCTCGACGGCTTCGACGCTGCCGCCGTGGTGGAGGTGATCGAACACCTCGACGCGCCACGGCTGGCCGCGTTCGAGCGGACCGTCTTCGCCCACGCGCGCCCTGGCACCGTCGTCGTGACGACGCCCAACCAGGAGTACAACGCGCTCTTCGAGAGCCTGCCTGCGGGCCAGTTTCGCCACCCTGACCATCGCTTCGAGTGGACGCGCGCCGAGTTCGCCGCGTGGGGTACGCGCCTCGCCGACGCACACGGCTATGCCGTCCGCTTTCTACCCATCGGCCCCGAGGACCCGACGCGCGGCGCGCCGTCGCAGATGGCTGTCTTCGAGCGGACTGACACCATGGCCTCTGACGTGACCCTGACTGACGGCGAGGTGCCCGTATGACCATCCAGATTCCCGAGTTTGCCTTCGTCGTACTGATCGGCCCGAGCGGGTCGGGCAAGTCGACGTTCGCCGCGCGGCACTTCCAGCCGACCGAGGTGCTCTCGTCGGACACCTGCCGCGCGCTCGTCTCCGACGACGAGAACAGCATGGACGCCTCGCAGGACGCGTTCGACGTGCTGCACTACGTCGCGGCGAAGCGGCTGGCGCGCAAGCGGCTCACCGTCGTGGACGCGACCAACGTGCAGGCGTTCGCGCGCAAAGGGCTGCTCAAGCTCGCGAAGCAGTACCACGTGCTGCCCGTCGCCATCGTGCTCAACCTGCCGGAAGCCGTCTGCCAGGCCCGCAACGACGCGCGGCCTGACCGCGGCTTCGGCCCGCACGTCGTGCGCAACCACCTCCGCGACCTGAAGCGCTCGCTGCGGCACCTCCGCAAAGAAGGCTTTCGTTACGTCCACGTGCTCACCACGCCCGAGGAGGTCGACGCGGTGACCATCGAGCGGACGCGGCTCTGGAACGACAAGCGCGACGAGCACGGCCCGTTTGACCTCATTGGCGACGTGCACGGCTGCCGCGCCGAACTCGACGCGCTGCTGGCTGAGCTTGGCTACACGGAGGACCCCGCGCACGTGTTCGACGGCGTCCCGGCGCTGCGTCATCCCGAGGGGCGGCAGGCGTTCTTCGTGGGCGACCTCGTGGACCGCGGCCCCGACAGCCTCGGCGTCTACCGGCGCGTCCGTGCGATGGTGGAAGTTGGCACCGCGCTCGCCGTGCCCGGTAACCACGACGACAAACTCGTGCGGAAGCTGCGCGGCCGGAAGGTCAAGGTGGCGCACGGGCTGCAGCAGACGCTCGACGAGATCGCCGCGCTGCCTGACGAGGCGCGCCCCGCATTCGAGCGCGGCATGGCCGACTTCCTCAGCGGGCTGGTGAGCCACTACGTTCTCGACGAGGGTCGCCTCGTGGTGGCGCACGCCGGGATGCGCGAGGACCTGCAGGGCCGCACGTCGCGGCGCGTGCGCGACTTCGCGCTCTATGGCGAGACGACCGGCGAAACCGACGAGTTCGGCCTGCCGGTCCGCCACAACTGGGCGGCGGAGTATCGCGGCAGCGCGTCCGTCGTCTACGGGCACACGCCGGTCCCGCACGCCGAGTGGCTCAACGACACAATCAACATCGACACAGGCTGCGTTTTCGGGGGGCAGCTCACAGCGCTCCGCTGGCCCGAGCGCGAACTCGTGTCGGTGCCCGCCGCCGAGACCTACGCGGAGCCAGCACGCCCCTTCCTCGAAACGCCTGCCGACAGCACTGATCTCACGGCGCAGCAACTCCTTGACCAAGACCTTGACCTCGCTGACGTGGCAGGCAAGCAGCGCATCACGACGCGTCTGCGCCCAACGGTCACGATCCGCGAGGAGCAGGCGACGGCCGCGCTGGAGGTGATGAGCCGCTTCGCCGCCGACCCACGCTGGCTCGTCTACCTCCCGCCGACGATGTCGCCTGTGGAGACGAGCACGCGCGAGGGCTACCTAGAGCACCCGGCCGAGGCCTTCGCCTACTACCGCGAGCGTGGCCAGACGACCGTCGTGTGCGAGGAGAAGCACATGGGCAGTCGCGCCGTCGTGGTGGTGTGCCGCGATGCCGAGGCCGCTGCGCGCCGCTTTGGTGTCGATACAGGCGAGGACGGCATCGTCTACACCCGCACGGGCCGCCGCTTCTTCGAGGACCGCACCGTCGAAACCGCTTTGCTCGACCGCGTGCGGCAGGCGATGAACGCGGCGGGCTTCTGGGAGCGTTTCAGCACCGACTGGGCCGTGCTCGACGCCGAGCTGATGCCGTGGAGCGCGAAGGCGCAGGCGCTCCTGCGTCAGCAGTATGCCGCCACCGGAGCCGCCGCCCGCGCCGCGCTGCCGGAGGTGGTGGACGTGCTCGCGCAGGCCAACGAGACCGGCCTCGACGTGACAAACCTTCTCCAGCAGACCCGCACTCGCCTCGCCGACGCCGAGCGCTTCACCACGGCCTATCGCGGCTACTGCTGGCCTGTCGAGAGCGTGGACGACCTGCGGCTCGCGCCGTTTCACCTGCTGGCGACGGAGGGCGCGGTGCACGTCGACCAGGACCACGGCTGGCACATGGACACGCTCGCCAACCTCGTGGCGGCGGGCGACGAGACGCTGCACCCGACCGCTGTGCGCGTCGTGGACGTGACTGACCCGGAGGCCGTCGAGGCCGCGACAGCGTGGTGGGCCGCCATGACCAAGGCGGGCGGCGAGGGCATGGTCGTCAAGCCGCTCGACTTCATCGCGCAGGGCAAGCGCGGCGTCATCCAGCCCGCCGTGAAGTGTCGGGGGCGCGAATACCTCCGCATCATCTACGGCCCGGAATACACGCGGCCCGAGCACCTGGAGCGGCTGCGCCGGCGCGGCCTCAAGCGCAAGCGCTCGCTCGCGCTGCGGGAGTTCGCGCTCGGCGTAGAAGGGCTGGAGCGGTTCGTCCGCCAGGAGCCGCTGCGCCGCGTCCACGCCTGCGCCTTTGGGGTGCTCGCCCTCGAATCCGACCCCGTCGACCCCAGGTTGTAGGACGGCCGGACCGTGCCTCGACTGTGCGTCGACTAGGGCGTGTGGACATTGATCGGGTCAGGTGCTCACGAGACGCCGTTTGCGTCTCCGAAAGGCGCACGAGGAGCGC
>JBCBNX010000027.1 GCA_039821555.1 Bacteroidota bacterium
GGCGTGTCGCTTGGGTGGCATCGGCGTGGCTTGGAAAAGCGCCGAAGTTACCTCACATTTTCCAGACAGAGCCTAGCAGCATGGATACAGCAGGACGACAGGGAGGTCCCACCGTGGCGGCGCGTCTGGTGGCAGAGACGAAGGCCGCGCTGGCAAGGGTGGCTAACACCGACATCTACACGTTGGACGAGGCCGCGGCGAACCGCGAGGCAGACCTCCTACGGCCGCTAATCCGTGGACATGCCACCCGCTACTACCGCGATGACGCCCCGCTCATCGCCGACGCCGAGTACGACCGCCTCTTCCATGCACTCAAAGGCATCGAGGCGCGCTTTCCCACGCTTGTCACGCCCGACTCGCCCACCCACCGGGTCGGCGGCGACCCGCTCGACCGGTTCGAGAAGGTGCGCCACCCGGAAGCTTTGCTCTCGCTCGGCAATGCCTTCGACGGTGACGGACTGCGCGCCTGGTACGAGCGCATCCAACGCAAGCTGGCTGACGAGGACATCGGGACAAAAGACGAGCCGGCACAGCCTGCGCTCGTTGCCGAGTTGAAGATCGACGGGCTGGCGATGGCGCTGACCTACGAGCAAGGCGTGCTCACGCTTGCAGCAACACGCGGCAACGGCACGGTCGGGGAAAACGTCACGGCGGGCGTTCGGACGGTCAGGGCGATCCCGTTGCGGCTTGCCTCGCCTTCCTCCACATCCGCCGCTCCCCCCGGCGATCTCTTCGCCGCTTCGCCTGCGGCCCCACGCTCACCAGCGCGCATCGAGGTCCGAGGCGAGGTCTACATGGGCACGACAGACTTCGACGCGCTCAACGATCGCTTGGCTGCCGAGGGAGCCAAGACGTTCGCGAACCCGCGCAACGCCGCCGCCGGGAGCCTCCGCCAACTCGACCCAAACGTGACGGCGCAGCGGCCGCTGAGCTTCTTTGCCTACGGCCTCGGCCCGAGCGACTTCGGCGACGGATCGTCCCCATCTGGTCAGCAAGAGGCGCTCAACGTACTCCAGACGCTTGGCTTGCCCGTGAGCCCGGAGACGCGGCGGTTCGCCTCCATCGACGAGGTTGTCGCGTTCTGCGAGGCCTGGACGGCACGCCGTGACGACCCGACCGCGCTCGACTACGAGATCGACGGCGTCGTCGTCAAGGTGGACGACTTCGCGCTGCAAGCCAAGCTGGGCAACGTGGCGAACGCGCCGCGCTGGGCCATCGCGTTCAAATTCCCCGCGCGTGAGGCCACGACTCGCCTGCTCGGCGTCGACCACAACGTCGGGCGGACCGGCGCGATTAAGCCGGTCGCCGACCTCGACCCCGTCGGTATCGGCGGGGTGACCGTCTCGAAGGCAACGCTCCACAACGCAGACTACCTCGCCGACCGCGACATCCGTATCTGGGACCTCGTTGTCGTCAAGCGCGCAGGCGACGTGATTCCGGCCGTCGTTGGCCCCGTCGTGGACGCACGGACCGGCGACGAAAAGGTGTACGAACCCCCGACTATCTGCCCATCCTGCCGCCAGCCTATCGAGCGAGCAGATGGCGAGGCCGACACGTACTGCGTCAATGCCTCGTGCCCGGCGCAACTCAAGCGGCTGGTGCAGCACTACGCCCACCGCGGCGCGATGGACATCGTTGGGTTGGGCGAGAAGGTGGCCGTCCAACTCGTCGAAGAAGGGCTCGTTGGGCACCTGGACGACCTATACCGGCTCGCGGAGCGCCAAGACGCATTGCTCGCGCTCGACGGCTACAAAGATAAAAAGGTCGAGAACCTCCTGGCGGGCATCGAGGCGTCGAAAGCACGACCGCTGCGGCGCCTCCTCTTCGGGCTCGGCATCCGGCACGTCGGCGAGACCGTCGCCGAGACACTCGTGGAGGAATACGCTTCCCTCGCTGATCTCGCCGCTGCCGATGTGGAGACGTTGACGGCCATTCCAGGCGTCGGCCCTGAGATTGCTGAGGCGGTCCGCGCGTGGTTCGATCACGCGCCGAATCAGCAGCTTGTCGATGCGCTCCGCAGTCTAGGCGTCAATACGGTTCGGCTACCCGAAGAGGAGCCGGTGGTTGCTTCCGAAGGCGGCGAAGGACCGCCGCTCGCGGGCAAGACGGTCGTGCTTACGGGCTCGCTCTCCGGCCGCACGCGCTCGGAGGCGAAGCAGCAACTCAAGGGCCTCGGCGCGAAGGTGACGAGCAGCGTCACGACCAAGACGGACCTGCTGGTCGCCGGAGAGCGCGCAGGCTCGAAGCTCGACAAAGCACAAGCGCTTGGGATCCCGGTCCTCTCTGAGGCTGACCTCGACGCGCTCCTGGACAGCGGGCGTGAAGGAGGAAGAGAATAGCGTGAAGAGCAAAGGGGCGAGGCCGGGACGCGGGTGAACTAGCTTGACGGCGGACGTGGGACGCGCATCTTTCACCGCCTCACCGCCTCACCGCCTCACCGCCTCACCGCCTCACCGCCTCACCGCCTCACCGCCTCACCGCATGCGCCGCCTGCTGGTCGTAGCCTACTACTTCCCGCCCTCGGGTGGGCCGGGCGTCCAGCGGGTGCTCAAGTTTGTGAAGTACCTCCCGGCGCTCGGCTGGCAGCCCACGGTGCTCACCGTCGATGCTGGGGCCTATCCGAGCCACGACCCGACGCTGTCGAGCGACATTCCGGCGGGCATCCGTGTCTACCGTACTGCCGCCCTCGACCCGTTCGGCATTTACGCGAGGGCTACGGGGAAGTCGAAGTCTGACGCCGTGACGGTGGGTGCTGTGGAGCAGACTCCATCGCTTGTCGAGCGGACGGCGCGGTTCGTCCGGGCCAACGTGTTCGTGCCCGACGCACGCGTTGGCTGGGTGCCGTTTGCCGTGCGTGCCGGGAAGCGCGTCATCAAGGAAGCACAGGAGGCAGGGCGTCTCATCGATGCTGTGCTCACGTCGGGGCCGCCGCACTCGGCCCACCTCATCGGCCGCGCGCTACACCGGAAGTTTGGTACCCCTTGGGTGGCGGATTTCCGCGACCCGTGGGCCCGCCACGCCTTGGCTGAGGTGTTGCCGATGACAGGCTTGGCAAACTCCCTCGACCGCCGCATCGAGCAGAGCATCCTCAGCGAGGCGAGCCGGCTCCTCACAGTCAGCCCCTCGTGGCGGCAGCACCTCGCAGAGCAAGCCGGGCGCTCCGAGAGTGACGTCGCCCTGGTCCACAACGGTTTCGACGCCGACGACTTCGCGCACGCCGCGCCCATCTCATTGCCGGACACGTTTACGCTCACGCACGTCGGTAGCCTCTACGAGACGCGCGACCCGGTGGCGCTCTGGGACGCGCTCGCAGACCTGCGTGCTCAAGGCGCCACTCCGCATCTGCGGATCCGACTCCTGGGGAGTGTGGCCGACGCGGTGCGCAGGAGCCTCGCCGCCCGAGGTCTTGACCGTATCACTGACATCGAGCCGTATGCGCCGCACGACGCGGCCATTGCCGCGATGAGGGCCGCGACGCTGCTGCTGCTCTCCATCGAACCGTTCCTGCTCGACCAGGGCATGATCACCGGGAAGCTCTACGAGTACTTGGCCGCCGGGCGTCCTGTGGCCGCACTCGGTCCGGTCGGCGGCGATGCTGAGGCCATGCTGCAAGAGACGAAGGGCGGTACGCTCTTGGATCGGTCAGACCGAGAGGGGCTCGCTGCGCTGGTCCGTCGCCACTACGCGGCATGGGCGGGCGGCGCTCCTGTAGATGGTGCTCACCGGAGCGCTGTAACTCCGTACTCTCGCCAGGCGCAGTCGCAACGTCTCGCGCGAGTCCTCCGTTCGCTGTGCTGAGACACGCCCCTTTGCCATGTCATCGCCCGAAAGCTCCGCCCGTTCTGCGCTGACGCCGTCGTTGCGCCGTCGTTTTGCTCGCACCGAAGCCTTTCTCAGCACCTCGCTCCCTGCCCCGGCGCGCCTGCTCGACCTCGGCCCGCCCAACACGCTCGGCGAGCGGTTGAAGAAGCGGGGCTACGAAGTCGCGTTCACAGGGACCGCGGACCTGGATGAGCACCCCGAGGCGGCGGTAGCGCAGGTCGCAGGCGCCGACGCCGATGCCGTCACGGCGTTCGAGATCCTCGAACACCTCGTCAACCCGCTCGGCGTGCTCCGGGCGATCCGGGCACCGCGTCTCTTCGTCACCGTCCCTATGCGGCTGTGGTTCTCGTCGGCCTATCGCAATCCACGCGACCCGTGGGACCGGCATTACCATGAGTTCGAGGACTGGCAGTTTGACTGGCTCTTGGAGAAGGCGGGGTGGGAGGTCGTGCGTCGGGAGCGCTGGACCAACCCACCTCCTCGATGGACGGTCGGCGTGCGCCCGTTGCTGCGCCGCGTGACGCCGCGCTGGTACGTCGTTGAAGCTCGCCGCGCCGAAGTCGAGGACGGCTCGGCGTAGCTTTCTGACTATCGTTCCAGCCACGCTTCAGGCTCGTATGCCTCACCGACCCGTCATCGTCCACCTCGCTACGGCGCACAAGGCCAGTGATCCGCGCATCTTCCAGAAAGAATGCCGCACGCTTGCCCAGGCTGGCTACGACGTTCGCTACGTGGTGCCGCACACGCATGACGGGGTGGTAGATGGCGTGCAAGTGCTCGCGGTCGAGCCGCCGCGCTCGGGCAAGGAGCGCATGACCGTGACGACGTGGGCGGTCTTTCGCCGCGCGCTTGCGCAGCCGAAGGACGCCGTCTTCCACTTCCACGACGCCGACCTGCTGGTCCCCGCGCTCGCGCTCAAGGCACTCGGCCGCCGTGTGGTCTATGACCTTCATGAGGACGTGCCTCGCCAGGCGCAGTACTTTCACTGGGTGCCAAAGCGGCTTAGGCCGCTCGTGGGTGCGGCCTATGGCAGCCTCGAAGTTCTGGGCGCAAACGTGTTCGACGGGCTGATCGTCGCCGAGCCGGTGATCGCCCGACGGTTTGCAGCGTATCGGCCCACGCTCGTCCACAACTTTCCGCTTCGCGACGAACTGATTCCAGCAGCGCCGACGCCGTTCTCCGAGCGGCCGCCGCACGTGGCCTATGTCGGCACGATTACAGAAGTGCGTGGCATCAGAGAGGTGATTAGCGCCATGGGCCGACTTCCGCAAGGGGGCGGCGCACGACTTCAACTCGGCGGCAGCTTCCATCCGGCTTCGCTAAAGGGCGAGCTCGAGCGCGATCCTGGCTGGGCGAGGACGGACTACCTAGGCTATCTCAGCCGCCCGGCCGTCGCCCGGGTGTTCGATCAGGTTCGGGTCGGCGTGGTGACGTTCCATCCGGTCGAGCGCTACCTCGGCAACTACCCAACGAAGCTCTTCGAGTATATGGCGGCAGGGATCCCTGTGGTCTGTTCGAGCTTTGCGCAACTCAGGCCGTTTGTCGAAGGCGCTGGCTGCGGACTGCTCGTCGACCCGCTCAACCCCGACAGCATTGCCTGGGCGATTCAGTGGTTGCTAGACCACCCCGCCGAGGCGGAAGCGATGGGTCAGCGGGGCCAGGCGGCCGTCCGCGAGCGGTACCACTGGGCACCAGAAGGTGCTGCGTTGGTGAATTTCTACGACCGCCTCGTTGGGAGCCCGCCTGCCATTGATGTGGCGACGCGCTCTCGCTACGAGGTGCAGGCGTGAGCGCCGACGCTAGTCAACGCTCGCTCTTCCGACGGCTTTTGGGGCAGGGGGGGCTCTACGCACTGAGTAACCTGGGCGTCAAGGCAGCAGGGTTGCTGCTGCTCGGCTTCTACCTCGACCCAGATCTACTCACAGCGGCGGAATACGGCTACCTCGTCCTTCTCGAAACGACGGCGCAGGTGCTGGTGATTGTCGCAGGGCTCGGTATCGGGTCGGGCCTGCTGAAGCTCGCTACCGATCAGTCGTACGCCAACCGGCGGGACGCCTTGCTGACGACGGCATTGGCAGCCTCGTCGCTGTGCGGGGTAGGTGCCGTGGTGCTTGTTGGAGCGGCTGCGCGCCCACTTGCGGGTTTTCTCCTCGACGACGCGGAGGCCACCCTGGCCGTCTGGCTGATGGGCGCCTATGCAGGGCTCAAGGTGGTGGCGGCCGTGCCCTATGTGGTCCTGCGCGTGCGGGAGCGGGCTGGGTTGTTCGCCCTGGCCGCACTCACCGAGATCGGCTTGCTCCTGGGCGGCGTGGTCTACTTCCTCGCCGTCCGGGACTCCGGGCTCGTGGGCGTGATGCAGGGCTTCGTGCTCGCCGCCACAGGAGCCGTACTGTTGCTGGGGGGTGGGCTGTTGAGAACCCTGCGCTGGGAGTGGGACTCCCGGCTCGTGCGCCCGCTCCTGAAGCTCGGCGTTCCACTCGCGTTCGCGGCCGTCGCCAGCATCGCGCTCAACGCGGGCGATCGCTACATGTTGAAGGCCTTTGCTGATGCGGAGGTCGTTGCCGTCTACGGGCTGGCTGCGAAGTTCGGGGGCGTCATCAACATGCTTTTCGTGCAGAGCTTCAACCTGGCTTTCTCCGTGCTTGGGCTCAAAGCCATCGCGGCAGAGGGCCGAAGAGCACCGCTGCCGTTCCACCAGCGCATCGCTCGCCTCTACACCGTGGTCACAGGATGGGGCGTGCTCGGACTCGCTCTGTTTACGCTTGACGTGACGGCTTGGCTCTCGCCCAACCCGCTCTACCTTCAGGCTGATCTGCTCGTGCTGCCCATTGCCCTCGGTTTTCTAGTCTACGGGCTCTACTTCGTCGGAATGAACGTGCTCTACGCCCACCAGGCCACGGGCACCATCGCAGGCGCCGTGGCTGGGGCGGCGGCGCTGAACCTAGCGCTCAACGCCGTGGCGATCCCGACGCTCGGCGGGCTAGGCGCGGCGCTGACCTCGTTCATAGCCTACGCCGTCCTGGCAGCCGTGACGCTCGTGCGCGCAGCCCAAGTCGGTGGGCTGGAGGTATCCTGGCGTTCGCTCGTCGTTGTAGTGCTCGTCGTCGTGGGGCTCTGGTGGATAGCCCAGGCAACGGTCGACTGGGAACCGCTTGAGCGGATCAGCGCTCGGCTAGCCCTGCTTGCAAGCTATCCGCTTCTCATTCTCGTGCTGGGCGTCTACACGCGGGAAGAACTGCAGACGCTGAGAGCCCGGCTCACGCGACGCTGAGAGTCTGACTCACGCAACGCTGACGAGGGATGACGAATGGGAGCGAGCAGGACAGCGTACCTTTCACGGTCCGACTCGTCCCACCGCTGATGGCCTCCAACGACTATTTCATTCGGCTGCGCGATCTTCTCGCGAGCGTGCTACCGCGCGAGGCGGAACGGCCCGACGCCCGTCGCCGTGCCTTCGCGATGCTGTTTTCACTTGTGGTGGCGACGGTGCTTTGGTTTAGTGTCAGCATGGACGAGTCGTACAACCTCGGCGTAGACCTGGCTATCGAGGTGCGCCGTTTGCCCGACGGTCAGGCCCTGCGCTCGCCTCCTCGCTCGCCCGTACGCGTGACCGTGCAGGGGCGCGGCTGGGACTTGCTGGCGCTGAGCCGCAACCCCCCGGTCCTGACCGTCGATGCCGAGGAAGACCGCATCAACCTGCTGAGCGCGGCCAGCGAGATGGGACGGTTGCCCACGGGTGTGCAGGTCCAGAGTATCGTACCCACGGTGCTACCCCTCGACCTCGACGAGGAAGTGGAGAAGCGCGTCCCTGTGCAACTACGTGGGGCTCTCGAACTGGATGCTGACCACGAGTATCTCGAGTCGCCGAACTTGCAGCCCGACTCGGTGCGGGTGGTCGGTGCGCGCACCATCCTGCGTGACTTGGTGGCGTGGCCGACCGTCCCCGTGGACATGGACGATCTCGACGCGTCGTTCGAAATCCAGGTTGCCCTTGAAGACACGCTAGCCGCGCTGGTCGAAATAGATCGCACTCAGACGAGGCTGGCGGTGCGGGTGGACCGCTTCACACAGGCGACGCGCGAACTCGTGGTGCAGGTGGTCGGCGTGCCGCCTGGTGTGCAGGCTGTCCGTTTGCTCCCCAGCCGCGTGACTGCAACCTATCGGGTGCCTGTGAACGACGCGCTCTTTGCTCAAGCACAGACCACGGACGACTTCTTCGCGTTCGTCCCCTACGCCAACATTGCTCGCGACACGACCGGGACGGTCAGTCCTTTTCCGCAGCTCCCGGCAGACCTCCCGATCCGAGATGTGTCGCTGGAGCCGTCGCGTCTGCGTTACTACACGGTTGTCGAGTAGGATTGCATGCTCTTTCTCGCGCTCGCCGTTGCGTGCAGTCTCTCCATCGCGACCATTTTCAAGCTAGCGGCGCGTCACGACCTCGATCGCCTGAGCTTGCTCACGGTGAACTACGGCGTTGGGGCTGTCGTGGCGCTGGTGCTCATCTTGACGGACCCCGCCACGCGAACCAGCGGCTTCGACATGGACGCTGGGCTGCTGGCCCTTGGCATTGGTACGGGCGCGCTCTTCATTGCAGGCTTCTTGGTGTATGCGCTTGCAGTGCGCGACGCTGGGATGGCACTCGCGTCGGCCGTGATGAGGTTGGCCGTCGTGCTCCCTTTCCTAGCCTCCTGGCTCGTGTGGGGCGAAGTGCCGACGTGGGGGCAATGGCTTGGGCTTGCTGTGGCGGGTGTGGCCTTCGCGTTGCTAGCACGCCCTGCGCAGGCGACCGTGGGGGAAACATCCGCCTCGCGCTGGCGGCAGGCGCGGATCCTGGGGCTGCTCTTCGTGGCCGGAGGGCTCGGGGACGTGGCGATGAAGACCTACAGCGAGGGCTACGGTGCCACGCACAACAGCGCCCTCTTCGGCCTCCTCCTGTTCGTCGCCGCGTGCGGTGTCGGACTTGTGCTGATGGTGGTGCGCACGTGGCAGCGCCCGACAGCGGCCGAGGTGAAATGGGGCGTGGTGCTGGGGGTCGTCAACTACGGATCCGTCGCCTTCATCATTGCGGCGCTTAGCGCTTTGCCAGGCACGCTCGTCTTTCCATTCAACAACATCGCCATTGTCTTTGGCGCGGCCGTGCTGGGTGTCTTGGTATGGCGCGAGCAATTGGGGCGGGCCAACCGCATCGGCCTTGTTTTTGCAGCACTGGCGCTGGTGCTTCTCACCATCTAGCAGGCACCAGTTGTCCGTCCCGGCGCGTTCTTGCGCGACCTGCATTGTCTGCCTCCTCCATGCGCCGCATCCGTGCCCTGACTATCGCTGCCCTTGCCCTCGTGGCGGTAGGTGTCGTGCTTTCACTGGCCATTCAGGCCTGGCTACGCAGGACTGCGCTCACGGAGACCGAGGCTCGAACGATTGTCGTCGATACGCTGCTACGTGACCGCCCCGAAGCGTTTCTCGTGACCGGCACACTGGAGTTCGCGACCGGTCTCGAACAGCGTTCGAGCAAAGTGCTCCTCCCTGGCGTGCTCGATATCGATCTGGGCACGACCGTGGTTCGTGTCCGGGCACCGGCTCGTGCGGCATATGGGTTCGACGCGGCAGCGTGGCACACCGACGCCCTCCGGGTTCGCGGCGACACGTTGGTGTTGCCGCTGCCCCAACTCACCGTGTTTGCTGTCGAGCCCGATCTCGCAGCGATGGAGATGGAGACCGAGACAGGGTGGGCACGCACCCAGGGGCGGAGTGGCAACACCCAGGAGCGCGCCGCGCTTCGTCAACTGCTTCCGGCGATGCGTGATCGCGCCGAGCGCTATCTCCTAGACGCAGCGCCCCCACGAGCGAACACCACAGCCGCCATTGAGCGCCTGCTGCGTCCTGCCTTCGAGGCAGCTGGGTGGAGTCCCGTGATCGTGTTCGAGGACACGCCCTCCCCCGTAGCCGAGCAGCCTGGGTAGGCACTGCGTCTCATCGTCGAGCCTACTGATATGAGTACACGTACTGCCGGAGTTGTTGATTCTCGGCCTCCGCGTGCTCCTTTTCAAAGCGGAGGAGGTCGCGGATCGAGACGACGCCCACGAGCTTCTCTCCGTCCGCGACGGGGACGTGCCGGAAGTGGCCTTGCTGCATCAGCCGCAACACTTCTTGGTGCGAGGTGTCCGCCTGCACGACGACAACATCGGGGGTCATCACCTCAGCGACGGTTGTGCTTCCCGGGTCAAGACCGGGGACGACGACGCGGCGGGCCACATCGCGCTCGGTGAAAATCCCGACGAGGGTGCCTTCGTCGAGGACGAGCGTGGCGCCAACGTTGTGCGACGCCATGGTGGAGGCGGCCGTAAGTGCGGAGGCAGTGGGAGGGACGGAGACAGGTGGACCATTGCGGTGCACCACATCGACGATGCGAGACATGGAACGAGCGGTCTGGTGAGAGCATCGAAAGAAGAAGTGTACGCGACGCGAAAAGCGCTTCCAAGAGCAGCGAGGAACGTCTACTTACCTCTTCGGTCATGCGTACGCTCCGCTCGTGCCCCCTGTTGCCTCATTGTGCCATGTCTCGCCCCGACCCAGACGCCGTCTACATCGACTCGCCCCTGGGCCTCGTGACGCGCGAGGGGGTGCGGTTTAACACCACCGAAGCCCTCGTCCGAGACTACGCCGGTCCGGTGCTTGAAAAGGTACCCCTGGACGTGCTGGTACGCCGCGCTCTGGTCTGGCTTGACCTAGGCCGGACTGTCGCACTCTGCGTGCTCCTGCCGCTGGTCGTCTACGCGCACCCGCTGCTAGCCGTGCTCGGGACGCTCCTCGTCTATGTCGGTACTGAGGTACTGGCTCCGGCCTCCGCGTCCAGACCTGTGGCCGAGGTGGTGCGGTGGCTGCGGATGCCATGGCTCATAGCTATACCGTATGTGGCCGTCTTGAGCGTACTCGGCTATGAGGGGCGCCTGCTCGCGGTTGGCGTAGGTCTAGTTGGGTTCGTAGCCTTGCGCCTCGGAGCCGTAGCTGCGCTGGCGCGCCCGATCGTTGCTCCGCTCCAGGCAAAGCTCTACCGCCTTCCCGTGCCCGACCAGGTGCTTCGTGGGTTCATCGCCCAGGCGGCGATTCGGTATGGCATCACGCTACCCGGAATGGAGGACATGGAGGAACGCGTTCGCACCTTTTGGCGGCGAGGCAAGTCCTGAAGTCACGTCGCACGGTGCCAACTCGACGAAGCCCCCTCTCGAGTGCACGCTACACGTCACAGTGAATCGGCCTGCACGTCAGGACTGGATGCGCTGTGGTTGCGAGCTAGGTTGGGTAGCACAAGGCATGAGAGCCCATATGGATGCATACGCCTCGGAAAACCAATGAGGTGTCTCGAACCTCGTCGGTCCGAATATGGCTCGTTGCGCTGAGACATGGTGTCGGGGCATATCGGTAGACGGCTTACAGCATGAGGGAACGTCACGGCGTCGTTACCGAATGTTCGCGCTGAATCTAGCATGAAGGAAAGATGGAGAGGAACTTGTCAGCATGTTTTGGAAGCGCTTCCGAAAGCGAATATCTTTGTACTCAAGCCCGACACGCCGTCGCTCTTTGTCACTATTGAACATTCAGAGAGGACTCTACTTTGTCTCTTTTAATTGCGTTTAATAGATAATACAACTTAGAAAGTTAGTAGCAAGCTCTGTCTGGCTGTAGGTTTGCATACAGTCTGAACAGGTTCTCACCCTCCTAGCCCTCCCCCGACTATGCAAGCTCGCCTGGCTGCCGTCCTTGGCAACGATCGTGTGCATCTCACGCCCCTCCGGATTGAGAATATCTACACACACTACCGCTGGAACAACGACCCTGAGCTATGCTACTTCGATAGCGAACAGCCCTTCGAGAAAGAGTCGTTCGCCGGCTTCAAACGGCGATTCCTTCAGCTGGCACTCCACCCTCAAGCCGACGCCCACGACTTCGAGATCCACCGCGTCGCGGACGGCGCGCTCATCGGCGTGGCCTACATCGACCGCATTGACTCGTTTCACCGGCGGTGCCGGATCAGCTTAGCCATCGCTGAGCAGAGCGCGCAGGGACTCGGCTACGGCCGCGCGACGCTAGACGTGTTGCTCCGCTGCGCCTTCGACGAGCTGAAGATGCACCGGGTCACAGCGGAGGCTTTCTCATTCGCCCACGTGTGGAAGGGGCTGCTCGACGCGGTCGGTTTCGAGGCGGAGGGCCGTCTCCGCGATCACCTGTTCCGCGACGGCGCGTTTCATGACAAGGAGACGTTCGCGCTGCTCGAAGAGGAATACCAGGCACGTCAGGCCACCCGACCCCTGTTGGTGGAAGCTGCCTGAGCAGCCACGCCCTGGCAAAAGCACAGCCCGCTTCGGTTCGTCCGAGGCGGGCTGTTCCATGGGGTAGGTTGTGCGTTGTGCCGCTTAGTTACGCTGGAGCCAGAAGACGAGGATATCGTCGGCGAAGCGCGGCTCTTGGCTGCGGCGCAGGAGGTGCGTCAACAGTTCGTGTACAGGGCGGTCCGACCCGAACGACGACTTGGCGGCCTGCGCAACGCCGATCTCGCCAAACTGCTGACCGCTCATGGAAGTCTGTTCGATGAGCCCGTCCGTGTAGCACAGGAGCGCGCTCTGGCTGGGAAGCTCAAACGTCTTGTCGTGAAACTCAGCGCCGGGATCCAGGCCAAGGACCATGTCTGAGTACTCGACGATGCCTGCACGGTCGGGCATGACCAGAATGGGGCGGCAGTGGCCCGCGCTCGCGTAGGTGACCCGGTGATGGTCGGGCTCCCAGAGCATCAGCAGCAGTGAGGCAAACGTCTCCTCCAAGACCTGGTCCTTGATAAGCATCTCGTTGACCCGCCGCATGAGCGTCCCTGGCGAGGTCGTGTACTCGAGCATCGTGTGGACCATCGAGCGGATGTAGGACAGGAAGCTGAAGGCGTAGAATTTCGCCTGGAGCCCCTTGCCCATGATGTCGCCCACCGTAAAGAGGTAGGAGTTTGGGCCCGCCTGTACCCAGTCGAAGAGGTCGCCTCCGCCTGCTTCTTTGGGCTGCGTGTAGAACAGCGTACGATAGCCGGGAATGTTCGGCAGCGTCTTCGGGAGGAGCTTATCTGAGAAGTCCTTCGCGAGATTGCTGTTGAGCTTGGTCTGGTAGACTTTCGTCCGCTCCAGAATCTGCCGGACGCGGTTGAGGAGATAGTCGACGTCGAACGGCTTCGAGATGTAGTCGTCGACGCCTTGGCCAAGGCCTTGGGCACGGGCGGTCTCGTCGCTCTTCGCCGTGAGGAAGATGAACGGGATGGTCCGCGTGCGGTCGTCGTTGCGCAGCGCAGCCAGGAGGGCAAACCCGTCCATCTTCGGCATCATGATGTCCGAGATGATGAGGTCGGGGAGCCCGTCCTCGATCACGTCGAGGGCAGACTCGCCGTTGTCAGCGCTGCGCACGCGGTAATACTTCCCGAGGCGGTATTCCAGCAGGCGGCGCAGCGTCTGGTTGTCTTCGACGATCAGAATGGAACGGTCATGCATAGGTCGTCGTCGGCGCCGTCGATCCAGAACTCGAGACGTTGCCGTCCCTCTGAAGTGGTGGTGTAGGAAAGGTCGTTGGTGCAGGCCATCACCATCAGGAGGCCGCGTCCGCGCTCGGGCGGTTTGTGGCCCGTGAGGTGCAGCGTCTGAAGGGTGAGCTGGCGTTGCAGGTCGAAGCCCTGTGAGTTGTCTTCGATGGTGCACCGTAGGCGGTCGGCCCCCGGCCACATCGACAGGGCGATCTCTGGTGCGGTCCCTCCAAACTGTGCGTGCTGCACGAGGTTCGCCACCCACTCGTGCACCGCCAACTTAACCACCTCCAGCATGAAGCTGCTCAATGACGGCTCGAACGTACCGGCCTCTTGCCAGTGCGAAAACAAGCCATGCACCTCGTCGATCACCGAGTCGAGGTCGGTGAAGCGATGCAGGGTGGAGCGGGAGGGGGGAAATGAGGCGGAAGTCATGGCGGCTACCGACTTCACGTAGGGGTGTGTGACGAACCGGGGTGGCTCAGGGGCACGGCTGGCAGGCCGCTGCTCATGCGGAGCCTGTCGACCCCGACGACGGGGTCGCCGAAGCATTGGCGTTGCCGTTGATCTGCTGGAGCGCGGACTCTACCGAGGGAAACTGCCGGAAAACCTTGTAGGTCCGCGTGAGCTGCACGACGACCTGCACGGGACGGGAGACGCTCGCGAAAACCACCTGGCCGCCGAGCGGCGTAAGCTGGCGATACATCGAGAACACGGCCCCGAGTCCGGTCGAATCCAGGATGCCCGTCCCCGAGTAGTCGAGAACGAAGTGGCGAACGCCAGCGCGAATGTGGTTCTGGCAGGTGGACTTGAACTGCGCCGCATTGCGGAAGTCAAGGGCCTTGCCGATGCGAACAACGGCGGCGTGCGCGGACACTTTCTGGATCGTGAAGCTCATGACGGAACGGAAGGGTAGAGCCGGAAGGCGGAAACATGGGTGGGTCGATCCGCAACAGATCGGTGAGCCGTACGACCAATATCGTACCACTTCTGGTCGCCCGCGTCGAGACTGCCCGGAGAAGAGCAATACTCCACTCAAGCGGGAACGGCGGCATCCCAGAGGCCAGCCGCTATGGAAGGAAGTGTGCGTCCTAGCGAGGACAGGCACTCAGGCCGACGGGGCGGGATGCATTCTGTAATGAAGAGCGGGTGATTCGAAATACGGGAAGCCATCGGCTGCGCCGTGGACGGCGCAGATATGCCGTAAACTGCGACGCCAAACCGCAACGCCTCCGTGCTGCCGCAACCCTCGTGGTTTCCAGTGCCCCGACTCCACGCTGCTCCCCCGCCCAAGATTGACGAGGGCCGTCTGTACGGATGGCCTCGATACTGCGCGTGGGCGGTGCTTGTCCTCGCGGTTGCGCTGGCCGGATGCCGACGTGACTCGGCGACCGTGCCAGCCGACCTGGACCTGGAGGAACGCCCCGACCAAGAATCGTGGGACGCCACGCTCCTCGTCACCCGGGACGCCCAGCCGCGTGCTCGTCTAGCCGCGCCGTACCTCGCCCGCTACGACCAGGCCGATAGCTCCTACGCGCTCTTCCAGCCCCTCCCAGACTCGGCACGCGCGTCCAGCGACACCGTCCGCGTCGAGGTGCAGCTCTACGACGAGGCCGGAGAGCCTTCGGCATTCATGACCGCCGACCAGCTGCGCTACTTCGATCGCCGCCAACGGTTTGAGGCGCAGGGCAATGTGCACGTTGTCACCGCCGACGAGAAGCGGCTCTACAGCGAGCATCTCGTCTGGGACGAGCAGTCGCGCCGCGTCACCACCGACGGCTTCGTGCGCATCGTCACGCTGACCGAGCAGATCCAGGGGTATCGCCTCAACGCCGACGAGAGTCTCGACACCTACACCATCGCCCGGGTCACCGGCCAGGTTGAGGTGGAAGAGTGAAAAGGGATTCAGCGCTCCTCAGTTGGCATTGTGCGCAAGCCGTGGTGCTCGCGCTCGTCGCATTTGCCGCACCTGTGGTCGCGCAGGAGGAGGCTCCGACGACGCGCCTCGTGCAAATCGTCAACGCCGACTCCGTGGCGGGCGTCGTGGAAGACGGGCAACGTGTGCGGCGGCTGATTGGCAACGTGGTGCTGCGGCAAGACGAGACGCGCCTCCGCGCCCAGCGCGCCACGCAGTTCCTCGACTTCGACGTGACCGTGTTCGAGGGCGACGTACGCATCGTCGAGGACGGCGACACGCTCACGGCGCGGCTCGTGCGCTACAACTCGGCCTCCAAAACTGGCGAGGCCGAGGGCAACGTGCGCATCGCAGACTCGTCCGCCGTGCTCTTCGCGCCGAGTGCGACCTACGACTCGCGCGCCAAGACTTCCTACTTCACCGAGGGCGCGCGCCTTGTCGAGGACGACGCCACGCTCACGAGCCGCCGCGGCGCCTATAACTCGCGCACGAAGGTGGCCACCTTCACCGACGATGTGCGGCTCACCGACAGCACGACCGTCCTCACCAGCCGCCGAGGCATCTACAACACCGAGACGCGCCGCGCCGACTTCGCGGGCGATGTGCGCCTCGAACATCCTGACACCTACCTCGAAGCCGACTCGCTTACCCACTTCCGCGAGGTGCAGCTTTCTGAAGCGCACGGCCGCGTCTTCATCGAGCGCTTTGGCGACGAAGAGCAGGACGAAGGACCGGACGGGGCGTCCGAGGCCGACCGCGCTCCGGTGGCAAATGAGGCGGCTGTGCTGGCGGACAGCCTCGAAGCCCCTGCCGCCCGTGACTCGACCCTGCGCACGCTGCTCTTTGGCGACCGCGCCGTGCACGACGAGCGCCTCGGGTTCAGCCGCATCGACGGCCGGCCACTCCTCGTCACGCTCCGTACCGACTCGACCGGCGCCACGGACACGCTCCTCGTTCGCGCCCGCATCCTCGAAGCCTATCGTCTCGATCCAGCATCGCTCGATAGCATGGAGACGGCGGAAGCAGAGCGGCGCGTAGCCGCGAGCCGTGCACCCGCGGACAGCGTCGCAGCGGACAGCGTCGCAGCGGGGGATGGTGCGGGTACCGTGGGGATTGAGGGCGAAGAAGAGGAGGGCAGCGAGATGGACGGCGTCTCGCCAGAGAACGAAGCCGATCCGCTCGCTCCCCGGCAGGACGTCACGGGCGAGCAGGGAGGCGAGCTCCCGGACGCGAGACTTGACGAAGTCGCCGTCGACTCCCTGCGAGCACGGGATGGAGACGACTGGGAGGCCGTTGCCGATTCGCTTTTCGCTGAGACACCGCCTCCAGGCGCAGATCCAGAACTTGGTCCGTCTGCCCTGCGACCTGCAACCTACGACCTGCGACCCGGCACCGAGATCAGGCGCCTCGTTGCTCGCGATTCCGTGCGGATCGTGCAGCCCGACCTCGTGGCCGTGGCCGACTCAGCGGTGCTCGACCGCTTCGAGATCCCACTGCCGGAGACGGACCGGCCAGACTCGATAGGCGTGGCTTCGCTGGAGGCGGACGCCGACCCAGAGCCAGAGCAGCGCGATGTGTTGCGGCTCTTCTCGCGGCCGTCGGTGTGGGTGGACGAGACGCAGGTGACAGGTGCGGCGATGACCGTACTAGCCCGCGCTGAGACGCTCGACACGCTTCGAGTGGACGACCAAGCCTTCGCGGCGCAGCGCGATACGTCCCTCGCCCGCGTGAATCAGATTCGTGGCCGCACCATGCTCGCGCTCTTCGAAGACGAGGTGCAGCCCGACAGCACCCGCGAGAACACACTGCGGCGTCTTCTCGTCTGGCCAAACGCCGAGGCGATCTACTTCCGCGCCAAGGAGCAGCCCGAGGACGCCCCGCCGCTGGCGCCCGACAGCCTCCTCGACGGGGCCGTGCAGGTGAGCGCCGACAGCATCGCGTTTACGTTCGCCCAAGACACACTGCGCGCCGTGCGCGGGTACCGCGGCATCGAGGGGCTGAGCTATGCTGCCGACATCGTGCCGTCCACCTTGCGGCTCGACGGCTACGTCTACACGCCGGAGCGCCGTCCGTCGCAGGGTGGATTGTTGCGGCCGGGCAGCCGCGAGGCCGTACGGCTCGGCCTCACCGACTCCCTTGCTGCGCCGATCTTCGACATCCCCGACGTAGACGCCGCACGCGACAGCGTCGGCGCCCGCCTCGACAGCCTGGACGCCGAACGCTTCCGACTCGACTCGCTGCGCCAAGATTCGCTCGGCACGGTTCCTATTGAGGTGCGCTCGCCACCGCGTGAGGTGCCCGGCGTCCAGAGCGGCCAGGCGCCGGGACCTGAGGGGAGCCCAAGCAATCAAGCGGCGAGGCGACTTCGCCGTGAACTTGGCGAAGTGGGTCGTAGGCGGACGCGTCTCCGTCGCAAAGACTCTCGTCGCCCCAAAAAGCCGCTGCCTTTATGCTGACGAGGCCGCTGCCTTCATGCTGACGAGGCCGACGGCCCAGCGCGCCGCAGCAACCAGAGGAAGAAAGGCACACCACAAAGCGCGGTCAGTACGCCGACGGGAAGCTCTTGGTAGGGCAGCACCGTCCGAGCGGCTAGGTCGGCGAGGACCAGGAACGGCCCGCCGACCAGGAAGGCTATGGGCACAACGCGCCGGTGGCTCACGCCTGTCACAAAACGAACCGCGTGCGGCACAATCAGCCCAACGAATCCGACGACACCCGCTGCGGCCACAAGCATGCCGGTCACCAAGGCGCTCCACACGATAAGCCCCCACTTGATGCGCTCGATGGGCACGCCGAGCGCGCGGGCCGCATCTTCGCCCGTGAGCAACGCGTCGAGAGGGCGCGCCACCAACCAGAGGAGGGTAGTACCGAGGAGCGCGGTGCCAAGTGGCAGCCAGAGCGTGGACCACTGCGCTCCGGCGAATGACCCGAGAAGCCAGAACAGCACCGCGCGCATCCGGTCGGCGTCGGGCGAGGCAAACGTCACGAACGCCGTCACCGCGGCGAACAACGCTGAGAGCGCTACGCCCGCGAGGAGGAGGCGGGCCGTCGGGAGGTAGGAGCCCTCCCGTGCGACGAACACCACCAGCGTCATCGCGATGAGGGCTCCGAGGAAGGCGGCTAGAGGGAGGCTCAGCGTGTTGCTTAGTAGGGGAGGCAGAAACCCGAGGTAGAACAGCGACGCCCCGGCACTCGCGCCGCTCGACACGCCCAGCAGGTACGGCTCGGCCAGGGGGTTGCGCACGAGCGCCTGCATCCCGACCCCGACGACAGCAAGTCCTCCGCCTACGGCGAAGGCCAGCATCACGCGTGGGAGGCGCAGGGACCAGACGATAGTCGAAGCCGTAGGGTCTGAGGGCGACACACCCGTTAACCTGGCCGCGATCACCTCCATCACGACGCTGGGAGCCAGGTAGACACTGCCGAAAAGAATCCCTGCCAACACAGCCAGCAGCGGTACGACGCCGAGGGCGAATCCCCAGACGAGACGGTTCACGGTCATGCCACGGTCAGCGCACGTGCGGCGTATCCCGAGCACGCACGCGGAGAGAGCACGGGATCGGCGCGGGGCAGTAGGACGGGCTGGGGCGACACGTGGCGTGCATGAAGCGAAAAGCAGAAAGTGTACGGTTGCCCAATCTAGCATGGGGCGCACGGCGCGTGTAGATGGGTCTCGATGGGGCCGAATACACTATGAGTGTACACGATGGTGTACAGCGTTGACCAATCGGATAGAAAAAAGTTGGAACAGGATTTCGTTTTCACCGATAGATGTGCTTACTTTATGTAACGGGTCGCGCCACCGGAGCTACGATTTGCTCTCTCCATCCCTCCCAAATCACCCGGCGACGCCCCCTTCACCCCGTATGTCGTACACGTTCATCCTCAACCCAGCTGCCGCCCATGGGCGGGCCGGTCGGCTTCGTGGCCGGCTCAGCGACCTCGCCAAGCGCCTCGGCCTGGCGTTTGAGGTGAAGCAGACGCAGCGGTCCGGCCATGCCACCGCTCTTGCGCAGGAGGCTGGCCACCCTGGCCACCGCGTCGTTGCGGTCGGCGGCGACGGGACCGTTCAGGAAGTCGCCACAGGACTTGTCGGCTCCGGAGCGACCCTGGGTATCGTCCCCATCGGCACTGGCAACGACTACGCTCGCTCCCTCGGCCTGCCTACTAAAATGGACGAGGGTTTGCGGATGTTGCCGTTCCTCCAGCCCCAAACGACGGATTTGGGGCGAATCGGCTGGACAAATGTAGATGGCTCTGCGCACGAGCGTCTCTTTGTGAACGCCATCGGCGTCGGTTTCGATGCGCGCGTGGCCGTTCTGGCCGAGCGCTACAAACAGCTTCCCGGGCAGGCAGCCTATCTCGCCGGTGTCTTCAGGGGGCTTAGCTCGTGGACCAACCCGAACGTCCGCGTTGCGGCCTCGGAGCACGCTGCCGTGCTAGCGGGCGCAGAGGAGCCTCCGGTTTCTCCATCGCCGTGGTTCGACGGCCCCTTGTTCCTACTTGCTATTGGCAATGGCTGGTCGGTAGGAGGAGGCTTCCGCCTTACTCCAGACGCCCAGCCTGATGACGGGCTCCTGGACCTCTGCGTACTGCGCGGCGTCACCGCGGGCCGTGCGCTCCAACTCCTGCCCCGCGCGATGCGCGGCAAACACACGACCGCCGAGGAAGTCGCGCTTGGCCGCGTTGCCTCCGTCGCCCTCGACTCTGAATCCCCGCTGCCCATTCATGCGGACGGCGAGATTCTGACTACCAGCGCCATCCGGCTTACCACCACCATCGAGCCGGGTGCCCTGTCTGTGCTGCGTCCCTGAGCGCGCAGCCTCCACCACTCACACCACCGTCCACACCATCCCTCCAACTCACGCCCTCTGCTTCCAATGAGCAAGAAGCGCATTTTCATCGTGGACGATGACCCCAAGATCGGCGAGCTCTTCGCCACGGTCTTGAACCGCGACGGCTACAACGCGACCTCCTTCACCAGCGCCACCACCGTCCTCGACGAGATCGACGACGGCAAAGTCCCGGATGTCATCCTCGCTGACCTCCACATGCCGGACATTACCGGCATCAAGCTGCTCGACGAACTCCGCGACCGCAACCTCGCGCTGCCGGTGATCATCATCACGGCGCAGTCGTCGGTGACGACGGCCGTCGAGGCGATGCGGCTGGGGGCATTCCACTACCTCTCGAAGCCGGTCAACCTCGAAGAGATGCGCGCCCTCCTCGCGAAGGCGCTCGACCTCTACGGCGATAAGAAGGAGCTCAAGGAGATCCGCACGCAGCGCCGCAAGAAGCACTCGGCAAGCAAGATCCTCGGCAAGTCCGACGAGATCCAGCGCGTGCGCGACACCATCGACACGTTGAAGGATATCCCGAATACTATCGTGCTCGTGCGCGGTGAAACAGGGACCGGCAAGAACCTGATCGCCAAGACGATCCACTACACCTCGCGGTGGAGCGGGGGCCGCTTCGTCGAGATCAACTGTGCTGCGCTGCCCGACAACCTCCTCGAATCGGAGCTGTTTGGCTACGAGAAAGGCGCCTTCACGGACGCCCGCGCAGCCAAGCCTGGCCTCCTGGAGATCGCCGACGGCGGCACCCTCTTCCTCGACGAGATCGATTCGATGAGCCTCCCACTCCAGGCGAAGCTCCTCAGCTTTCTGGAGAGCCGCACCTTCCGCCGCCTCGGCGGGGTGGACGACATCAAGGTGTCGACGCGCATCATCTGCGCCACCAACGCCGCCCTCGAAGAGCGCATCGCCGAGAAGGAGTTTCGCAAGGACCTCTTCTTCCGCATCAACGTCGTCTCGATCAAGCTCCCGGCGCTCCGCACGATGGGCCGCGACCTGCTCATGATCGCGCGTGAGATCGTGAAGGGCTTTGCGAAGGACTTCAACAAGGAGATCGACGGCTTCACGACGGAGGCCGAGGAGAAGCTGCTCGCCCACGACTGGCCTGGCAACGTGCGCGAACTGCGCAACGTGCTCGAACGCGCTATGATTTTTGCGCAGGGGCAGAGGATCGAAGCCAAAGACCTCATCCTGCTCAAGGCCGATGGTCTCGACACGGACGACGCCGACGGCTACTTCCGCTTTCGCTCAGGCGGCTCCCTCGAAGACCTCGAGCACGAGTACATCCGCCACATCCTCACCGTCCGCTCGAACTCGTCCTACGCCGACGTGGCCCGCCTGCTGGGCATCTCGAAGAAGACGCTCTGGGAGAAGCGCAAGAAGTACAACCTCGACGAGGAACTGGCCGAGGCCGCCGCATAGAGGGCGGCGGCGTAACAGTCAAAGGCTACGCGCACCCCGATGTTTGATAGGAACCTCGGGGTGCGTACTATGTAGCCTAACGACACCAAATTGTAGGTTACACGGCATTCCCCGCCCTTCCGCTACTGGATATGACCGAATTGTGGTGCTGGCGGTGCCAGCAGGAGACGCCGATGCTGGATGAGGATGAGTGGCCCGAGATGGCCGCCGCTCTCCGACGCGGCATCCGCAACATCAAAGCGCGGCGACAGGCGACCGGCGCCAGCTTGGCTGAGGTGACGGAGGGCAACAAGCTGCAGGCTCAGTATGCCGAGGCGCTCGATCTGTACGAGCGACTGACGGGCTACCGCGAGACGAACCCTCTCGCGCTGCACCACCACCGAGTATCGATCTACGGCCCTCCGTGCCAGACGTGCGGCAAGCCGCTTCGCACGCCAAAGGCCAAACTGTGTGCAGCGTGCGGTGCCCGCCGTGCCGTGTAATCCGCGGCTGCAGGCCGACGCGGGGCTCCAGCGTTCTCAACTCGTGCGGGCGTCCACGTCTACCTTGCCTCGTTCCAACCTCACGGCATCAGCCCCGCGCGGCTGAGCCGCCATCTGTTGTTGGCGCAACGTGGACATCAGGGTGCTTCCGTTCCCTCCTCTTCAGCCTCAGCAGAAGAACCCATGGTGACTTCGGCCTGCTTCACGTAGGTGTCGAGCCACTGATCTTGCTCCCAGAGCATGTGGAGGATTGACTCGCGGGAGCGGTAGCCGTGGCTCTCGGCGGGGAGGAGCACGAGGCGTGCGGTGCCGCCGAGGCCGTTGAGCGCACCGTAGAGCCGCTCGCTCTGGAGCGTGAACGTGCCCGGGTTGTTGTCGGCCTGGCCGTGGATGAGCAGGATCGGCTCGTTGATCTTCTCGGCGTGCATGAACGGGCTCATGTAGGCGTAGAGGTCGGGGGCCTGCCAGTAGGTCCGCTCCTCGCGCTGGAAGCCGAACGGCGTCAGCGTGCGGTTGTACGCTCCACTTCGGGCAATGCCCGCGCGGAAGAGGTCCGAATGCGCGAGCAGGTTGGCCGTCATAAACGCGCCATAGGAATGGCCTCCGACGGCGACGCGTTCCGAATCCACCACACCGCGCCGGACGCCTTCCTCAATGACAGCCGCCCCGTTCATCACGAGCTGCTCGCGGAAGCTGTCGTTGGGTTCAGCCTCGCCCTCCCCAACGATGGGGAAGGCGGCGTTGTCGAGGACGGCGTAGCCGCGCGTCACGTAGGGCACCGCGCCCCAGTAGCTCACGCGGGTAAACTGGTAGGGCGAGTCGGAGCGCTGCCCGGCGGCGCTGGCGGACTTATACTCGCGCGGGTAGGCCCAGACGAGCGTCGGGAGCGGGCCGTCGCGCTCGGCGTCGTAGCCCGGCGGCAGGTAGAGCGTGGCCGAGAGCGGGACGCCGTCGGCGCGCTCGTACTCCACCGTCTCCTTCTGCACGGCGGCGAGTTCGGGGTACGGGTGCGGGAAGGCCGTCACGGCACGGTCCGTGCCCGCATCGAGGTCGCGCAGGACGTAGTTCGGCGGCTCTGTGGTCGTCTCGCGGCGGGTGAGAAGCTCTGTCGAGGCGTCGTCGAGGAAGGCGACGGGGCGCTCGTAGAACGGAGCTTCGGAGCGGAAGAGCTCCATCGTCTCTTTCGCCGTAAGGTCGAAGCGGCGCACGAAGGGGCGGTTGCCTTCGGGCGAGGCGCCCTGGCCCGTCAGGAACATGGCTCCGTTGTCCAGCAGCAGTTCGTTGTAGCCGGCGTCATTGCGGACGGTCATCGGTCGACCGGGATCGTTGTAGCGGTCCTCGAAGGAATACTCGAAGAGCAGTTCTGGTGCTGCATCAAGGCTGCCCGGCGTGAGGCGGTGTACGCGCAGGGCGCGGTCGGCCCACCAGTACTCGTAGAGGATCGCGGTATCGTCGTCGCCCCAGGTGAGGCTGGAGAAGCGGAGCGCGAGTTCAGTCCACGGCGTCGGCGCATCGTCGAAGGGGGCGGCGTGGACGAAGAGCCGGTCGCGGACGTCGGCCTCGGCTCCAGCATCGCCGCCGTCCTGCGCTTCGGTCCAGACGAGCGTCGACGGGGCGTCAGCGCGCCACTGCACCGAGCGGGGGCCGGTCCGTACCGAGCCAAACGCGATGGGAATACGCTCAGCGAGCGGCAGGGTCGCTACGGTGTGTACCACGTCACCCGAGGCGAGATCGTGCACGGCGATTGTGTGCGGGAAGCGCGACCACGGGACGAGATACGAGTAGGGCGGCGTAATTGTCTCCGTGAGCAAGTACTGCCCGTCTGGCGATGGCGCGAGGGCCACGTTGAGGCTAGGCGACCCGAACGACTGCACCGTCCCGTCGAGGCGTGCGACGACGAGTTGGCTCGTGACGTAGTGCTCCAAGAGTGCCTCGTCGTGGGCGCTTTCGAGGAGGTCCTGGTAGGTGCGTGCTGGGGCGGCCTCGCCTGCGGACTCGCGCACGACCGGGCCCGTCGGGACGAGTGCGACCTCGGGGGCCGCGCCTCGCCGGCTGGGAATCGTCCGCACGACGACGCCGTCGCTGCCCGGCAGCCACACGAACGGGGCACGCGGCGCAGCGTCATTGATGGGCGCCTCGATCCACCGGCGTGCGGTGCCTGCCGCTACGTCGGCCACCCACAGCTCGACCTGAGACGCCCGGTCGAGCGTGAACGCCGCGTAGGCTCCGTCGGGGCTCCACGCCACGTTGCGGATGCGCGGTGCGTCGGGGAGCCCCGAAATCGAGCGCGGATCCCCCTCGCCATCGACGGCGCGGAAGGCCAGGTCGCTAAACGACGAACTCCGCGTCGGTCCGGGACCGTTGAGGCGAGGGTTGATGCGAATGCCTGCCAGCCCGATTTCAGGCTGTGCCATCTCTTCGATGCCGGGAAGACCTGGACGCTCCAGAAACGCCATCACCGAGCGATCGGGGCTCAGGGTCACAGAAGGTGTGCGCGGCGCATCAACGAGACGAGCCAGCTCGGGAGCTGGCGACTGGTAGGACACGGTGGCATCTTGAGCGAGCAACGGCGAAGCAAGAAGGCACGTGAGGGCGAGGAGCGAGAGGGCGCGAGACATAGGCGAAGTCGGCAACGAATACACGGCAAGGACAGCGGTAGCGCGGTGGGCTGAGTCTACGAACAACGAAGGCGCCCGGGACACGTGAGAGGTCGAGCAGGGTCGTCGCGACGAAACGGAGAACCGGCGAAACGGTCGCTATGGCGGGCAGGGAAGCTGACCTCGCCGTAGCTTTCAACTTTTTCCCAACCGCGCATTGCCGATGCGATTTGTCCTCACGCTCTTCGTCCTCGGGTCCGTACTCGCCTTGTCAGCCTGCTCTGGCCCGCAGAAGCCCGACGATCCAGCGGACGTACCTACTGCAGGCCAGGCTCCAGACTACGAGACGTTCGACCCGGCGCCGTACGATCGCGAGCCGGTCGCGCAGACGCAGACGGGGCCGATTCAGCACGATGTGCCCGAGACCCTGATGGCTGGGCAGGTGGAACCGCCTGAGCCCGAGGGGCCACGCTACGTGCAGGGCTTCCGTATTCAGGTGTTTTCGTCGCCCGACAAGGCTGCCGCCGACCGCGTCGCTGACAACGTGGAGGCGTGGTGGCGCTCCGTACGCCGCAACCCCCGCGTCCCGTCGTCGATGGTGGGCAATGCTACCCCCGAGGTGCTCTACCTCCAGCCCTACTACCGGGTGCGGATGGGGCGCTTCCGGTACCGGGACGAGGCCGAGTCCGCGCTTGGGTTTGTCCGGCAGCGCTTCGGCGATGCGTTCTTGATGCCCGAGCGCATCCGCGTCAGTGGCTGAGCCAGCTAGTTGCCGCGTCTGGCCCGGAGTCGTTTCAGCGCGGCCAGTCCGCCTTCGCTCTCGGGATTGAGCGACAACGACCGCTCGTAGGCGGCGATGGCTTCGTCGGTGCGCCCCGCGAGCGCGAGCGCTTCGCCGAGACTGTCGTGCACGTTCCAGGAATCTGGGAAGACGTCCGCGTTGTAGGCAAAGATGAGCAAGGCCATCGTGGTGCTGTCCTCGCCAAGCGTGGCATACCCAGTTGCGTTGATCGCAGCCTCGTTCAGGATACCCGCGTCGAGGCCAGCATCGAGCGCAGCGCGGAGCACCTCGGTGGCCTTCAACGGAAAGCCAGCGTCCAGGTAGACCCCGGCCTCGTGCATGCCTTCGCGAAGGGTGGTCATGGCGGGCACCCGCTCCAGCGTCGCGGGTTCTTCGGACCGGACAAGGAAGTCGATGCGACCCTCCGCATCGCGTCCGAAGTGGAGCGCCCGGTCGCCCGATTCGTGCACAAACACGTCGCGCTCGGCGGTGGGGAGGTAGTGCTGGTCATTGAGGGAGAGGCCCCGCTCAGTTAGCCGCACCGGGCGAAGTGCGGAGACGCCCCAGGCACCGCGCGCCCGCTCGTCACGCGAGCAGGTCCGGCAGAAGGTGCCGAAGGTGTAGTCGCCGACGTAAGGAGAGAGGTCACGCCCGTCGAGCGGCACGGACAGTGGCATGACGGGAGAGGGAACGTCATCGTAAAACGCCTCGGCGATAACCTCGTTGATGCGCTGGCCTACGTTGACGAAACCGCCCCCTGCCTCGTGGTTGCGGTTGGTGACGATGAACACCCCGACGTTCGCGTCCGGGTAGAGCGTCAGCGAGGTCCAATAGCCGAGCATGCTCCCGCCGTGGCCGACCGTGCGGATGGCGGGTCCGTCAGGCAGGTCGAAGCCGGGTGATTCCCAGAAGCCGTGCGTGACGCCGGTGAAGCCTGGGGCCGGACGAAACTGCGGCGCGAGGACGGCCCGGGTAGCCGCCGGGGAAAAGAGCCGGCCCTGCCCGCTGGCACCGCTGCCAGTCATAGCTTCCATAAGTCGGCCCATGTCAGCCGGCGTGGCGTCGATGGACGAGGCGGGCGTGGTGACATACACCTCGTAGGGCTGCGCCACATACGCACTATCGACCCAGCCGTGACCTACGGCAAGGTCATCGACGTGCGCGGTGTCGACCTCGACGAAGCTGCGCTCCATGCCGAGCGGTGCGAACAACTCCTGCCGCATCGCCTGGTCGTAGGGCAGCCCCGTAACGCGTTCCAGAACGAGGCCCGCGAGTGTGATGCCGTAGGTGTCGTACCGGAAACGCTGTCCCGCAGCGTGCGTGCGGCGGAGGTTGCCGGCCTCCAAATAGGCAGCCAGGGAGGGCCGTTGCGCTTTCCGCTGGGCCAGTGTCTGGTCGAGGTCCCAGACGTGGCGGTCGAGCCCGATCTGATCGAACGCAGCCGTGTGCGTGAGCAGGTGCTCGATGGTCACCGGCTCGTCGGATCCGCTCAGGTTGGCGATGCCATCGACGTACGCGGACACGTCGTCGTCATAGGCCAGCCGCCCGTCGTCGATCAGCCGGGTCACGGCCAGCGCGGTGAGGGCTTTCGAGACGGAGCCGATGCGGAACAGCGTGCGCTCGGGGTCTACGGGACGGCTAGAGGCGACATCGCCCACCCCATAGCCGCGTTGCACCAGCGTTGCCCCGTCCTTCACGACGACGACCGCCACACCAGGAAGGTGCGTGTCGCGCATCTCTTCCTCGACGATCGCATCGATGGTGGTTGTCAGGTCATCGACGGAGGGCGCCGGCTGCGCATCGAGCCAGGCACTCGACGAGAGCAGCGCAAAGACAGAGAGCAGGGCGGGCAGGAACGAGCGCATGGAGACAAGAGGTACTGCGTGGAGGAATCGTGCTCAGGTCCACGAGCGCTCGACCTCAAGGATGCGCCGCCCGGCGTCAACGGCTCTCAGGCCGGCCGAACGTCTCATCGGTCACGGGGAGTCCGTGTGCAGCCCGAGTCGCTTGCGAAGGTCATCGACACGCGTACGACCGACAGGGAGCTCGACGCCCGACCTCAGCACGGCCGAGTAGCGACTGCCGGGGCGCACACGGAGCTGCACGATGTCGCCGAGCCGGACGAGGTAGGACCGGTGGATCTGCACGAACGAGGTCGGCAGGATCGTCAGGAGCCGTTCGAGCGACTTCGCATGGAGTCGGACGCTGCCGTCGCGGAGCACCAGTTCGGCATAGGAGTCTGCCGCGTGCACGTGCGCGATGTCGGCGACGGGGACCAGCTCGATGCGCCCCGGCGAACGGACCGCCAGCGTGGCGGCAGGGTGCGCCGCGCGCGCACCGCGCAGTCGGTCCAGCGTCAGCGCGAGCCGGTCTTGGTCGAACGGTTTCGGGACGAAGTCGAGCACGCCAACCTCGAACGCTTCGAGCGCTCGCTCCGTGTGCGCTGAGACGACCACGGTGTGAAACGCACCCGCCACGACGTCACGGAGAAGGTCGAAGCCGTCTTCGCCGTGGAGGTTGAGATCGAGGAAAACGACATCCGGCGGCATCGCATCGAGGACAGCCCGCGCGTCCGTGAGCGTCGGCGACACGTCGACGCGCGTCAACTCACTGCCTGCGAGGCCGCGCAGTAGCCGCTCCAGCCGCTGTGCGATGATGCGCTCGTCTTCGACAATCAGGACACGCATCAGCGTGAGGAGATAGGCTTGAGGTCGAGCGGAAGCAGGACGCGTGTCACCCAGGCGCCTGATTCGGGACCCGAGTCGAGCGACCAGCGGCCCGGCGCGCATTCGTCGAGCTGAGCACGGACGTAGCGAAGGCCACCGCGCTCTGGACGGACCGCAGGCGATGCCGAGGCGAGAGGTGCCTCAAACGTGAGGGCGCGGTGCGTGTCCGTGCGCTCCTCGCACAGCACGAACGTCACCCGTCCTTCTGGGTACGCGTTGTGCGTGATTGCATTCTCCACCAGTGTGTGGAGCACCGCCGGAGGAATCGGCGCGTCCATGTCGACGTTTTCCGTCGCCAACGCGAACGTGTTGCCCTTGCGGTAGCCCATCACATCGAGATGCGCGCGGCATAGGGCGAGTTCGTACGCCATCGAGATCACAGTCTGGTTCGACACCTCGGCGAGCATCTGGAGTTCGCTAGACAGCGCCTCCAGCGCGCGTGCCCCTTGCTGGGGGTCTGTCTCGACCCATTCGATGATGGATGTGAGGGCATTCATCAGGAAGTGAGGGTGGAGGTGTTTGCGGAGCAACTCAGCCTCCAGCCGGGCCTTCGTCGCCAGCGTGGCGATGTGTCGCTGGTGCTGGCGACGAGTTTGCAGCCCGAGGTTGGTCAGCAGCCCGGCGAGGAGGACGCCGAACGCCGGAAAGAGCGCCGCCTCCATGAAGTCGAAGCGGGCCACGGCCAACGCAACCAAGCATACGGCGACGCCTGAGAACGCCAGGCGTGCACCTGGCTTGCGATGAAAAGCGGCCCAACCGACGACGCCTGCACTCAGCGCAAAAGCCACCGCGAAGACCGTGAACGTACCCACTTCATGCGAGCCGCTCGCCAAAAGCACCACGGCCAACAGCGTAGCCACACCGAGCGCAAGCGCGCGACCCTGTGGCACCACAAACTGCGCGGCGAGCGTTGCCACCACCAACACCCCCGTCATCCAGGTCAAGGCCTCAATGACACGCAGGCGGACGACGTGCCAGTCGTATGTGTAGCCGATCACGACCCGCCAACCCTCGGCCACGAGCAGCAGCGCCATGGTCAGGCAGAGTGCCCCCGTCAGCAGCGATGCCCAGCGTCGGTCGGCAGTAAAGAGGAGCCCGTGGTAGAGCGCGATCAGCACAAAGGCACCGAGGAACACGAGCGGCAGCGCGATGCCGTAGAGGGGCTCTCGTAGAAGTGCACGGTACTCCCCGGCCACAATGTGAAGCAACAAGCCGTTGGCCCCGTCGGGTCGATGAAACGACGAGAGTCGGAGCGCGAGAAGGTGGGGTCCTGCCGCCGCAAGGCTGTCCGGCACGCGGAACGAGGCGTCCATCGGACCTGGCACCTCCTCGCCTGGGGAGGAGCCAACATGGCCAGTAGCGCCAAGACGGGCACCGTCCCAATAGACCTCGCGCGCTGCGGCCCCGGCCACCAGGAGCCCGAGGGTCTCCGTCGCGGGCACGTCGATGTCAATCCGTACCCAGAGAACGCCCGCCGAATCGGGCAGGGCATGGATCGCAACGTTGGACCAACTCGCATCGTCCGCCGCCGCCGTTGCCCAGCGGGGGGCGTCGCCGTACTGATAGCGCGCCTCGGTGGCTACGGTGAGCGGCCATGGCGAGGCGCCAAGACACCCACTCAGCGCAAGTCCGAAGCCGAGACACACGAAAGTTGGGAACGCAAGTCGACGTGTGAGAGGGCCACGGCGTGTACGCGGGCCACGGGGCTGAGGCGAGCGATGCCGCCTCCTCAAAACAGCTCGTCCGTCTGCGCCTGAATGCTCTCGTAGACCACCGGCGAGCCGTCGCCTGACGCATCCGGTAGGGGTTGCTCCATCGCCCGGAAGAAGTCGGGGCCGTAGGTCCGCGTCGTGAGTTGGATCGGCATGGGGAGTGCGTGACCAAAGGCGAGCACCTGCTGCTTCGAGTCGAGGGTGGCGAGGATCTTCCGCAGCGCGCCTGCGCCTGCCGTGCCCACAAGTGCCGCCGCGATGTCCTTCTCGTCCGAGAGTTGCGCGACGATCTTCGTCCCGATCTGGCTCAGCACCTCCTCGTCGATGCCGCTCGGGCGCTGGTCGACGATGAGCAGGCTCACCGAGAACTTGCGCATCTCGCGGGCAATTTTGCCGAACGGTGTCTCGCGCGCGGTCTGGGGCCCGAGGAATTTGTGCGCCTCCTCGATGGTGATCAGGAGCTGCTGAGGCTTATCGGCGGGGTCGCCGGAGCGCTCGAAGTCCTCGTAGCGCCGCTCGTAGCGGTCGCGCAGCCGCCGCGTGAGCACGTTCGCCACGAGGAGGTAAATCAACAGGTTGTTGTACTTCCCGAACTCGAAGACGACCGACCTGCCCGCATCGATGCTTTCGAGGAGCTGATCCAGGATGTCGATGCGGGTGCCGCGCGGCTCCATCCTGAAGAACGGCAGCCCGCTCAGCCGGTCGAGCTTGCGCTTGAGCGCGAGCAGCGAGCCCTCGTGCGCGCCCGTGTCGGCGGCGATCTCGCCGATCTCCTCGGTCGAGGCGTCGAGGAGCCGGACGAGCCACTGGTCGCCGAACTTCTTTTTGAGCTGGAAGGTGCTCTCGGCGGAGGTCGCCGTCAGGTTGAGCGTGTCCGAGAGCGGGAGGATGTCCTCGGGTGTGATCTGGTCCGCATAGAGGTGCACCTCCACGTCCGGCTGTTTGCCGCGCCGCCGCGTTGAGGTCGGGTCGAGCGAGAAGACGTGCACCTTCGACGGGAAAAGTTGCTTTAGGCCCTTCGTCTGCGTGCCCTGGCCGTCGGCGGTTTCCTGCATCGCCGTGAAGCCGTACTCGTTGTGCATGTCGAACACGAGGTTGACCGCTTTGCCCGTGCGGATCGCGCCGCACAGCAGCAGGCGCGTCAGGAAGCTCTTGCCGGTGCCTGTCTTGCCGAAGACTGCGTTCGAGCGCTCGACGAAGCGCTGGAGGTCAAGGCACACCGGCGTCTCGTCCATGCCGACGGGCGTGCCGATCTCGAAGTAGCGCGCGGGGTCGCTCGCCTCGCTTGAAAACACGCGCGCCACATCTTCTGCCGTCGCCTCGCCGACCGGCGCGAAGTGGGCGGGGACCGTCTTGACGGGGCGCGGCTCGTCGTCGCCGAGGCCCTGCGGGAGCATCAGCATGGGCTTGAGGCTGACGGTGGCGTAGGTCGCCGCGCCGCGCAGCACCTCGCGCAGCAGCGTCGCCTCGGGCGCGGGCGGGTGGAGCAGGATGTCCTCGTTCGCCGCCGCGATTTCCAAATCGGTGATGAGCGAGAAGAAGTCGAACTGCTCCCCCTCGACCACGACAAAGGTGCCGGCGCGGAGCGTCTCGACGGAGCGCCGCGCGTCGAGCTTCATCTGCACGCCCTGGCCAAGCGAGCCGTGGGTGAGGACGCCAAGGGCAGGACGGTCGGGCATAGCGGTGTGGGCTGGTCGGGAGGGCTGGAAAGTACGGGGTGAGAGGAAGCGCGAGGCGCAAGGAGTGAAGCGGGGGCGGCGAGGCTCGGGAATAGCGACTCGGGAATAGCGACATCCGAATAGGGAGGGGGAGCACCAGCGTTCGATAGTCGTTTGACAAAGCGCGAAGCCAACCACACCTTTTTCGACCTTCGACCTTCGACCTTCGACCTTCGTGCAAATCGTCCGCGCCTCCGATCTCGTCTTCAGGCTGCTCATTGGTGGGCTGCTCGGGCTCGTCGTGGGAGTGGTCGGCGTTGTGGCGATGGGCGCGGTGGGCGCGGTGTGGGCGCTCGGGCCGATGCTCGTTGTGGTCGCGCTGGCGGGGCGCACGCCGTGGCGGCGGTGGCGCCTGGCGCAGCAGAAGATGCCTGCGTCGTACCGGACGTGGCTCGAAACCCACGTCAGCCTCTATGCGCGGCTCGACGACGCAGGCCAAGCACGCTTCGAGCGCGACGTGCGCTTTGCGCTGGCAGAGCGCCGCTTCGAGGGCGTAGACGGGGTGGAGGTGACCGACGACCTCCGGCTCGGCGTCGCGGCGGGCATCGCCTTGCTTTTGCACGGGCGGCCCGACTGGGAGCTGTCCGACGGTCGCACCTTTCTTTTTCTACCGACCTACTTCGGCGATCATACGGACGAGATCTACAGCGAGGAGGACTACGGCACCGCGGACTACGACTACGATGGCATGGTCCACGCTCAGGGGCCGGTGCTCCTCGCGGCACCGTCCGTGCGCGACGGCTGGGCACGACCCGACGGCCAGAACGTCGTCCTGCACGAACTCGCGCACCTCTTCGACTTCGACGACACCGACGCCGACGGGCTGCCGTCGCTCCTCGACCCGGGCTCGCGCGATGCGTGGATCACGCTGATGCACCGCGAGATGCGCGCGGCTGAGCGGGGCCGTTCCATGCTGGGGCGCTACGCCTCGACGGCGCCCGCCGAGTTGTTTGCGGTTGCCACCGAGGTGTTCTTCGAGCGGCCCGTCGTGTTTTCGCAGCGCCACCCCGAACTGTTCGACGCGCTGGCGGCCTTCTACGCGCTCGACCCGCGCTCGCCGGGCTGGGAAGCCACGGCCAACAGCCCGCCCGAGCGACAAAGCCGTATGGCGCGCCGGTGGGGGTCTCAAGGCACGGCGTGAATACGCTTGAGGCAACGCACGACGATCTTCGCTTGACGGGGTAACTCTGGATGCACACCTTCCTCGACCCTCGACCCTCGACCCTCGACCCTCGACCCTCGACCCTCGACCCTCGACCCTCGACCCTCGACCCTCGACCCAGCCCATGCATCCCCGCGCTCTCCTCAATCACGCGCTCGACGCCATCGATGCCTGGGAGGCGTCCTACGGCAACTTCGCCCCGCACGCTAGCACCGATGTGCCCGCTGAACGCTTGCGGACGGCGATGGACGAGTATCTCGCACGCATCACGGCGCCGCCGCAAGGAGAGCGGCACGGGACGTATCCTTTCTTCCACCCGCGCTACGCCGGGCAGATGCTCAAGCCGCCGCACCCCATCGCGCTGGCAGCCTATGCCGCAGCCATGCGGACCAACCCCAACAACCACGCGCTCGATGGCGGGCCGCCGACCGGCCAGATGGAGAAGGAGGTCACCCGCGACCTCGCGGCGCTCTTCGACTTTCCGGACGGCGAGGACGGCAGCGCGGCGCTCGGGCACCTTACGAGCGGAGGTACGATTGCCAACCTCGAAGCGCTGTTCGCGGCGCGCGAACTCGCGCCTGGCACGGCGATCGCGTCGAGTGCGGACGCGCACTACACCCATGCGCGGATGGCGCACGTCCTCGGCGTCGAACACCGCACGGTGGCTGCTGACTCCGATGGACGCATCGACTTGAACGCGCTGGAGGACGCGCTCGCGGCGGGCGGCATTGGCACGGTTGTGCTGACGGGTGCCACGACGGGCCTCGGCGTGGTCGATCCGCTGCAGGAGGCGATCCCGCTGTGTCGGCAGTATGGCGCGCGGGTCCACATCGACGCGGCCTACGGCGGTTTCTTCCGGCTGCTGGCCAACGAGGCGTCGGCCCCCGCAGGGTTTCCTCACGAGGCTTTCCACGCGATGCGGGACGCTGACTCTATCGTTGTCGATCCACACAAACACGGGTTGCAACCCTACGGCTGCGGCGCCGTGCTCTTCCGGGACCCAGCCGTGGGACGGTTCTACAAGCACGATTCCCCGTATACCTACTTCTCGTCCGACGAACTCCACCTCGGCGAGATTAGCCTCGAATGCTCGCGAGCGGGCGCGGCGGCCGGGGCGCTCTGGCTTACGCTCCGTTGCCTCCCGCTTCGCGCCGACGAGGGCCTAGGCCCCATCCTAGCTGCGACCTTGCGGGCAGCCCGCCTCTTTGCGGCGCAAATCGACGCGTCGGATGCGTTCACGCTCTACGCGCCACCCGAGACGGACATCGTCGCCTATTTCCCAACAGCAGAGCGGCTGTCCGACATCGACGCCATGAGTGCGGCCCTCTTCGACGCGTCGATGCAGGATCCGGACGACCCCGTCTTCCTCAGTCTCTACCGGATGAGCGCAGCCCAGCTTCATGCCCGCCACCCGAATCTCGTTGCTGACGTGCCCCATGCACGCGTCCTTCGAAGCGTGCTGATGAAGCCAGAACACGAGCACGCGGCGGGCTGGCTCGTGGAACGGCTCCACGTGTTTGAGGCGCGCCACCGTGCGCACATGGGTGCCTAGAATGGCCTCGGAGGGACTAATTCGTCAGCGCTACTTTGCGCCTCCTCGCCGCCCTTTTTCGTCGCCCTAGTCCTCGCCCAGTCATCTCATGACCGTTGCCCCCCGTTGGCTTGTCGCAAGCCTTGCGTTCGTCCTGCTGTCGCCGATCTCTTCGGGCCAAGAAGCTGCCGGATGGAGTCTCCTAGACGCCTCGCCCTGGAACTTCTACAGGTTCGAGGACGGTAGTTTTGTCAGCCCCGAGCGCGGGTGGATTGTCAACGGCGACGGGGAGGTGTTCCAGACGGCCGATGGCGGCCAAGCGTGGAGCCGGCAGGCCGTGCTCCCGGCCTACCTGCGGTCGGTGGTGTTCGTGAACGACTCCCGCGGGTTCATCGGCACGCTCACCCAGCCCAACATGCTGTACGAGACGCGGGACGCCGGGCGGTCGTACCAGGACATCTCGGACCGCATTGAGGGGCCTCGCCCGTGGGGGATTTGCGGCCTCTGGGCTGTTAACGACGACGTGATCTACGGCGCCGGATGGTTTGCCGCGCCCGCCCACATCGTCAAGTCGACGGACGGTGGCCAGACCTGGACATCTACACCGATGGACGCCTACGCAGGCTCGCTCATCGACGTCTACTTCTGGGACGAGCAGCGCGGGATCGCCGTGGGGGGTACCAACGGCCTCGAAGCGGACGGCCGGGCGCTGGTCTTGCTCACCGAAGACGGCGGCGAGACGTGGACCACGCAGTATGTCAGCGCCGATCCGGGCGAATGGAGCTGGAAGATCTCGTTCCCGACCCCTACGACCGGCTACGTCTCGGTCGAGGAACTCGACGGCGGCTTCCCGGCCAAAGTCTTGAAGACCACGGACGCGGGGGTTACGTGGACGGAGCTCTCCATTCCGAATAGCGACCACCTCCAGGCCATCGGTTTCATCACAGAGGACACGGGCTGGGCGAGTGGGCGCGGGACGACCTCGCTCACGACCGACGGCGGCGAGACGTGGACGCCGATCGACCTCGACGGCTCCATCAACCGCTTTGAGTTTTTCGGCGACTCGCTGGCCTATGCCATGGGGCGTCGCATCTACCAGTATGCTACGCCGCCTGCAACGAGCATCGGCGAGGGGGCAACTCCCCGTGCAGCGCTCGCGCTCCAGCCGGCGTTCCCAAACCCGTCGACGGGTGGCGTGACAATCCCATATTCGCTCGACGAGCCGGCAGCGTTCGAGGTTGTCGTCTATGATTTGACAGGCCGCCGCGTCGCCGTCGTCGCAAAAGGCGAGCGGTCCATCGGCGCGCATGAGGCGTACTGGGACGGACGCGACGCGCGAGGAGACCGCGTGGCTCCCGGCGGCTATGTGGTGACGCTCACTGCGAACGGCCGCCGCATCTCTAGCGCCCTGCTGCGGATGTAGAGATCCTGCTCACAGCAGAAGACTCCAGCGAGCGAGCCCGGTGGTCAGGCAGCAGTCGCCCTGCATAGAGCTTTCCGGCATTCGATGCCAGACGGAGCGGGTTCAGTGTCCCTTGATTGCAAGGCGCCCGTTTTGTGTCCGCAGGCGCACGAGCGGTCCACCGTCGCCCAGCGAAAGCTTGGCCACGCGACGCTCTAAGATGTCGGTCGCGGACGGCGTTGGGGTGGGAATACCGTAGTCGAGGTCGCCGTTGGTAACCTGGGCGTCCAGCGATGCCGAATAGGCTTCGGGTAGCGAGAGCGAGAGCGTCCCGTTCACCACGTGCACATCGAGGCCTTCCCCGACCCACGTGGTGCCCGTGAGACGGACCTGCGCTGATCCGTTGAGCGTCGTCCCGCTGACGTCGCCGCCGAGGTCGGTGAGGTCAACCCCGCCGTTGACAGTACGGTACCGCGTCGTGCCCACCATCCCGCGGACGTCGATGCCTCCGTTCTGGGTGGAGAGGTCGAGTTCGGTATGCCGGGGGAGGCGGAGTCGGTAGCTGACATCGACCAGTTCACCGCGCCGGGTGCGCGGCACCGAGGCGCTGAGCGCGTCGCCCTCCCGGAAGACTACCTGTTCGGCGAGCGAACGGGCCCGGCGTTCGTCGCTGCTGAACACGAGGATGCGTGCCTCTACCGTCGCATCATCTCGGTCCCAGCCAGACGCGGCGATCCCCCCCGCGACTCCGGCATCCACCCGGATCGGCCGCGTGAGGTCAACCCGGATCGGCCGAACCTCGCAGTGCGCAGCCTCCGCACCGTCCAGCTGAAACCCTGGAGCTTCGCACCACGTGGCATTGCCTTGGCTCAAAGCTGGCTGCTGGTAGGTCAGCGACGAGGGGGACACGCATCCCACCATCAACACACTGGCAGCGAGCGACGTGAGAACGCGTGCCATGCGAAGGCGTGGAGCGAAGGGCAGACCGAGTAAGGAGGAGCGCATGCCGAGGTGAAGTGGGAAGCCGAAACGGAGAACGCGCAGCGACAGATTGCACGACAGAGCGTCCGTACGGCGCGTCACTCGGCGGGTTACGTGTAGGCGAGGCGCTACGCTTTGTGATACAGCTCACCTCCAGCCGCAGCAAACTCTTCGGACTTCTGGCGCATGCCCTCGGGGATGGCCGCCTCGACCTCCACGCCGTGCTCGGCGGCGTAGTCGCGCACGTCCTGCGTGATCTTCATCGAGCAGAACTTCGGCCCGCACATCGAGCAGAAGTGGGCCACCTTGGCTGAGTCTTTCGGGAGCGTCTCGTCGTGGTAGCTGCGCGCCTTCTCCGGGTCGAGGCCGAGGTTGAACTGGTCCTCCCAGCGGAACTCGAAGCGGGCCTTTGAGAGCGCGTTGTCGCGGGCTTGCGCGCCAGGGTGGCCCTTGGCGAGATCGGCGGCGTGCGCGGCGATCTTGTAGGTGATGACGCCCTCGCGCACGTCGTCGCGGTTGGGGAGGCCGAGGTGCTCCTTCGGCGTGACGTAGCAGAGCATCGCGCAGCCGTACCACCCGATCATCGCTGCGCCGATGCCCGACGTGATGTGGTCGTAGCCGGGCGCGATGTCCGTCGTGAGCGGCCCGAGCGTGTAGAACGGCGCCTCGCCGCACCAGTCGAGCTGCTTGGTCATGTTCTCCTGGATGAGGTGCATCGGGACGTGACCCGGCCCCTCGTTCATCACCTGTACGTCGTGCGCCCAGGCCTTCTTCGTGAGCTCGCCCTGGACGTAGAGTTCGGCAAACTGCGCGTCGTCGTTGGCGTCCTCGATGGAGCCGGGGCGCAGGCCGTCGCCGATGGAAAAGCTCACGTCGTAGGCGGCGCAGATCTCGCAGATCTCGTCCCAGTGCGTGTAGAGGAAGTTCTCCTGGTGGTGCGCCAGGCACCACTTGGCCATGATCGAGCCGCCGCGCGAGACGATGCCGGTGCGTCGCCGTGCCGTGAGCGGGACGAAGCGCAGGAGCACGCCCGCGTGGATGGTGAAGTAGTCGACGCCCTGCTCGGCTTGCTCCACGAGCGTGTCGCGGAAGAGCTCCCACGTGAGGTTCTCGGGCACGCCGCCGACCTTTTCGAGTGCCTGGTAGACGGGGACTGTGCCGATGGGGACGGGGCTGTTGCGCAGCATCCACTCGCGCGTCTCGTGGATGTGCTTGCCCGTCGAGAGGTCCATCACGGTGTCGGCCCCCCAACGGATTGCCCAGACCAGCTTCTCGACCTCCTCGGCGATGCTCGACGTGACTGCCGAGTTGCCCATGTTGGCGTTGATCTTGACGAGGAAGTTGCGGCCGATCACCATCGGCTCGAGCTCCGGGTGGTTGATGTTGGCCGGGATGATGGCGCGGCCGCGCGCGACCTCGTCGCGGACGAACTCGGGCGTGATGACCTTCGGGATCTGTGCGCCCCACGGCTGGCCCGGGTGCTGCTGGAAGAGCGCTGGGTGCGTCTCGCGCAATGCGTCTAGCTTCTGGTTTTCGCGGAGGGCGATGTATTCCATCTCGGGCGTCACCTCGCCGCGGCGGGCGTAGTGCAACTGTGTCACGGTGCGTCCGCTCACGGCCCGGCGGGGCCGGTGCACGTGCTCAAAGCGGAGGTGCGCCGTCTTCGCATCGTCAAGCCGCTCGCGACCGAATGCCGACGAGGGGCCGTCGAGCACCTCGGTGTCGCTGCGGTCCGCGATCCACGTGCCGCGCACGCTCGGCAGGCCCTGCCGGAGGTCGATGGCAGCGTCGGGGTCGGTGTAGGGGCCGGAGGTATCGTAGACCGGGATCGGCGGGTTCTCCTCCACGCCGAAGCTCGCGGGCGTCGGGCTCTGCGTGATGAGCCGCATCGGCACGCGGAGGTCGGGCCGGGAGCCCTCGACGTAGATCTTGGACGAGCCTGGGAGCGGGCGGCGTACCTCGTCGGACAGTTGATCGAGGCGTGCGTGCGTAGCGGCGTTGGCGGCGTGTTGCCCCTTAGGGGTGCCAGATTTTGAGGGCGCAGCAGCGGGGGTGGGCATTTCCATGGCGGCTTCCGGGCGTGGGTCCGTGGGACAGGTGAGCGGAAGCCGGTTGTACCCACGGGCGGAGCACGCCCGGTGGACCGTGAAGCCTCCCTACGCCGGTACGAGCCGGATCAGGTGCAGAGGGACTCTCTCAGCCGTCGCTACTAGGACGGCACCCCTGGCTTCCACCGCCAAGGTACGACCGACGGCTTCGAACTAGGCGGCACGTCAAATCGACGAACCGGCTTGACGTGGGCTTTCTGACCGTGCATCTTTGTGGACGAGTACAAGCCTCGCGTCGTTAACCCGCTTTTGACGCAGCGTGCTCGCTTGCGGTCCTCGCCCACCACCGGGTACGCATACGCCTTTTGCACGCCTTGCCGGGCGGCTGCCCGGGAGTGCGGTGCATTCACCTGACCGCTTGCTGCTATGTCGACGCTTCGTCTAGTCGTTGCCTGTCTCGCGTTGGCAACGCTTTTGCTGACCGCACACCCCCTCGTGGCGCAGGACAGCGACCCGCGCCCCGTTGTGCTGACCGGCGCCGAGGTCGCCGACCTGCTCGGCGCGGCCGTCACGGCCCCGATCTGCTACGCGCACGGTGCGGGCGCTTGGGCCCCGTGCCCGATCCAGGTGGACGAGCGGGACTGGCTCGACCCGGCAGTCGCGTACCCTGCGACGATTTCGGATGCGGACGAGCTCTTTGGAGGGGCTGCGCAGCTCCACTACACGGCGCCTCAGGACTATCCGCATCCCGGCTTCGACCCGGTCGTCCCGCCGGACTCAGACCCGACCCTCGACGCCAACGACGAGATCGTGACCATGCTGCGGTTCTTTGGCGACCGCGTCGATACGGTCACAGACCCGCCCCCGTTCGCGCCGTTCCAGATCAGCGAGGTGGCCGTAGAGGGCCGCTACGTCTATCTGTATGTGCCCACTACACCACAGAGCCAGGCCGCCGGGCATGACCTCGTCACCTATCAGTTTGACCTGCTCGCTGGCGACTTTCCGGCGGCCTACAACTTTGAAGGCGACACCCGGCTGCCGGACGCTTGGGCGGTCGGCGATCATTTGGCTGCCAATCCCGAGTACAGCCGCGTAGAGACGGCGCACTACGCGACCTCGTTCGAGGACCGTTGGATACAGCGAGAGCTTCGGCTGGCGACGACTCCGGTGGAAGAACGTGCATCGGTTGCCTATGGCCCAGACCTCCTAGACCGGGTGAAATACGGCTCTCGCCCACACCTCATCGGGGAAAACGGCTGCGAGCGTTCCATCTTCAGCGCGAGCGCCCGGCGCGGTACGCTCGGCATCCAGAAGGACGGCCCTGTCCGCGCCCTCCGCTTTGCGCAAGGGTTCAACTCCGGCGGACACAACTACGTGCTCCACGAGCTCTACGAGCGTGTCGTCGTGCTTCGGATGGCACACCAGATGCACCGCACGCCAGGGGCCACCATGTTTTTCGACTATGCGCCGTCAACTGTGGGCATGACCTACTACAGCAACCTCCAGCCGACCGGCGTGAGTATCGACGGCCAGCCGGACCGGCTCCCGGGCAACCACTACGCGAACGACTACCTCACCTGGGACATGCTTATCGGACCGGAGGGGAGCCTCATTGGCACCTGGAAGGCCGATACGAATATTGACGACCTCTACCCGTATTCCTACTACGAGGACAACGTCACGCCTGAGGTGACGCAGTGCACGGGAGACGGCGGTGCGTACGCGTCGAGCGGTAACGTCTATTTCGTCGGCGAGCCTGACGACGGCTATCTCCCCTGGACAGACCCGCCGGATGTGCGCTCGATCGACACGGAGGGCGAGTTGCGATACCTACACCAGATCCGTCGGTTCGTGGCGGACGGGGTCCAGCGCACTAAGACGGAGGCAGATGCGGTCCGGGCCATGCTCACGGCACCCCCTATGCCAACCGTGGCGCTGGTCGATGCCGGGGGCAGCATTCCCGTGGAGCTGGCCCGCTTCGACAGCGTGATTGACGGCACCGATGTCGTGCTGACCTGGGTCACAGCCTCCGAGACCAACAACGCCGGGTTTGCTATCGAACGGGCGACGAACGAGTGGCTAGAGGCGGATGTGCCCGGTAGCTTCGAGGAGATCGCGTTCGTGACCGGGGCGGGCACAGCGTCCGTGCCTCACGCCTACGCCTGGCGCGACGAAACGCTGGCCCCTACCGCCTCGCACGCAACCTACCGGCTCCGCCAGATCGACTTCGACGGGGCCTTCGCGCTGTCCCCGGAAGTAGAGGTCACGCTGCCGGCTCCCTCCAGCCTTCACCTCGCGGCGCCGTATCCCAACCCGGTCACCGATGCCGCGACGCTGGCGTACGCGCTCGCTCGCGCTGGTCAGGTGCGTATCGACGTATTCGATGGACTCGGTCGGCTGGTCGCCACCCTCGCCGCTGAGCGGCGGGAAGCCGGGCGCCACCAGGTAACGTGGGAGCCCAACGAGCAGGTCGGCGGCATCTACCTGGTGCGGCTTTCAACGCCGACCGGGACGGCGGTGCAACGGCTCACGCTGCTCCGGTGACGGCGTGCGGCACGGCGCTCTCCCCGTATCGTCTCCCGTCAGGCTCCTTGACGCTACATGTCCAGTTCGGCGAGGCTCTCCTGTAGCACCGCCGCAGAATTCGTGAGCCCAGCCAACTCATCGTCGGACAGCGTCGGCGGCACGTGCGCTTCGATGCCGCCGATCCCAACGACGCACGGGATGCTCAGGCACACATCGCCCAGCCCATAGGCATCGTCGAGCGGGACGCTGACGGGGTGGACGCTCCGCTCGTCGGTGAGGACGGCCCGGACGAGCCGCGCGATGACGGTCCCGATGGCGGTGTTCGTGTAGCCCTTCCGCTCGATGATGTGGTAGGCGGCGCGGCGGGCGTCGTCGAAGAGCGCGTCCATGGAGGCGCGGTCCCAGGGGCGGCCGAGCACGGTGCGGTTGAGGATGGGCTCGGTGCCGATGGTGACGCCGCTCCAGATCGGGACCTCCGAGTCGCCATGCTCGCCGAGGATGTAGCCGTGCACCGAGCGCGGGTCGACGTGGTAGTGCTGGCCGAGCAGCGCGCGGAAGCGGGCCGAATCGAGCGTGGTGCCAGTCCCGAAGATGCGGTTGGACGCGCGGCTCGACTGCGCAATCGTCACGGCCGTCAGCACGTCGACTGGATTGGTCGCAATCACCAAGATGGCCTTTGGTGCGTGCTTGTCGAGGTCCGCCACGATCGACTCGAAGATGCGAGCGTTGCGCCGGAGCAGGTCGAGGCGCGTCTCGGACGGGTCCTTTTGACTTGCACCGGCTGTCACCACGATGACCTGCGCGTCGGCGAGGTCTTCGTAGGTGCCAGCGCGGACGGTCACGCGGCCGACTAGGGCTTGGCCGTGCATGAGGTCCATTGCCTCGCCCTCTGCCTTGTCTCGATCGAGATCGACGAGGACAAGGTCGCTGGCGAGCCGCTGTAGGAACAGGGCGTAGGCCGCAGCCATGCCGACGTGGCCTGTTCCGATGAGGCCGACGGTTCTGCGCTGAATCATGATCTGAAGCACATAGGTGAGAAAGAGCGGGGTCGATACACAGGGAAGTACCTCGGGTTCGTGCTAAGCGGCACCTCGCGGGATCTTCGTGCGGCGAAACAAACCGCCGGTACGGGCGGTGCATCCCCTCGCTACTCTCCTGCATCTCTGCCTTTGCTATGACGACGCGCCGCGTACTCTACGGATTCTTACTCGTGGCGCTTGGTCTGGCGGTGGGGCTTCTTGCAGCGCGGTGGCTCTGGCCTGGGGTTTCAGACGAGGGACCACGTCCGGTTGTCACGGTTGCACCGCCACCTGAGACGGTCACGCTCGGGCGGCAGGCCCCGTATGAGGAGCCGCTGCCGCGCATGCCGCAGCTCGATGTGATGGACGACTTGTTCCAGACCGTGGCGCGTCGGGTCACTCCCACGGTGGTATTCATTCGCGTAGAAACCCGCGGGCGCGGCGATGGCTTCCAGCCGTTCCAGCGCGAGCCATTTCGCCGGTCAGCGGGCTCCGGCGTCGTGGTCTCTGAAGAGGGCTTCGTCCTCACCAACCACCACGTAGTGGACGACGGTGACCGCATCCAGGTACTCTTCGATGACGGGCGCGAGTTTGACGCCCGCCTCGTCGGTACCGATCCGTCGACCGACCTCGCGGTGATTCAGCTGGTCGACTACGATGCAGACAATCCGGTGCCCGTCATCGCCCTGGGCGACAGCGACGCCGTCGAGGTGGGGCAGTGGGTGCTTGCTGTGGGCAACCCGTTCCGCCTCCGCTCGACCGTCACCGCAGGCATCGTCTCTGCGCTCGGGCGCCAAGTCGACATCATCACCGACACCTTCCGCATCGAGGATTTCATCCAGACGGATGCCGCCATCAATCCCGGGAACTCCGGCGGAGCCCTCGTGAACCTGCGCGGCGAACTCGTGGGCATTGCCACGGCGATCGCGACCGAGAGTGGTTCCTACGAAGGGTACGGGTTTGCCGTGCCGAGCAACCTGGCCGCGCGGGTCGCTCAAGACCTCATTGCCACGGGCGAAGTCCAACGCGGCTACCTGGGCGTCGAAATCCGCCCCGTCACGGAGGCTGACGCGGAGGCCGTCGGCCTTGACCGCATCGCGGGCGTGCTCATTGCGGGCGTGGCCTCAGGCGGGGCCGCCGACCAGGCAGGTCTGCGGCGCGGCGACGTATTGACCGCCATCGACGGGGTCGATCTCGCTGCGCCCAATCAGTTTCAGAGTCAGATCGCCCGCCGCCGCCCCGGCGATGTCATCGCGCTCGACGTGTGGCGCCGGGGGCGCTCGCTCGACCTCGACGTGCGCCTCTTCGGCCGGGACGATGCGGCCTTCCAAGCCTGGATGAATGACCTCGGCGACGACCGCGGTGCGACCCCGCCGTCGCTACCGGAAGGGCACCCTGAGCTGCCTGAGGGACACCCGCCTCTCCCTGAAGGGCATCCCGAGATCGGTCCGGCGCCCGATGCCGATGGCGTCCCGGAGTCGGTCACGTTGGAGAACTGGGGCGTGGAGCTTCGGGATCTTACGGCCCGCGAGCGCGACCTCTACAACGTCCGGAGCGGTGCCTTCATTGGCGGCGTGAGCGAGGGAGCGGCAGCATCCCTCGGTGGCCTGCCCACCGGCTCGGTCATCACCAGCCTTGAATTCGAAGACGGCCGGCCACGCCGCGTCCGCTCGGCGGAGCAGGCGGCACAGGCGCTGGCACTCGCTGCGATGGGAGCCGGCGAAGTGCTGGTAGAGGTACGGCGTCCCGATGGGACTGTGGCCTTCTACGAGCTCGTGCTAGGAGAGCTATGATACCATCTCCGGCTAATGAGTTGCGATGTGGTCAGCGCCGCCCGGCCACCAGTGGTACAGCGTCAGCGAACGCACCCGCTCCGCCTCGCACGTCACCGCCACGCACCGCTCCGCCAGCGCTGCCTCCAAGTCAGCAAGCCGCTCGAACACCCGGTTGGCCAGCGGCGCGTCCGTGAGCGACCACAGCCGCTCGGCGGGTTGCAACTCCGGGCTGTACGAGGGCAGATGCTTCAGGCGCAACGCCTCGCTCTCCAACGCGAGCGCCCCCTCCGAGACGTGCCACCCCGCTTGGTCAAGCACCAGCATCACCGCCTCCTGCCGCCGCCGCAAGAACGCCCGCACGATGGCTCCGAACGTCTCCGTGTTGACGTACGGGGCCAACCAGAACTCCGTCTCGCCCGTCTCGGGTTGCACGAACGCGTAGACGTAGAGCCATTCGTACCGAGGGCGCACT
>JBCBNX010000028.1 GCA_039821555.1 Bacteroidota bacterium
TTGCGGGAGACACCTAGTTGCGGGAGACACCTAGTTGCGGGAGACACCTAGTTGCGGGAGACACCTAGTTGCGGGAGGGACTGACTTCACGGACCCGAATGCAGGGGGCGCGCCATTCAACGCGACCGATCAAGGATTTAGCTACCGTGCTTCTCAGCTCTTGAAGTTTCAACGCCTCGTGCTGATTTCCGATGCTGCTATCGACATTGATAATGTCACGAACCGGTAGTTTTTGCAACGGCTACAGCTAAGGAGCTTGGGCCGGCGGAGGCGCATCCGTCTCTCTACCTTCGGCGTGGAGGAGGCGATGCGCGGACCGGATCGGAACCGATTCCTAGGCATGGGCTATGTTCGCGCTGTCCGCCCCCGCCTCACCTCAGCCTGACCATTCCATGATGCTGCTTTCTGTGCTCCTCCTCCTCAAAGACCCGCCCTACCCGACGGGCACCGGCCTTGAATGGCTGCCCATCGCGAGCGTGCTGGTCGCCGTGCTGTTCCTCATTGCCGTGATCTGGATGGGGAGCCGCCACACGGTGTAGGAGTAGTCGCCTTACGGCCGTACGCTCACCGCCGACCGCCGTCGGCACGTGCATAAAGAAACCGCCGCCTCGGGACATCCGAAGGCGGCGGTTTCGCGTTTCAGCGGGTCGCGTCAGCGTCGGGGCCTAAGCATCGGGGCTTAGTTGCCCGAGACCTCGGCGATGTAGTCGAGCTGCTGCTGGGCGGCACCGACGATGCGGTCCATGCCTGCGCGGCGGGCGTAGGCGAGGGCCTGCTCCAAGTTCGACTGAGCGGGGCCGAAGCTCTCGCTCTGCACCTGGGCGGCACCGAGGCGGTAGTAGGCACCAGCGTAGAGCTTGTTGAGCGTTTCGTTGTCCTCGCCGAGCAGCGGGGTGGCCTCGTCGAGGGTGGCGATGCCAGCGCTGTAGTCCTTGTCTTTGATCTGCGCATTGGCCGCGCGGAGGTAGGTCATGCCGAGCATCTGGCCCGCCATGCTGTTCACGCTCGACTCGCCAGCCGCCTCGGTCGTGGCGATGAGTTCGCTGAGCGAGGTCTGCGCGCCTTCCATGTCGCCCGACTTCATCATCACCTGGGCACGGACGAGCTGGAAGTTGTACTCCTCTGGCGCGAGCTCGATGGCCGTGTTGAGCTGGGCCATGCCGTTCTCGAAGTCGCCCCCGTCGGCGTAGGCGTCGCCGGCGAAGTAGCGGAGGGTTGCCTCGTTGCCAGCGTTGTCCAGCCCCGAGGTGAGGTCGGCGGCTAGCACGAACTGCTCGGCAGCGCTCATGTAGGCCGTGGCTGCGGCAGCCTCGTCCTCGCCAGCGGCCTCGGCGGCGGCCTTGTAGGCATCGCCGGCGCTCTTGTAGGAGGCTACCGCGCTCTCCGTGGCGGAAGCCGCGAAGGGAACGAGTTCGTCGTCGCCCGACTCCGCCGCGATGTCGCGCGCTTCCAGGTAGAGGCTGGCGGCCTCAAGGTAGCCTTCGGGCGTGTCTGCCTCAGCGACGGCCTGCGCCTCTTCGAGCTTTTGGGTGTAGGCCGTGCGGGCGTCGGCGGCACCTTCGGCAGGGGCGGCCTCATCGGCCATCTCAGCGGACTCCGTCATCTCGGCCGCGTCGGCCATGGGGGTCTCCTCCGTGGACTGCGCAACGGCAGGCACAGCGACGAGAGCGAACAGGAGCAGGAGAGCTAGTCGGGACATGTAAGGAGCTATTTGTTAGCGATCTGGAGTGAGAAGCGGTGGTCAAACGGAGCGCACCGGGCAGGGATCCGGCCAACGATGTGCCACGTCAGGGGGAAAGGGGGTACCCCGGTGCCCTAAGACGCGATGCGGGGCAGCGAGGTAACACGCACTCCGGGTTCTGAACGGGCCAACGGGACGTATTCGTGCAACCAACCAAAAAGACACCGAGGTCGGATGAAGGTTGCACAAAGAACCGATGCGGCCCTTAAAAATTGGGGGCGACGCCCTCGGCCTGGCAAAACTGAACAATCCGGGCGACAGCTTCGGCGGGATCGTCCGTCAGGGTGAACAGGTCGAGATCCTTGGGCGAAATGTTGCCCGCACCGAGCATGTGGGTGCGCAGCCAGTCGAGGAGGCCCGACCAATAGTCCACGCCCATTAGGATAACCGGGAAGCGGGCCTCCTTGTGCGTCTGGATGAGCGTGAGCGCCTCGAACAACTCGTCCATGGTGCCGAAGCCTCCCGGCATCACCACGATGCCCTGGGCGTACTTCACGAGGAGCGTCTTGCGTACGAAGAAGAAGTCGAAGGAGAGCGTCTTGTCGTGGTCGATGTAAGGATTGGACCCCTGCTCGAACGGGAGGATGATGTTGAGGCCTACCGACACGCCTCCGGCTTCGTGGGCGCCGCGGTTGGCCGCCTCCATGATGCCCGGCCCGCCGCCTGTGACCGTCGCATAGCCCTCGTTGGCTAGCTCGCGCCCGAGCGCCCGTGCCATCTCGTAGTGAGGCTGGCCTTCCTTGGTTCGCGCCGAACCGAAGACGGTCACGCTGGGGCCGGTCTCGGCGAGGGTCGAGAAGCCCTCCACAAACTCGCTCATGATGCGGAAGACGAGCCACGAGTCTCGGTTCTGCGAGCGCGTCCAGTTCTCCTGGTCGCGAGGGGTCATGGGGCGTTGGGCGCGGAAGGGCGTGGGCTGGGGTGATTCCATGGAAAGGTGGGATAGGTTGGGGGGAGATCGGCGCGCGCGAGCGCCCCAGGAAAATACCAGGCACAAAAAACGGAGACCCGAATGGGCCTCCGCTTTGGGGTGGGGCTAGGGGATGCGATCAGAGGGCGACTGGCAAGACGCTGGGAATGGCATCAGTGACGCAACCCCGGCAGGATACAGCCGCGGCCGGACTGTCGCCACGCTTTTCCTCGCGGTTGGCCCCCGGACGGGAAATTTGGAACGAGTCTACATTCACAAGACGGCATTCACGGAGCGGGGCTGCTCGTCACGAACCCATCCTCGTGCCTCGCATTCAATCTGGCTCCCTTCCCGCCTCGTCCGCTGACCGCTCTTCGCCTGCCCATGCCCGATACGGCCGATCTCACCTACGCGCCTCTCGATGTCGACGAGGAACTCGTCGAGAACGTGCGCGCGCTCATCGAGGATGGGCAGGCGGCCATGGTGCGCACACTGGCCGTGGATTTGCACCCGGCTGACCTCGCTCAGCTGATGAGCCACCTGCCACCTGAGCAGAGCCAGACGCTCCTCGGATGGCTCCCCACCGAGCGTGGTGGCCTCGTTCTCCCCGAGTTGGAGTCGGCCTACCGCGCCGACCTTCTCGACGAGGTGTCGCCCGCTGAACTGGTGGCGCTCATCGACGAGATCGATACGGACGATGCGGCGGACGTGATCGCGGACCTGCCCGCCGACGTCTTCGCGCGCGTGCTGCCGCAGCTCGAAGATCGGGCCGAGGTGGAGCACCTCCTCGGCTACGACGAGGAGACGGCCGGTGGCCTCATGGAGGTCGACTATGTGGTCGTCAACGAGGACGCCACGGTCGCCGAGGCCACGGAGGCGGTGCGCGCCTGCGCAGAGGAGGTCGACCAGGTCTACGCCGTCTATGTCGTAGATGCGCGGCGGCGGCTCCAGGGGATCGTCCCGCTCAAGCGGCTCCTGCTCGCCCGCGAGGGGCGGCCGGTGCGCGACCTCATGATCACCGACATCGTCACGACCGAGCCCGACGAAGACCAGGAAGAGGTCGCGCGGCTCATGGAGCGCTACGACCTGATCGCGCTGCCCGTCGTTTCCACAGACGGCGTGCTGCTGGGGCGCATCACCATCGACGATATCGTGGACGTGATCCGCGACGAGGCAGAGGAAGACCTCCAGCGCGCCAGCGGCATCGCGGGCGACGAGGAACTCTCGGCGTCGGTGCTCCAAATCACGCGGGGCCGGCTCGGCTGGCTGCTGCTCGGTCTCGTAGGCGCGTTCCTCTCGGGGCTCGTCATCAAGGGGTTCGAGGGCAGCCTGGAGCGCGCGACCGTGCTTGCGGTGTTCATCCCGGTCGTGATGGCGATGGCGGGCAACGCCGGCATCCAGTCGGCCGCGATCGCCGTGCAGGGCCTCGCCTCGGGCGACCTATGGGGCTCGGACCTGCTCCGCCGCCTCGGCAAAGAACTTGTCGTGGCGACGCTCAACGGGGTCGTGCTGGCTGTCGTGCTCGGGGTTGCCGTGCTGGTGCTGCCGGGCTTCGTCGAAGGGGCAGGGGGGGCGCTCGCCGCGACGGTGTCGCTCTCGCTCTTCCTCGTGGTCATCATCGCCACGTGCATTGGCGCGACGGTGCCGCTCCTGCTGGCGAAGGCGGGCATCGACCCCGCGCTGGCCATGGGGCCGTTCATCACCGTCTCGAACGACATTCTCGGGCTGGCCGTCTACTTCGCCATCGCCTCGGTGCTCTTTCTGTAGGGTCGCTCTTTCTGTAGGGTCGCTCTTTCTGTAGGGTCGCCTCCGGGCCTCCTCAGTTGGGCGAGAGCGACTGCGTGAGCGCGTGCACGTCCGGCCCGATGTGGTAGCGCACGTTGCGGCGCTGCAACTCGCGGTCGATGTCGCGCGGGCGGAGGTCGAGCGGCGGCAGGGGCACGGCTAGCAGGGCGACGAGGCGGCGGCCCGGCCACGCCGCGACCTGCCGCAAGGCCTGGAGCGGATGATGGAGCGGACGGAAGTGGCGAAGCGCCGTAGCGAACCGAGGAAGCATGGTAGGAAGGGTAGAGACCATAATCCAGATAACAGTGTTAAGTCCCGTAGGGTTCTCGAACCTCCTACAAACATCGAGGGTGCTACCTTTTTGCCCCACGACCGCCGTGCCGTTGTCCGTTCTCTCGACGGCACCGTGGTGTCTCGTCTCCTCCTTCGCTCAATCCGCTCGTCCCGTGTCTATGCGTCTCCTGTCTCTGGTTCGTCTTGCCTGCGCGCTCCCTCTCGTGATGGTCGGGTGCGCGTCTACAAACGGTGGCGCGGACACCGAAGACCAAGGCGGGCGCTTCCAGGGCTATCCCGTCTATCTCGAAGCGGTCTACGAGGCCGCGCCGGACGACCTCGCGGAGATGGCGGACGCCGTCCTGTTCAACAAAGCCATCGTCGTGGCTGACACGCTTGCGACCGAGACGCCGAGCGACCGGCTGCTCGTCCAGATCGTGCCCCACGCCGACGGCTCACTCGTGCGCTTCGGCGAGTTTGTCGACCGCCCGTCGTATTTCCATGCGGCCGGCATCGCCGCGCGGCTGGGGAAGGCCTACGCGGACGTGCTCGTTGGGCTAGGCGGGGAGTACCGTGAGGACACGCCGTTCACGGCGTCCGGGCCCGCGCGCATCGTGCCGCAAGCGACAGGACTCGCCTGCCCCGAGGGCGTCCGCGACGAAGGCGGCAGCCTGGCCGACAACGGCAACACGGTCATCGCCGTCCCCGAGACGTCGCCCTCGCTGCTCCCCACGCGCGAGATGGCGATTCAGCAGTTCTACACTGAATTGCTCGACTATCCGCTCGCGCTGCGCGGTGCGAAGGTGCAGGGCACGGTCTTCTCCCGGTTCATCCTCGGCGAGGACGGCGTTCCCACGTGCGGCGAGATCCTGATCGGGCTGCCCGGCGGCCTGAACGAAAACGTGCTGACGGCAATCGGCGCGCTGCGCTTCGAGCCGGGAAAGGTGGCCAACGACACCGTCGAGGTGCTCTACGTGTGGCCGGTCCCCTTCAACGCGGCGCCACCGCAGCAGCGCCGGTAGGAACGCCCGGCGCCACGCGCAGGCCCACGGTGCGGCGTAGCTTGCGGCATGATCCGCAAAAAACTCTGCCTGCTCGGAACGTCAGCGGTTGGCAAGACCAGCCTCGCGCGCCGTTTCGTCCGGGGCATCTTCTCAGACGAGTACCTCACCACGCTGGGTGTCAAGATCGACAAGAAGGCCGTGCTGCTTGGCGAGGTGCGGGTTGAACTCTTGGTGTGGGATCTCAACGGCGAGGACTCCTTCCAGAAGCTGCAAATGTCCTACCTGCGCGGGTCGGCAGGCTACCTGCTGGTGGCGGATGGTACGCGCCCCACCACGCTCGACTATGCCCTCGATCTGCACGAGCGGGCACAGAGGGTCACCGGGGCCGTACCCTACTTGATGCTGCTCAACAAGGCCGACCTCGTCACCGAGTGGTCACTCGACGACGCGCGCATGGCCTCCCTGGAAGCGGCCGGACACGAGGTGCGGCGCACCAGCGCGAAGAGCGCCGAGGGCGTGGAGGCGGCGTTCCACGACCTCGCCGCGCGCATGCTCGGCTAGCACTACCACGCGGGCCCATGCTTGCTGCGACCCCGTGCTCGCTGCGACGATGCGCCCTGTCCTCCTTCAGCCTCGGCGCGTCTACAGCCGCCCCGCCATGTTTCAGGAATCGCTACCCCTCCGACCGCTTCCCCGCGCCCTACCTGCGAGCCTGGACCTGGCGCTTCTGGAGCGGTCCGACGGCCAGTTCATTCGCGTGGGCCTGCCGCCGGAGTGGTTCGATGTCTTCTTCGGCGATCCTGGACGTCCAGACAGCGGCCTCGACTTGGCGTCAAGGTCTTTGTTTCTGGAGAACTTCCTGCTAGACGCCGAGGCGCACTGGGCGGCGGGCTCGGCCCAACCGCTCCGGTCGGGTCCGTGGACGGAGACGGCCCCGGACGGTCGCGAGCGGCCGCTCGAAGCGATGGCGCTCACGCTCGACGGCCGGGCACTGCTGCTGATCGGACCGCCGGCGCTCGACTTCGCGGGCATGCAGCAGGTCTTCCAGTCGGCCCGTCAGGAAGCGCTTGACCGCCAGCGGATCCAGCGGGAGATCGAGCGCCGCGAGGTGCTGCTGCACTGCATCGTCCACGACCTCGGCAACCCGCTCGGGAGCGTGCGCGGCGCGCTCCAGCTCCTCGACGACGACCTCAAGGCCGGCGCGACCGAGGCGGAGGCGACGCAACAACTCCTCACCATCGCGCTGCGGCAGGCCGACCGCATGCGCGAGATGATCCGCTCTATTCTGGACGTGTTCCGCGCGGAGGTGGATGCGTTCAACCCTGCCGCAGACCGCACGGGCCTGGCGTGCGACGCAGCGCTCGTCGTACGTCGCGTCGTCGAGGCGCTGGAGCCACGAGCGCGGACGCGGCAGCAGGCGCTCGCCATGGTGGGAGCAGACGAAGCCTGTCCTGTCGTGGCCGAGGAGAACCGTCTCGAACGGGTCGTCTACAACCTGCTGGACAACGCCCTGCGCTACACGCCCACCGATGCAGGAGTCACCGTGACCCTACGCCGCGACGCCGAGGCCGTGTGGCTCACCGTCGACGATGCGGGTCCGGGTGTGCCAGAGAGCATCCGCCCGTTCCTCTTCCAGGCGTTCAGCCAGGTCGGCGGTCGGCCTGGCAAAGCAGGACTTGGCCTCTACTTTTGTCGCATCGCGGTGAAGGCGTGGGGCGGCGATGTGGGGGTGCTCGACGCTCCGGGTGGCGGCGCGCGGTTCCAAGTGCGGTTGGACAGGCCCGCACAGGCGATCCCTCTCGCTGGATCTAGTCGATAGATCGGAACTACGCTCGGCGAGTGCAAGGCAATGGCTAAAAGCAGAGGGCTCAGTCGTAGATTGGAGGCCCCACCCAGGGACGTCACGCGCAGGCTGGCTCGCTGAGCCACGTCCTTCGTGGCGTCCACCCCGCACACGCACGTGCCGCCGGTTGCGCCTTCTAAGACAGCATGGTCGCCCAAGGAGTTAGATCCGTGGTGCCGAGGTGTCTTGACGAGTCGGGACGGTCTACCTCGACGGTGATCTGCCCCGAGCCGAACTACCACCCTGCGCTCCCGCTCGTCTCATCCTGGCGGTGCGTTCCAGCCACGCCCCCTCATGCCGCTTCGCGTCCTCATCGCCGACGACGATCCCGACTATGCCACCCTGTTTTCCCGTAGAGTCCGCACGGCCATCGACGCGCTCGAAGGGGAGGAGACGCAGGTGGAAACCTTTGGATCGGGCGAGGCCCTGCTCGCCGCCGTCGATGCGGGCGTAGACCCCGCGCTCGTCTTCCTGGACGTGTCGATGCCGGGCCTCGATGGGCTGGAGGTACTTCGGCGGCTGAAGCTCGCCCGCCCTGGGCTGCCCGTAGTGATGGTGTCCGCACAGACGACCATCCGCGTCGCGCTCGATGCCATCGAGCTCGGTGCGCACGACTACCTCACGAAAGCGCAGGACGACATGGTGAAGGCTCCGTTGGTGGTGCGCCAAGTGGCAGACCGTCGACGCACAGCCGCCCGTCTGGAGGCGCTCCGTCGCCGGGTCACGCTCCCGCCTGATGGGCCGCAGCTCATCGGTTCGAGCGAGGCCATGGTGGAGGTCTACCGCACCATCGAGAAGGCCACGCGCGGCGACCTCGCCGTGACCATTCTGGGGGAGAGCGGCACCGGAAAAGAACTCGTCGCCGAGGCGATCCATCACAGCTCGGCCCGGGCCGCGGCGCCGTTCGTGGTGGTCAACAGCGCCGCCATCCCGCGTGAGTTGATGGAGTCGGAGTTCTTCGGCCACGAGAAGGGAGCGTTCACGGGCGCGCTTACCCGCCGCCGCGGGGTCTTCGAGCTCGCCGACGGGGGGACGCTCTTCCTCGACGAGATCGGCGACCTCGCGCCAGACTTGCAGGCGAAGCTGCTGCGCGTCCTGCAGGATGGGTCGCTGCGGCGCGTCGGGGGCTATCAGACGCTGCGCGTTGACGTGCGCGTGATCGCTGCCACCCATCGCGACCTGGAGCAGATGGTCAACGACGGCGCGTTCCGGGAAGACCTGTTCTACCGCCTCTGCCAGTTTCCGGTCGCGCTGCCGCCGATGCGCGAACGCGGTGCCGACATCCTGCTTCTAGCCGAGCACTTCCTGCGCGCCTTTGCGGAGCAGCACCCAGACGTGACTGGGCGCACGTTTTCGCCCGCCACGCGCCGGACGCTCCTCACCTACCGGTGGCCGGGCAACGTGCGGGAGCTCAAGAGCACGGTGGAGCGCGCAGCGCTGTTGACAGACGACCCCGTCATCGAGCCGTCTGACTTGATGCTGCAGGAGGAGCCCGTGCAACTGCACGTAGCGCCCTCGAAGCTCAACGTGGAGGCAGAGCACTCCGTTCAGCGCGCTACGGCAGCCATTCCTGTCGAGCCGCGCCCTTCAGCGGCGGCGCTGCTTCGTGACGGCACAACGGTAGACGAGTTGCCCACGATGGAAGAGGTGCAGCGGACCGCCTTCCTGCACGCCCACGACGTCTGCGAGGGCGTGGTGGAAGACATTGTGCAAGCCCTCGACGTGTCGCGCTCATCGGTCTACCGCATGCTCAAGCGCTACGATCTGATGGGTGGGCGCACCTGGGGCGGACCGCGGCCCAACTCGGGCCCGCGCCGCAGGGGCAAGCACGACGCCTAGCACGACGCCTAGCGAGGGCGACCGCGAGAAAAGTCGGACCAGGCTGATCCCAGACGAGGACGCGTTGCGTGATGGAGGTGGAGAGCGGCTGTGTCCCTGTCCCTTTCGTTTTCGTAGCCTCTCTGGTGGAAGCCATGCCCTCGATTCGTTTCTCCCCCGCCTCGTATGTCTATGCTGCGGCGCTGATGGCTTTAGGCCTCGTAGGCTGCGAGCTAGCACAACTCGACGCGGACGCGGTGCCTGTGGGCCCCGGTGCTGTGACGACGGTGGCCAGCGTAGGCGGCGACCCGCTCGCGGCAACGGCCGACGACCTGAACGGGAGCGCCGAAGCGGAAGCGTTCTACTACGACCTGCAGTACGCAGCGGCAGAGGTGCGCGGCCCGGCACTGCTTGCGCACTTTGTGCCGGGAGCCTACGCCGAGGAGATCGACCTCCAAGCGGCCCGCGAAGCCTTCTGCGCTGACCTCGGCGAGGGGGCCGAAGCGTGCCACGCCCTGTCCGAGCAGGCCGACGCGCTCGCCAGTGAGCACGGCCTCGACCTCGTCGCGCTCGGTATAGCCGCGGTGGAGGCCGACCTCTACGCGAAGGCATCCGACGGCTTTGACTTTGCCCGCCGTTGCCCGCCGCCACCGGAGCCTGGCGCCGCGCAGGTAGCTGTCCCGACCTACTATCCCAACGCCTACTTCGCCGTCGAGTCCTCCGTGACAAACCGCAGGCAGTCGGTGCTGGCCCTACAGTTCGTGACCTGCGAGTCGTGCCGGGGCCCCGCCGCGCGCCTCGACGTCACGCTGCGCACGTTCGGTACCCTCGCAAAGCCGAGGTGCCCGCGCACTGGCTGCAAGTGCGAGCCGCCCCGCGACACCGACTGAGCGACCGAACGACGACCGCCGCTGGCTCGCCGCGTTCCTATTCCGGGAGCGCGGCGAGTCGCGTCTCGATGGCGTCGAGTTGGACTTGGGCCTGAGCGACGGCGGCGGTGTCGGCATCCGATTGGGCGTCCGCGAGTTGTGCGCGGTAGCTGCGTCGGCTGTCGGTGAGTCGGATCCGCGCCTCTCGGTACTGCCCAAGGTCGTGGAGCACGCGTCCCGCTTGCAGGTCGAGCGTGGCCATGCGGCTATCGGGGTGATTGAGGTCGGCGGCTAGGTAGATCGTGCGAGCCTCGTTGAGAGCGGCAAGGGCATCGGCGAGACGGTTCTCGCGCTGGAGGAGCCGGGCGAGGGCGATGAGCGGGTAAGCAGACCAGGGGTGGTCCCGCCCGAGGGTCTCCGCGTAGACGGCTGCGGCCTCCTGGTAGTGGGTCTCTGCGGCTGCCAGGCCGCCGGTGCGTTCCTCGATCCCAGCAAGGCGATAGAGGCTCGTCGCAACGAGGTCGTGAGCGTCGCCGTGGAGGTGGCGATAGAGGTCGAGCGCGCGGCGGTGGGCCCCCAGTGCCTCCAGGTTACGGTCCTGGGCCGCAAGCGCCTCGCCGAGGTTATAGTGCACGTCGGCCACGTCGGGATGGTCGGCCCCGCGCGTCTCGGTGAGCAGCGGGAGCGCGGAGCGGAAAAGTCGCTCCGCGTCGGCGGGGCGCTGCTCGTCGAGCAGGAGCGTCGCGCGGCCCACGAGCGCGCTCAGGCGGGCGGGGTGCCGCTCCCAGGTCGGGCCGTCCCACCGCTCCAGCGCCGCCGTGTAGAGCGAGTCGGCGCGGGCATGGTCGTAGAAGTTGGACGCACTCATAGCGAGGGCGACAATGCTCTCCAACAGGCGCGGGTCCTCCGGCGCAAGCTGCGCGGCACGAAGCGCGTAGGCGCGGCGGTGGAGCGAGTCGGCGGCGCTGAAGTCGCGGAGGATGAACAGCGCGGCGGCCCGGTCGAAGAGGCTCTCGGCCACGTCCGGGTGCTCGGGGCCGAGGAGCCTACGGCGGAGGGCCAGCGCCTCGGTGTGGAGCGAGTCGGCGGCGGCATAGAGGCCGAGGCTCTGGTAGAGGCGGCCCATCACGGCGAGGAGTTCGCCCTGGACGCTGGGCTGCGTGTCGAGCGCATCGATCTGGGCGCGGCCGCGGGCGACGAGGTCGGCGGGCGCCAGCGCGCGCCCCCGCGCCTCCTCGGGCCCGACGCTCTCGAAGAGGCCGGTCATGAACGCCACGGTGGCCTCGGCGCGCCGAGCTTGCTCCCGAGCGATCTCCGCTTCCGACGCGGCGACCTGCGCCTGCCACAGGGCGACGCCCAGCCCGCCCACGAGCGCGAGCACCGCCACGACGGCGAACGACACCGCGAGCGCGTGCCGTCGCACGAAGCGCCCGACTCGGTACGCTGTCGCGCCGTCGCGTGCCGCTACCGGACGGCCGTCCAGCGTCCGCAGCAGGTCGTCGTGAAAGGCCTCGACCGAGGGATAGCGGGCGTTGGGATCGCGGCGGAGCGCCTTCAGACAGATCGCGTCGAGGTCGCCGCGGAGCGCGCGGCGGAGCGGCTGCACGCCGGGAAGGCCGACCTCGGCGAGGCGGGCGTCGGAGCCGGTCGCGGTGACGGTGCTGGGGCGGCGGGCGTCACCCTGCAATTGGGCTACAGCCAGAGCGCTCGGCGTCGCCGCTTCGAAGGGGCGCTGGCCGGTGAGCAGTTCGTAGAGCACCACGCCGAGCGCGTAGACGTCGGTGGCGGTCGAGATCGCGCCGCCGTCGAGTTGCTCGGGGGCAGCGTAGGCGGGCGTCAGGAGGCGTTGCTCGGTCTGCGTGCGCAGTGCCGCGTCGTCGTCGGCGAGGAGCTTGGCGATGCCGAAGTCGAGCAGCTTCACGCGGGCGACAGGGGTACGCGTCGGCGTGTCATTGCCGCTGGATTGGTCGGTGCCCGTCGCCTGGACAAAGATGTTCGACGGCTTGAGGTCGCGGTGGACCACGAGCCGCTGGTGCGCGGCCTGCACCGCTGCGCAGACCTCGGCCATCAGGGCCACGCGCGCCTCGACGCCGAGCCGGTGCGCGGCCGCGTAGTTGGTGATCGGCACGCCGTCCACGTACTCCATCACCAGGTACGGCCGCCCCTCTGCTGTCGCCCCGCCGTCGAGGAGGCGAGCGAGGCCGGGGTGGTCCAGCCGGGCGAGGATCTGCCGCTCCTGCGCGAAGCGGGCTACCACGTCCGGGCGGATCGAGTCGAGCAGCTTCAGCGCGGCGGTCTGCTCCACGACGCCGTCGGCACGCGTGACGCGATAGACGGTGCCCATGCCGCCCTGGCCGAGCGAGGCGTCGACGTGCCAGCGCCCGATCTGGGTGCCTACGAGCGTTTCGGTGAGCGCTGCTTGCATCGCGCCGCCCTCGGCGATGGCGCCACCGAGGTCGGAGAAAAAGCCGCCTGCGCCTTCCTCGGCGGCGAGCAGCGACTCGACCTCGGCGCGTAGCTCTGCATCCGGGCAGGCCGCGTCTAGATACGCCGCCCGCTCCGACGGGCCGAGCGCGGCGGCCTCGTCAAGGAGTCGCTCCAGAAGCTGCCAGCGGTTGTCGGGCATGAGGGCGGTCCGAGCAGGTGAGTCGGCGGGGCGAACTTACCCCGGTGTGCCGCTCACCCCACGAAAAACGCCGCCGCACGAGAGGTGCGACGGCGTTTCGGGAGTACCGCGTACGGGATTTGAACCCGTGTTACCGGCGTGAGAGGCCGGCGTCCTGGACCCCTAGACGAACGCGGCAGGGACTGGAAAATATGACGGGCTCACTACCTTCGTTCCGTCGGGGGCTCGCATTTCATGCGCTCGCCACACTACGACGGGTCAGCGCGGTCAGCTAGGCAGGAACCGGCTCGTCCCGCCGAACGACTCCGTGTACCGGTTGGCGTCCTCCAGCGCGGCTTCTTCGGCGCGGATGCGGACGCGCAGCATCCAGGCGTTGAGCAGGGACCACACGAGCGCGGTCAGCCAGGCCGTGTGCAGCAGCGGCACGGCCACGAGTTCGAGGATTACGCCGAGGTAGTTGGGGTGGCGCACGTAGCGGTAGATGCCGCCCGTCACCGGGGGCGCGTCCGGGAGGACCCAAATCGTCACCGTCCACCGGTCGCCGAGCGTGCGGATCGCTGCATAGCGGAGCGTCTGCCCGAGCAGCGTGACCACGAGCGCGACGCCGAAGAGCCACGGAATGAACGGGCGGTCGAGGAGCCAGACCTCGGCGAGCATCACCACAAACCAGGACGTGTGCAGCGCTTGCATCCAGCGGAAGTGCGCGTGGCCGACCTCGTAGCCGCCCTCGGCGCGCAGCGTCGCCTCGTGGCGCTTGCTCAGCCGCACCTCCGCGATGCGCTGAGCCGCGACGGCGAGCACGAGGAACGTGAACAGTAGCTGGGTGGTCACGGCGAGCGTGGGGGCGTGAGTTCGAGCGCGACAAGGTAGCGCGTGAAGGTGGCGCCGCGCCGCTCAACCACCTCGGTGCCCAAGAGCAGGAAGCCTGCGCGTTCGAAGACCGGGCGGCTGAAGACGCTTGCCTCGGAGTGCAGGCGAGCGACGCCCGCAGCCCGTGCCCGCTCGATCACGGCGACGAGGAGGCGCAGGCCCAGGCCCCGGCGCGTCCGGTCGGGCCGCACGTAGAGCGAGGCGACGTGCCCGTCGGGCCGCCACCCGGCAAACCCCGTCGGCCCCGTCGCGTCCTCAGCGACGAGCGTCTCCGGGCCGAGAAGAAACGCCTCAAACGCTGGCTCGTCGGCAAACGCGGCCCAGGCGGCGACCTGCGCTGGGGCATAGGCAAGCGGTCCAGCAGCGAGCACGGCGTCACGGTAGAGCGTGGCGAGCGCAGGAAGGTCGGCAGCGGTGGCGTGGCGGAACGGGGACACGGCCGGGCGAAGGAACACCGAAAAACGGGGAGAAGAGGAGGCAGGTGGAGCTAGGCCCATGCGACGAGCGGCGATCCAGTGTAAATCGTGCGGTAATTCGCTTCCGTAGTAGGGCCGGTAACACTCGCGTAACGTCTGTGGTTGTCGCGGGCCGTTTACTTGTACGGTTCCGTTCCGCTCCCCCACCTCTGCGCCCGATGGGCTTTTTTGACCTCTTTACCCACCAGCAGCCTGCGCTCGTCACCGAGAGCCTGCGCCATATGGACGCCATGCTGGCCGCGACCGCCCAGATGTTCGAGGCCGCCGCCGGGCACGTCCTCGACGGCGCTCCGCTCACCGACCTCGACGCGGCCGATCAGGCCGTCAACGAGCTCGAACGGCAGGTGCAGCGGGCGGTGCTGAGCCACCTCGCCCTGGGCGGCGAGGCGGAGGTGCCGCTGAGCCTCACCATTGCGTCTGTGGTGCAGGATGCTGAGCGCACCGGCGACCTCGCGAAGTCGCTGGCGAAGGTCGCCGACCTCACCGGCGTGCCGCTCGCAGGTCCGCGCGCCGAGACGCTGCGCAGCATCAGCGCCGACGTGCAGGCGCTCTTCGGCCCCGTCCGCACCGCCTTTGCCGACAGCGACCAGGGCGCGGCCGAGGCTGCGATGCAGACCGCCGCCGAGATCCGGCAGCGCGTGGAGGCGTTCGTGGCCGCCCTCGCCAAAGCCGACGACGTGCAGGTGGCCGACGCGCTCGCCCTGGGCATCGCGGCCCGCCTGCACTTCCGCACAGCCGCGCACCTGGCGGCCATCGCCTCGGCCGTGGTACGTCCCTTCGATCGCCTCCGCGAAGGCCCCGACGGCGACGACGAGTAGCGACTCGGTTTGCTGGGCGCGGGTCTCCGGGCGCTGGCCGGGGCCGTGACCGACTCCGGCCTCACAGACGTGCATCCAGCCAGCACTATCAAAGGACCAAGCCACTAAGGACCAAACCTCGATGGAACCCACGACCCCGCCGGTCTCGCAGGCGCCCGCCCCCAGCAGCGGCGGCGGCGCGTCGACGTGGCTCAACCTGCTCGCCCTCGCCGGGGTGCTGTTTCTGTTCGTCGTCAGTCTGGAGGTCATGGGCGACGGCATCAAGTCGCTCGGCGGCACCTTCGACCTGCGGGGCATGCTCGAGAAGGCGACCAACACGCCCATCCTGGCGCTCATCACGGGCATCCTCGTCACCTCGCTCGTGCAGAGCTCGTCGACGACGACCTCGCTCGTGGTGACGCTCGTGGCCGCGGGCACGCTCTCGATCGAGAACGCCGTGCCGGTCATCATGGGTGCCAACATCGGCACGACCGTCACGAACACGATCGTCTCGATGGGCCACATCACGCGGCCCGACGAGTTCAAGCGCGCCATGGCAGGCGCGACCGTCCACGACTTCTTCAACTGGATGGCCGTGCTCATCCTGCTCCCGCTGGAGGTGCTCTTCGACGTCATCTCGACGCCTGCCAAAGCCCTCGCTGACGCGCTCCCGGGCGTCGACTCGGGTGAGCCGGGCGACACGCCGTTCGAACTCGTGGCGGAGCTGATCGCGTCGGGCCTAGGTGAGATCCCCTGGCTCATGGCGATCGTCGGCTTGGCGGGGCTCTTCCTCTCGCTGCGCTTCCTCGTCAAGATCCTGAAGGCGCTCGTGCTGGGCCGCTCCGAAGGCCTGCTGCACAAGTACATCTTCGGTGCCCCCATCGTGGCGATGCTCTGCGGCGTGGTGATTACGTTCATGGTGCAGAGCTCGTCGGTGTCCACGTCCATCGTGATCCCGCTCGTGGGTGCGGGCATCCTGACGGTCCGGCAGATCTTCCCCTACACGCTCGGTGCAAACATCGGCACGACGGGGACGGCGATGCTGGCCGCGCTCGTGGCCGTGTCGAGCGGAGAGCCAGCGGCGGCCGCCGGGTTGACCATTGCGCTCGCGCACCTGCTGTTCAACATCTTCGGCATCGTGCTCATCTACCCCATCCCGTTCCTCCGCGAGGTGCCAATCCGGATGGCGGAGTTCGTGGGCGAGCTGGCGTTCAAGAACCGGCTCTATGCCATCGCCTACATCGTGGGCCTGTTCTACGCGCTACCGCTCCTGCTGGAGTTTCTCATCTTGTAGAGCCGCGTGGGGAATTCCCCTACGGAGACGAACAGAGGTCCCTCACGGGGCACACGGCAACGGGCCGTCGCGGATGCGGCGGCCCGTGTTGGTTATTGCGTGTGCCACCGTTTCGCGAGCCGGCGCCCTGCGCCTGACATCCTGCGCTATAGGCCCGGCTCCCACCGTTTCGTCGTCCAGCGCCCCCGCGTGGGGCTCGTCTCATGCCCGCAACCCAGTTCGTCGATGCCGGCGAGGTCGGCATCCTCGAGTCGCCTGAGGAGGTGCTCACCACGCTGCGCAGCGACGGCAAGCGCAAGTGGCTCTACCCGACGCCGAGCACAGGCCGCTTCTGGAAGCGCCGACTGGTGCTTGGCTGGGGGCTCATCGCGTTCTTCGTGGCGCTGCCCATCGTCAAGATCAACGGCAAGCCCGCCGTCCTGCTCGACGTGATGGCGCGCGAGTTCACGCTCTTCGGCGCGACGTTCTACCCGACGGACACGTTCTACCTGCTGCTCTTCGGCCTGAGCGCCCTCGTCTCGGTGTTTCTGCTCACGGCACTCCTCGGCCGCGTGTGGTGCGGCTGGGGCTGCCCGCAAACGGTCTACCTGGAGTTTCTCTACCGTCCCATTGAGCGCTGGATCGAGGGCCCGGAGCACGTCCGCAAACGTCGCAACGAGGGACCGCGCACGGCGGACTGGGCCTGGCGGCGCGCGCTCAAGCTCGGCATCTACGGGGTCATCTCGGTCGCTCTCGCCCACGTCTTTGTGTCCTACTTCGTCGGTTGGGATCGGCTGCTCACCTACATGCAGGGCGACCCGCGCGAGCACTGGGGCTACTTCGTGATGATGGCCGGCACGTCGGCGCTCATCCTCTACGACTTTGGCTACTTCCGCGAGCAGATGTGCACCATCGCGTGCCCGTACGCCCGCTTCCAGTCGGTGCTGATGGACGAGGACTCGCTCATCGTGTCCTATGACTTCACCCGCGGCGAGGCGCGCGGCAAGGGCAAGAAGCAGCCGGACGGCACGCGCCTCGACAAGAAGACCGGCGAGGCGCTCGGCGACTGCGTCGACTGCTACGCCTGCGTCCGCACCTGCCCGACGGGCATCGACATCCGCGACGGGCTTCAGATGGAGTGCATCGCCTGCACCCAGTGCATCGACGCCTGCGACAGCATCATGGACAAGATGGACCTGCCGCGCGGGCTCATCCGCTACACCTCGGAGCACGCGCTCGACGGCCAGAAGACGCGCGTCGTGCGGCCGCGCACGGTGCTCTACACGCTCTTCTTCGCCGCGCTTGTGACGGCGCTCTCGGTCGGCGTCGCCACGCGCGGTAGCTACGACGTGAACGTCGGGCGGACCGTCGGCTTGCCGTTCACCGAGCTCCCCGATGGCACCGTCGCCAACCGCCTCCGCTTCCGCGTCCGCAACCAGACCCCGCGCGACGCGGCCTTCGAGATCCGCGCACTCGACCCCGCTAACGCCACGCTCCGCATCGTGGGTGTGCAGCCCGTCTCGCTCGCACCGCAGGAGATGAAGCGCGTCGAGGTGTGGGTCGTCGTCCCCGCCGCCACCTTCGCCACCGACGACGAGCGCACCGCCCGCTTCGCCCTCGACTTCGACGACGGCACCGTCGAGGAGGTCGAGTACGTCCTGCTCGGCCCTTCTGAATGAGTGCGGCGGTGTCGCAGTGAGGCCGTGATGCGGTGACGCTCCATAGGTCCCACGGCCACACCGCTTCACGGCCACACCCCCGCAATCTTTCCATGACAGAGACCATCGTGCAATCCAACGGTCACACTCCCCACGAGGCGCCCCGCCGCGACCTGATCCCGCCGCACATCGCATGGCCGCTCTTCGTGGTGCTGCTGCTCGCGATGAGTGTCACGGCGGCGCTCTACACCGCCTACATGGCAAACGTCGATGGCGGCGTGACGGTGGTCGAGTCCTCCGAGTACGCGCCCGAGCGATGAGCGACGCGCGGACCCATAGCGTACCCATCAGCGCTCCGCTCGCGCCGGAGACGCCGTGCATGCACTGCGGGCTGCCCGTGGGGCCACGCCCGGTGCTCGGGACCGCCGGCGGCGACAGCCTGCCGCAGGCGTTCTGCTGTACGGGCTGCCGCGTCGTCCACGAAGCGCTCGGTGCCGCGGGCTTCGGCGAGACGTACTACCGCCTGCGCGGCGTTGCCGCGTCCACACGAGATGCAAGGCCTACCGAGAGCGATGCGCTCCAACTCGCCGAACTCGATACCGACGCCTTCCTCGCGCAGCATACTACAGATGTCGGCGAAGGCCTGCGCCGGACGCACCTCTTCCTCGACGGCGTGCACTGCGCCGCGTGCGTGTGGCTCGTCGAGCGCCTCCCGTTCGAGATCAGCGGCGTGGCCGAGGCCGTCCTCGACCTTCCGCGCGCTCGGCTGACGCTGACTTTCGACCCGGGCGCGGTGTCGCTTTCGGAGGTCGGGCGCTGGCTTGCACGGTTTGGCTATGCGGCGCGGCCTATGCGGACGCAGGCGGCAGGTCGCCGCACCGAGGCCGAGCGCGCCCTGCTGCTGCGGATGGGCGTGGCGTGGGCGCTCGCGGGCAACGTGATGCTGCTCGCCTTCGCGTTCTACTCCGGCCTCGATGCCGAGGCGGACGCGACGATGGCAGCCTTCGCGCGCTGGGTCAGCCTAGCCCTCGCGGTCCCGGCCGTCGGCTATGGGGGCGCGCCGTTCTTTCAGCGCGCCTGGGCATCGGTGCGCCTCGCCTGGCGCGCCCGCGACCCGCGCCGCCTCCACATCGACACGCCCATCGCGCTCGGCATCGGCGTGGGCACGCTCCACAGCGCGTGGGCGACGGTCACCGGTCAGGGCGAGGTGTGGTTCGACTCGATCACGGTCCTCGTCGCGGCGCTCTTGACGGCGCGGTGGCTCCAACTCCGCAGCCGTCGCCTCGCAGGCGATGCCTCCGAGCGGCTGCTCTCGCTCCTTCCTTCGATGGTCCGCCGCGTGTCAGCCTCCGGCGAAACGGTGGTGGCGCGCCTCGACGAACTGGCGCGCGGCGAGACCGTCGAGGTTCCTGCAGGCGAGGTCATCCCCGTCGATGGCATCGTCACGCAGGGTGCTAGCCAACTCAACAACGCGGTCCTTACCGGCGAGAGCCGCCCGGTGGCCGTCGCCGAGGGCGATGCCGTGGAGGCCGGTGCGACCAACCTAGTCAGCCCGCTTCGCGTCCGGGTAGAGGCTACCGGAGAGGCGACGCGCGTAGGCCGCCTGTTGAAATGGGTCCGCGACGAGGAAGGGCGCAAGGCACGCGTCGTGCTCCTCGCGGACCGGCTGAGCGGGTATTTCTCGCTCAGCGTATTGAGTCTAGCAGCGCTCACGGCGGTGGCCTGGACGTTCTTCGGGACGTTCTCTCTCGCCGCGCATCACGTCGTGGCGCTGTTGGTGATTACCTGCCCCTGCGCCATCGGCATGGCGACGCCGCTTGCCATGGCCGTCGCAGCCGGTCGCGCAGCGCGGCGGGGGATTTTCCTGAAGTCGGACGCCGCCACGCAGCGGCTCACCGAAGCGGACACTGTCGTCCTCGACAAGACCGGCACGCTCACGGAGGGCCGCATGGCGCTCGTAGAGACGGTCGCGGCTGAGGGGGTGGACCTCGACGCCACGCTCGACCTCGCGGCGGTGCTCGAAGCGGACGTGGTCCACCCGGTCGCGACGGCGCTCGTCGCTGCGCGCGGGTGCCCGGTGCTCAAGGCCGAGGCCTTCGAGGCCGAAGCGGGGCAGGGCGTGCGGGGCGTTGTGGACGGACAGGCTGTGATCGTCGGCAAGCCGATGTGGGTGTGGGCGCAGACTGTCAGCGTCTCAGAGGGGCTGACGGATGCCGTCGAGCGGTTCGCCCGCGCAGGGCACACGCCCGTCGCCATCGCCCTCGACGGGCAGCCCGCTGCCGTGTGCGCCATCGGCGACCGCCTCCGCGACGATGCGCCGGCGGTCCTCCGCGCCCTCGAAGCGGCTGGGCTGACGATCCACCTTTGCTCAGGCGACCACCCGGCGGCGGTCGCGGCTGTCGCAAACACCCTCGGCATCCCCACGGAGCGCGCCCACGGCGGCGTCGCGCCCGAAGAGAAGCGGGCCACCGTCGAAGCGCTGCAAGCCCAGGGCCGCGTGGTGGTGATGGTCGGCGACGGCGTCAACGACGCCGCGGCGCTGCGAGCGGCCGACGTGGGCGTGGCCGTCGGCGGGGGCAGCACGGCCAGCCTCGTCGCGGCGGACGTGTTCCTGACGCGCCTAGGCCTTGCGCCGCTCGCCGAAGCCTTCGCCGGGACCGACCATACGCTCGGCGTGGTGCGCCGGAATCTTGGCATCTCGCTCGTCTACAACGTCGGTGGCGCTGCCGCGGCGATGCTCGGCCTCGTGACTCCGCTCGTCGCCGCCGTAGCGATGCCGATCTCGTCGCTGCTTGTGGTGGCGTCGTCCATTCTGCAGCGCTCCTTCCGCGCCGACGGCGCGGTCCCGTCGTCCCTGATCTCTGGTCATTCGACTGGAAGCTCCGGCCACCGTGTCGCAACCGACCCAGGACCCACGACCACCTCGCCATGACCGTCCTCTACGTCCTGATCCCGCTCGCCCTCCTCCTCGCTGGTGCTGGCGTGCTTGCCTTCCGATGGGCCGTGCGCTCCGGGCAGTTCGACGATGTCGAAACGCCAGCGCTCCGCATCCTGATTGAGGATGATCATGTCCCTTCGTCCTGAGAGGGCCATTCCTGACCGCGTTCACCTGACTCAACCCATCATGTCTGCTGCCCTGCTAACTCCAACGACCACGCAAGCCAAGAGCAAGGTCGCGGCCCAAGCCGAGAACGTACCGCGCCCGATCAGCCCACTCGGCGGCGCGCTCGTGGATGCTGGTGCCGCGTCGTTCCAGTGGCACGGCGTACCCAACGCGACCGGCTACGTCGTCCATATCTCTGACGACGAGTCGTTTGCAGGCGACGTGCTAGAACTCGATGCAGGCACCGCGACTGAACTGACGCTCTTCAGCACATTGCCCGTGCGTGCGTCGGACCTGTTTTGGCGCGTGGAAGCCACGACGCCCGAAGGAGTCGTCCAGAGCGGTTATGGCCGGTTTGTGGCCGCTGGCGACGACGCCGTGGACGCGTACCTGGCCGAGCAGGAGGTCAAAAGGGCAGCCCTAGCTAAGGACATCGCGAAGGCCCGCGCCGCCTACGCCTTCGAAAAGGACCTCATCCCTCCCTACGAGCGTCCCGAGAGCGTCACGCACACGGCGTTACTGCTCACGATGAGCTTCTTGCTCTTCTCCTTCTTGCTGATCGTCGGCTTCGTCTGGGCGATCATGAACAATGCCCCGGTCTAGGTAATCGGTAGGCCAATCGGGGAGAGCTGCCAGGCGTCGGGACCGCTATCTCAGCGCCTCGTCGAGCGTGCGCTCGATCTCGCGGGTGAGCGCGCCGCGCAACGGACGCATCATCATGCTCAGCGACGCCTGGACGCGCAACTCCGTGTCGGTGGCGACCACGTCGCCCTTGACGCCGCGACCGGCGATACGCAGCACGTCGCCGTCCCAGCGGGCATCGACGCCGTAGTCGCGTTCGAGGTCGGCGGCTAGCTCCGTGGCGAGGGTTCGGGCTGCCTCGCGGCCAAGGTCGTGACGGCGGCGTACGTCGATGTGCGGCATCGGGGGGCGGGTTGGAGGAGAGGCAAGGATGAGGCTGATAAGATCGGGCTCCCGACGGTAGTGGTGGGGCGAGACGGGCGCAATCGTGAACGGACAGCACGCAGGCCGTGAACCTACCGCGAAATGCCGCGCTGTGGCTATCGTTTGTGCCGCGATGTGTCAATATTGGGAACAGGCGATGCCGCAGCGCGTCAAAGCTGCTGTCAACGCTCTCGCCTCCATCCCCTTGCTCTGATGTCTGACGCCCCCCAGTCCGACGCTGCCGCCGCCGCCCCGCGCCTCATCAAGCGCTATGGCAGCCGCAAGCTCTACGACACCACGCAGAGCCGCTACATCTCGCTCGACGAGATCGCCCGGCACATCCGCGATGGTGCGCAGATCCGCGTTAAAGACAACAAGACGGGCGAAGATGTCACGGCGGCCGTGCTCACCCAGCTCATCGCCGAGGAGAGCCGCCGGGACGGCAACACGCTCCCGAAGGGCTTTCTGCACGACGTGATCCGCATGGGCGAGCGGCTGAGCCTCAACGCCGCCCGCGTCAGTGAGCGCGTCAGCGAAACCGCCGTGCGTGCGGGCGAGCAGGCCGTCCGCGCCAGCAGCGAAGGCGTCCGCCAGGTCCAGCAGCAGGTCGAGGACTTCGTCAAGACCTCCATGGACCGCTTCACCCCCGCCAGCCGCGCGAAGGCCGACGATACGTCGGACGCGCCCGGCCCCGACATCCGCGACGAGATGGCGCGTCTCCGCGCCCGCCTCGAAGCACTCGAGTCGCACCTCGACACGCTCGGGTCGAACCCCAGCGGGCAGGGCGACCGCTAACCGACATCCCCCACCTGTTTCATCCATCCAACCCCGAGGTACCATCCATGGCTACCCAGACCAACAACCCCTACGTCCAGCAGGTCGAAGAGCTCGTCGAACGCGCGATCATCGACCTTCGCCGGACCGCCAAGACCGCTTCGCAGACCGCCCTCGACGCCTCGGAGGCCGTCCGCAAGACCACCCTCGACGTGCTCCGGGCCGGTGTCGGCGCCTACCTGGCCGTGGCCGAGGAGACCACCAAGACGTACACGAACCTCGTCGCTCGCGGCGAGGAGGTCGAGTGGCCGCAGCAACTCGTGGAGCGTCCCCGTGCGTTCGTGCAGGAGCAGTTTACCCGCTTCGAGAAGCAGTCCGAGCAGGCCGTCGAGGCCGTGAAGACGCAGACCGAGGAGCTCACCGGCGCCGTTGAGGCGCAGACCGAGGAGGGCAAGAAGCTCTTCGAGAAAACCGCCAAGGACCTTCAGACGCAGGTCGAGAAGGCCGTTGCCGAAGCCCTCCACCGCATCGGCATGCCGACGCGTCAGGACGTGCAGACCCTCCAGGCAACCGTCGCCAAGCTCAACAAGCAGGTCGACGACCTCCGCAAGGCGTAAGTCCTCTGACCTCTATTCAGGAGGATGGCAAACGACGAGGGCCGGGGCTCTGAGATCCTCGCTCCGGTCCTCGTCCACTGCCACCCCGTTTCTGACTCTCCCAACACCGAACTCCCATGGCTACCCAGAACGAAGCGCCCCTGACCGCGCTTGCCAAGCGTCAGGTCGAAGCCGTACAGACAACCGCTGCCGACGCGCGTGAGCTCGCGCACAAGATCGTCCTCGCGGGTCTCGGCGTCCTCTCCCTCGCTGAGGAGGAGGGCACGAAGCTCTTCAAGCAGATGACCGACAAGGGCGCGTCGTTTGACCTCACCGTCCCCGGCCGCGAGGTTGCGCAGAGCGCCGTGACCACCCTCCAGACGCAGGCGTCGAACCTCGCCACCGCGCTCCTGGAGCGTCGCGACGAGGCCGTCTTCGTGGCGGGCGAGGCCAGCAAGAAGGTCGAGCACAACGTGCAGGACGCCGTCACCACGGCCATGCGGCGTCTCGGCGTCCCGACGCGACGCGAGATCACCGAACTCACCGAGAGCGTCGAGCGCCTCGCCGCCAACATCGAGAAGCTCCGCGCTGACCGCGCCGACGCCGACAGTGGCATCTCGGCCAAGCACCTCGGCGGGGGCTGGTACGAAGTCCGCGTGGGCGGTGCCGTGCTGAAGAAGGTGCAGGGCAAGGACGAAGCGGCCAAGGCCGTCGCCGAGCTCCGCAAGCGCTAAGCGCCCTGGCCACACAGCGTATCCCCAGCGCGTCGACGTCCCCACCCCGTCGGCGCGCTTTTTGTTATTCTGACGCGCCTCTCTCCAACGTCTCGGCTTGAGACGTTGCGCGCTCTGCTCCCCCCACCTCTCGCGCTCATGCCCACGACCTCCAACGGGGCCGCTCCGAACGGCCATGCTACGACTTCGCGCCCTGGCAGCACCATCGCGCTCGCGCTCGCGGGCGGCGGCGGCGAGGGGGCCATCTACGAGATCGGTACCCTCCGCGCCCTCGATGAAGCCATCGAGGGGCTTGACTTCACCCGCGTGCCGATCTACGTCGGCGTCTCGGCGGGCGCGTTCGTGGCGTCGTGCCTCGCCAACGGGCTGACGACCTCGCAGCTCTGCCGCAGCATCGTCACGACGGACCCGGGCGAGCACCCGTTTCAGCCCGAGCGCTTCCTCATGCCCGCGTTCGGCGAGTTCCTCAAGCGCGGCCTCAGCGTCCCCGGCCTGCTCTTCGACGCGTTCAAGGATATGGCGCGCAATCCCACCGACCTGCGCGTCGTCGGCACGTTCATCGACCGGCTCACGCGCGCGGTCCCGGTCGGGTTGTTTGCCAACGACCCGCTCCGGGCGTTCTTGGAGCGCGTCTTCAGGAAAGACGGCCGCACCAACGACTTTCGGCGGCTCCGTCAGCAGCTCTACATCGTCGCGGCCGACCTCGATTCGGGCGAGGCGGTGCGCTTTGGCGAGCGCGGGCTAGACCACATCCCGATCGCCCGCGCGGTGCAGGCCTCGACGGCGTTGCCGGGGCTCTACCCGCCCGTCGAGATCGACGGCAACTACTACGTCGATGGCGTCCTCCTCAAGACGATGCACGCCTCGGTGGCGCTGGAGAAGGGGGCCGACCTCGTGCTCTGCGTCAACCCGATCGTGCCGGTAGACCTAGCTGCGGCGCGGCGCGAGGGCTTCATCCGCCCCGGTCGCCTCGTGGACCTCGGGATGCCAGCGGTGATGTCGCAGACGCTGCGCACGCTCGTCCACTCGCGCCTCAACGTGGGGCTCGCGGCCTACGAGGACCGGTATGCCGGGCAGGATGTGCTCCTCTTCGAGCCGCGCCGCGACGACACGCAGATGTTCTTCACCAACATCTTCTCGTTCAGTCAGCGCCGCACGGTGTGTGAGCACGCCTACCGCTCGACGCTAGCCAACATCCGCGAGCGCCGCGAGGAGATCAGCGCCGCGCTGATCCCGCACGGCCTCCGGCTCCGCGACGAGGTGATCGATGACCTGCACCGCGACCTCTGGGCGAACATCGGCCTCGACCCCAAGCGCCAGGGCGCGCCGACCTCCGAGGTCACGCAGCGCCTCCGCATCGCTCTCCACCGCCTGGACACGCTCATCGGCGACCGGCTGGTCTAGAACCGAGGCAATCGCTGAGCGCGCTCACGAAGCGTTGGCCATGATCGAGTCGATGAGGGCCTGGAACTCCTCCATGCACTCAGGGCAATGGTCTAGGTGCTCCTGGACCAGCGGGAGGACGGATGCGGGGTCCTGCCCACGCTGCACAAGCTCGGCATAGCGCCCGGCCTGGGCATTGCATTCCCCGCAGGTGAGCTCAGGGTCGATCTCGGGTGCGAGGAACGAAGCGAGGTGTTGGAGGGCAGTATCGATCATCACGATAGGCGCGACAGCTGGCGTGGGAGGACCGTCAGACGGCACGAGGCCGCTGGGTCTTACGCCCCAGGAAAAATGGGGCGCCCTGAACGAATTGGGCGATTCCAAGGTACGCCCCGCGCTACGGGTCGCCGAGCTCTTCGAGCGGAATCCCCCGAGCCGCCAGCTCGGTGCGCAGCTTCTTGCGGGCGTCGTGCACCAGCTTGTAGAGCGCGTTCCGGTTGGTGCCGAGTCGTTCGGCAGCCACATCCATCGGGACGCCGTGGAAGACGAGGAGCTGCATCGCCGTCCGCTGCCGCTCCGTCAGGGTCTCGTCAATGGCCGTGACGACGGCGTCCACGAGTTGCTGTTGCTCGGTCGAGCGCTCCGGGTCGGGCGCGTCGTCGGCGAAGGCCCCGAGGCGGTCGTCGGCACGGCTGCCGTCCGGCAGCAGGTCCTCGAACGAGACGTTCTCCCACCGCTTGCGGCGTAGCTCCGAGAGCGCAAGCCGGACGGCGATCTTCTGCGCCCACGTCGTGAAGCGGGCGTCGCCGCGAAACGTGTCGCGCTTGTCGAGGATCTGCAGCAGCGCTTCCTGCGCGAAGTCCTCGGCGAGCGCGTGCGCCTGCGCCGGAACGCGGCGGGCGAGTGCCGCACGGAGGCCCCGGACGAGAATGGGGCGCAGCGCCGCGAGCGCGGCATCACGACGGCGGTCGTCGTCCAGGGCCGCGAGCCACTCCTCGTTGCTCGACGGGAGAGCACGGGCAGAACGGGAACGGCGGGTCAGCATCGGCAGGGCAGTGGGTCCGTCGCCAAAATACGCGACAGACTCCCCGGTAAACCTCACGCGAATCTCACTGCCACAATCGCGCGTGGCTGTCAGCCGAAGAGCCAGCGCACGATGTAGACGGCGGAGATGAGCCCCACGAGGTCAGCCAAGAGTCCCGCGGCGACCGCATGGCGTGTCTTCTTGACGCCGACGGCGCCGAAGTAGACCGCGATCACATAGAACGTTGTCTCGGTCGAGCCGAACATGGTGGCGGCCATCTTCACGAGGATGGAGTCCTCGCCGTAGATGTTGATCATATCCACCACGATGGCCGCCGAGCCGGAGCCGGTGAGCGGCCGGAGGATCGCCATCGGGAGCACTTCTGCCGGGATACCGATGGCACCGAGCACTGGTCGCAGCCCCGCAATCAGGAAGTCCATGGCCCCCGACGCTCGAAACATGGCGATGGCGAACAGGATCGCGACGAGGTAGGGGATGATCCGCACCGCCACGTGGAAGCCCTCCTTGGCACCATCCACGAACGTCTCGTAGACAGGCACGCGCTTGTAGAGCCCGTAGAGCGGGAAGCCCACAAGGATAGCAGGCAGCACGAAGGCCGAGGCGAAGCTGATGATCTCGCGGAACGTTTCCATCTAGCCCTCCGGCGGCGAAGTGGGCGTGTCCGGCCCGGCCGGATCCAGCCGGTTTGGGTCGGAGGCGCGGAACGCGGGGAGGCGCGAAAACAGCTTAGCCGCCGTGATCGCCACCACGAGCGAGATGCCCGTCGCGAGGATGATAGCGAAGATGAGCTGGTTGATCTGCAGGCCCATCAGCGCGAGCAGCAGCACCGGCGGGACGAGTTGCACGCTCGCCGTGTTCATCGCGAGCAGCATCACCATCGGGTTGGTGGCGGTGTCCTCCGTCGGGTTGAGCGTCTGCAGCTCCTCCATTGCCTTGATGCCGAACGGCGTGGCGGCATTGCCCAGCCCGAAGACGTTCGCTGAGAGGTTGAGCACGATCATCGAGAAGGCGGGGTGGCCCTTCGGGATCTCGGGGAAGAGCGGGCGCAGCACCGGCTCGACGACGCGCCCGATGGCCTGGATCACACCCGCGGCCTCGGCGATGCGTAGGAGTCCGAGAAACAGCGCCAGCACGCCGATCAGCCCGAGCGCGATGCTCGCCGCCGTCTCCGCGAAGTCGAGCGCGGCCTGGCTGATCGCGTTGAGCTTGACGAAGCGTACGGGTTCGAATGTGACGAGGGCGTTCGCTACATCGTTGCCGTTGAGCAACGTGTCGGGCGGAGCAACGACTTCGAGGCGTCCTTGCAACTGCCCCGTGCGCGGGTTGGTGACGTCGCGGATCGTGACGAGCGGGTGCGGCAGGTCCGCGCTGGCGTCGAGGCGAAGCTGGACGCCCTCGGCGGTACGGATGAGCGTGGCGTCGTAGGCGTCAGCGGGGCGCGCGTCGGTGTCGTAGAACGCGCCGTAGGCCTCGCCGTCGATGCGTACCGTAGCAGGTTGCCGGCGAGCCTCCGAGTCGTAGGGCGCGTCGAACTCCAGCGTGACGGGCAGCGGGGTGCCGTTGCGGTAGGTGTCGCGCGTGAAGTCCGTCACGTCTGACGCGAGCGCGAACACGAAGCTCGTGACGATCAGCCCGACCCAGATGTAGTTCAGCATGCGCGGCCCCTCGGGCAATCGGTGCGTGCGGCGCGTGCTTATTCAGCAGGAAGGAGCACGCCGCCGATCACGTGGACGATGCCGTTGTCGGCAGCAAAGTCGGTGGCGAGGATGGGGACATCGTTGACAAACACGCTCACGTCGCCGGTCTCCTCGTCCGTTTCGAAGGTGAAGGTGAGAGACTGCCCCTGGAGCGTCATGACGGTGCCGCCGTCCTGCAGCGCGGAGGCATACACTGCGCTGGGGACCACGTGGTAGGTCAGCACCGACGCGAGGGCGTCACCTTCGGGGACCGCGTCCAGCGCGTCGAAGGCGGCGTTGGTGGGCGCGAAGACCGTGAACGGCCCGGCTGCCTGGAGGTCATCGACAAGGCCCGCATCGTCAAGAGCCGTGGCGAGCGTGCTGAGTTCGGGCGAGAGGCTCGCAAAGCCTACGAGGTCAACAGCCCCGGGGAGGACGCTCTCGATCCGGTGTAGGATACCATTCGTCGCAGGCGCGTCCGTGTCTGTGATACGTGCGCCCTCGACGAAGAAGTCGCTGCCTACGCGGCGCACGGTGAGCGTCTTCCCTTCGAGCGTGTTCAGAGTCTGGCCGTCGCTCAGGTCGGCGGCCTCAACCCGGCTGGGCACCACGTGGTAGGTGAGGACCGACGCGAGGGTATCCACGTTGGCCGGAAGCAGAAGCGTGCTCACCAAGCCGTTGATCGGCACGCCCTCCGTAGGCGGTGCGGAGGTCGCGCGATTCAGCGCCGAGAAGGCGTCGTTGTCGGGTGCAAAGAGGGTGAACTCGCCGTCGGCCTGGAGCGCGTCGGTCAGGTCAGCCGCGCCGAGTGCCGCTTCAAGCGTGGAAAGTGCGGAGGTCACCGTCAGCATATCGGCGAGGTTCGTCTGCGCCTGCGGGGCCGGGTCCTCGTCCTCGGTATCACAGCCGACGAAGCCGATGAGGGAGAGAGCAAGGGCGAGGAGCAACAGCCGCGACATGGATACCGAGGGGCTAGAGAGGCGGGACGAGCAATCGGTGCAAGGTACAGCGACGGCTCGAACTCCCACACTCCGCGCCGGAAAAAGTGCAGGTGGAAACGGTACCACATCGCCGCAAAAAAAGCGGGGTGCCCGTCTGGACACCCCGCTTGACCGAGCTGAGAGCTGGACTCACGTCACGGCATCAGTACCTGATTAATGACGTGAACCACACCGTTGGACGTTTCCACATCTGCGATGAGAACCCGTGGGTCATTTTCGTCGTCACCGTCGTCGTCGGCGTTAATCAAGATGACCATATCGCCCGCTACCTCTCCGAACGTGAAGGTGAGCGACTGCCCATCAAGGAGGGTGGGTGATGTAAGGCCGTCTGTAATCTCCGAAGAGAAGATCGGGCTGCCGTCTCCCTGCGCAGGGGCGACGTGGTAGAGCAGCACGTCGCTGGTAGCCCCGCCGCCGTTAAAGGCTGCGTCGTTGGGAGCGAAGACCGTGATGCCCGGCGTGTTGGCCAGCGCGTCAGCAAGCCCAGCATCCACAACGGCACTGACGAGGGCATCCAGGCCCGGAGTCACGATAGCCCGCTCCACGACATTCAACTGGCTGAGCAGTACCTCGTCAATGACGTGGACTACGCCGTTGGACGCACGGAGGTTGGGTGCGGTCACCGAGGCTCCGTTGATGTTAACCGTGCCCGCCTCGATCGTAATCTCAGCCGTCTCACCTGTCAGCGTAGTCACCATCTGACCATTGGAGAGATCGCGCGAGAAAACACGGCCCTCCACCACGTGGTACTGGAGAATCGGGGCGAGCAAACCCGCCTCAGAAGCATCGGCGATCTGCACGCGCTCGGCATCGCCGTTCTCGGTGTCCACGAACGCCGTGTTCGCGGGGGCAAACACCGTGAACTGGTCAGTGCCGTTGAACGTCTCGAACAGGCCAGCCTCAACAAGAGCGTTGCCTAGTGGTGCAAGCGTCGGGTTGATCTCTGCCTGCTGGGCGATGGTCGTCCCACCTAGGAGGACGCCGTCAATAACGTGGAGGATACCGTTGGAGAGCCGGAAGTCAGTCGCAGAAATGGCGATTTCGTCCACAGTAGCTCCGTCGAAGGTGACCTCGACCCCCCGCACGGTGTTGGCCGTCTCAGGAAGCTCGTCCGAGAAGACAACGCCCGGGACAACATGGTACGTGAGAACGTTCGACAGCGTTGGGCGACGAGCGTCCACGAGGAGCGAGTCCGTGGCGAAGGGCAGCGCGCCAAAGGCCGCATTCGACGGCGCGAAGACCGTGAAGGGGCCAGCGCCGGACAGCGTCGTCACGAGGTCGTCATCGCCCGCGTCGTCCGACTCGCCGGTGTTGGCGAGGGCGGTGACGAGCGTGGAGAAGTTCGGGCTGAGCAGTGCGAACTCGACGACGTTGAGCGAGCCGGTGAGCACCTTGCCAATACGGTGCACGACGGCGTCGGGAAGCTCTGCATCGGGGAGCGTGATGGGCGCGCCGTCCACGAAGAAGGAGCCGTTGACCTCGCGAATGGTGAGCTGCTCACCGGCCAGCGTTGTCACGGTCTGGCCGTCCTGGAGGTCGCTGCTGAGGATGCGGCCCTCGACGACGTGGTACTGCAGGATGGACGTGAGGGCGGCCTCGTCAGCGAGGAGGGCATCCACGAAGCCTCCGTCGCCCGCAGCCGTGAGGGCATTCAGCGAGGCGAACGCTGCGTCTTCAGGCGCGAAGACGGTGACGTTGTTCAGCGGCGTCGAGTCGTCGTCGTTGAGCAGGCCGGCCGTGCGCAGCGCGGCTTCCAGCGTGTTGAGACGGACGCTCTCGGCAATGAACTGGCCGAGGGGCTTGATGTCGGCAGGCTCGACTTCTTCATCGGTACCGTCGCACCCGACCCAAGCAACAGCTAGAGCGAGGAGGAGAAACAAGGAGGTGAGGCGAGTCAGCATGGCAGGAAGTGTGGGTGGTCAGAAAGAGACTGGTGTGCAGAGGAGCAAGAGGGGAGGTCGCAACACCAAAGGTACGCCGAGGCGTGGGAGAAGCGCAGAGGATACACCCTACGCGCCAGATTCGAAACCGGTAGACGGCTAGATTCCCGTGAGGAGCAGGGAACGGGGGAAGCGGTGCTAGAGGCGGAGCTGGAGGCTCAGGCGCACGCTACGGCCGGGGAGGTACCGGGTCAATGGCACGTAGGAAGTACCGGTGGAGGTTCCCGCTGCCGCCTCGGAGCCCTGCAGGCTCCAGTCTAGGACGTTGTCTCGGTCGAGCACGTTGAGCACGTCCACGCGGGCGGCGACCGTCGGGGTGCCGAGCCGGACGGCACCGAAGGCGTGCGTGAAGCTGACGCCGAGGTCGAGTTCGTGGTGCGCGGGGACCGTGTCGTCTGACGGGGTGTCGAAGGCAAAGGTCCCGAGCAGGGCGTCCTCGAAGAAGTCGTAGTAGGCTTGGCGGTAGCCCCATGCGCGGCCGAGCACGGTCCGCCAGCGCCCGTGCGCCTGCCACGGGCCTGCCACGCGGAGGTCTGCGCGGGCGGTCAGGCGGTGGGGCTCGTTCCAGGGTGCCTGCACATAGCGCCCATCGAAGCGGCTGGGCAGGCGGCGCTGAGCGACATCGTAGCCGTAGCTCACCGAGGTCGTGCCGCGGTTGTGAGCATGCGTCAGGCGCACAGCAACCCCGTAGGCGTAGCCCTCGCCCTCTTCGAGCAGGTCGGCCTGCGTCATCGTCTCCATCGCGGTGTTCTCAGCGGCGTGCTGCACGAGCGCGTCGTAGTCGAGGGCGTGGAGGAGGGGTTGCCACTTGGCATAGCCCTCGGCCTGCAGGGTCCACGCCGGATGCGGCGTGGCGAGCACATCGAGGGCGGCCTGGTAGGTGCGCGGGGGGGCGATGCCGCGGCCTACGGGGATCCAGAAACGCACAGAGGGGGCCAGCGCGCTCGGACCGAGGTTGCTCAGGTCGTACTGCCCCACAAACTGTCGGTAGAGGCCGCCCGCGAGGCGAACCGCAGTGATCGGGCCTTCGGCGAAATCGTGGCGGATGCTCAGACGCGGTTCGGCATACGCCGTCTGACGATCTGGGACGTAGGTCACGCGGAGGCCGGGCTCGATCACCGTCCGCACGCCGAGGGTCCAGTGGTGCGTGACAAACCCGGCGATGCGCCACTGCGCGTCGTCGAGGCTCAGCGGGTTCAGGCCCAGGCCGTTGCCGCCTCCCAGGCGGAAGCGGTGAGCGATCCGAGCCACCTCCAGGCCACCTTCAAGCAGGTGGGCCGGGGTGAGGCTGTACGTGGCCCGCGCTTCGCCCGCCCACTCGTTGACGAGGTTGGTATCGTCGGCGGTTTCGGTTGCGTTGAGTTGGTTGCGCAGCCGGGACTCGGCCGTCGGCGTGTCCTCGACCTCGGGAAGGGTGGCCGCGCCCATCGCGTAGGCGTGGTGGAGGTCGTGCACACTGACGCGCACGCCCACGTCTAGGGCGGTGCGGGCACCGAGCAGCGCCGTTGCTCGCAGTCGCCCGCCCGCGTTGGTCCAGCGGTAGCGGTCGCGCGTGAGCATGAGCAGCGGGTCGTCGCCGCCAGCCTCTCCGGCGAAGTTGCCTGCGAACAGTTCGGTGCCGATCTCGCTCTGGCCGATGTAGCCTGTGGCGTGGAGCGTGGTAAACGGCGAGACGCGCAGACGGCCCGCCGCGTGAAGGTCGCTGAAGCTGAGGTCGGAGCCGTGGCGGTGGGCCTCGTAGCCGCTGACAGGCGCGACACCACCGAGGAGGTCGCGCGTGAAGACGGGGTCGATGACGTTCCAGTCGCGTAGCGTCTGGTCGAGCATGGGGTCGCGAAAGACGTCCCAGAGGCTCGTCCGGGCCGCTACCATCGCGCGACCGGTCGCCTTGCCGATCCGCACAGGGGCATCGAGCCGGGCGCTCGTGCTGAGCTGGTCGGTAAGAAGCGCCGCGTCCAGACCGGGGCCTGCGTTCACGCCCAGGGCATGTTCGGCCTGGATGACGCCGGCCGTGTAACTGCCATGCGAAGCGCCGAACCCCGCCTTCTGCACGCTCAGGCGCCCAAGGGCAAGCGGGCTGAAGGCACCTAGCATGCGTCCGAGCGCGATCGGGCGAAAGACAGGGATGCCGTCGAGGAGAATCTGATGCTCGCCCGCTTCGCCGCCCTGGATGTGTAGATCGGCGAAGGCGGGCGACTGCGTCACGCCGAGCACGGAGGCTGCCTGGGTGAGCGGGTCCTCGGCTGGAGGCGCGTCTGGCGCGTCGCTCAGGGCAACCTCGCCGCTGCCGAGCAGCGACGACGGGAGGCGCTGTTGGAGGCCATTGACCACCACTGGGGCAGCCTGCGCCGTCGTCCGGCGAAGCGCGAGGCGACGGCGGACCTGGGTGCCTGGCTCCACCAGTACGCTGTCCTCGATGGCCTCGTAGCCAACATAGGAGGCGGCGACGCGGTAGGGACCGGCCACGAGCGAGGCGAGTGCAAAGCGTCCATCCGCATCGGTCGCGGTGCCTGTGGCATCGGCGAGAAGCACTGTGGCATAGGGAAGCGGCGCGCCCGTCTCGGCGTCGACGACTTCCCCGGCGAAGGCTCCGTGGCGGGTCGCCGCCTCCACGCGCTGGGTGAGCACGTAGGTGCCCGAACTGAGGCGGTAGAAGTCGATGTCCATCGCGTCCACGATGCAGCGCAGCATCGTCTCGGCGGGTTGGCTGCGCATCGCGCAGAAGATGGGGTCAGAAGGGACTAGGCCGCTTTCGTAGAGCAGGCTGAGCCCCGTTTCCTCGACCAGCACCTCAAGTGCCTCGTTCGCGGGGACGCCGCGGAGCATCAGGGTGTAACGGGGCTCCGCATCGGCGTCCTGGGCACGTGCAGGACTGAAGAGCGCCATCAGGAGCACCGACACCGCACAGCACCACAGGGACCAGGCGGAGCCAACCACTGGGGAGTGTGTAGGGGTGCGATAGCGCATGGGAACGACGTTAGAGAGGTGGACTTCCCAGGATAGGCAGGGGAGACGGCTGCCTTCAATCAGGCGTTCCCCCAGGGGACGGCCTCCGCCCCTGAGAAGAACGGCCCGCCACCCATCAGTCGGTGGCGGCGAAGAGGTGGTAGCCGTCGCTCGTGGCGCGGTACTGGAAGCCGCGTGCGCGGCCCAGGTCGTCGAGCACGGCCGTGAGCGAGCCGGGCGCGGGCTGGTAGTAGAACAGCGGCGTTTCCGTGGCCACGTTCGGATCGAGGCGGAGCGCGGTTGCATAGCGCCGCTCCAGCTCGGACGCGACGGCGGTGAGCGGGACGCCTCGGAAGGCGAGGCCAGCACGGCGCCAGGCTGTCGCCTGCTCCACCGAGGCGACCTCGGTCTGCACGACGGCACTGCCGCGCCCCACCACCGCTTCGTCGCCCACGGTCAACCGGATGCCATCGGAGGAGGTGGCGTCGGGCGCTGGCGAGGTCGGGGCCACGCTTACGATGCCCTCCTCGACGCTTACCGTGGTCTGTGCGTTCGCTTCAGTGGGCCAGGCGCGCACATTGAACTGCGTGCCTACAACCTCAACCCGGGCGCTGAACGTCTCCACGACGAAGGGACGCCCGTCGGCAGTCGCGGCGTCCGCCACGTCGAAGAAGGCCTCGCCCCGGAGTCGGACGGTGCGGGTGGGAGCCGCCAGGAAGGGGAGGCGGTCGAAGCCGCGGGTGTGCGTCACTTGAGCGCCGCTGTTGAGATGTACCGTCGAGCCGTCGGGCAGCGTGACGGTGTGCTGAGCGCCGAAAGGCGCCACATGCGTGATGGGGCGGGGCCACACGAGCGCGAGCGCCGCGAGCAGGGCTACGGCGGGAACGCCAAGCGCCATGGGCCAACGCGCACGGCGGCGGCGCGCAGACGGGAGAGAGCGTCGAACCGGAGCGGGCTGGGGGGCGGTGTCGCTGGGCAGCGCGAGGCGCCCGGCAAGCGCGTTCCAGGCCGCGTCTGTGTCCGCGGAGGGCGTGTCGCTGGAGGCCCCATTGAGGAGGTCCCAGGTACGGTCCAACGCGGCCTGTTCGTCAGGCGACACGTCGGTCAGGTCGGGGCGGTGCGCGGCGGTTGGGTCGAGGCGGCGCACCGGCGGGGTGGGGCGCGTCATCGGTTCAGGAGATTGGGTGCGAAGTGGTGGAGGCGGTCGCGCAGCGTGCGGAGCGCCTGTACGAGATGGTTGTTGACGGTGCGGGGCGAGACGCCCATCACGTCGGCTATTTCGGCGTGCGAGAGGCCGTCGAAGCGGCTGAGGGTGAGGGCCTCGCGCTGGCGGTCGGGGAGGTCTGCGATCCACGCCTGAAGGCGAGCGTCCAAGGCTTTGGCCTCGGCCTCGGCATCGGGGAGCGGAGATGCGCTCACGCCTGTGGCAAGCGGGGTCCCGGCGGTGTGCTCGGCGAGAAGGTCCGCGCGGGTGCGGCGGTCACGAGCTCGGTTGTACGCGAGGTTGCGCACGGTGCGGTAGACAAGGGCCTTGATCGAGCGAGTCGGGTCGAGGTCGGCGCGGCGTTCCCAGAGTCGGGCGTAGGCCTCCTGCACGAGGTCGGCGGCCACAGCCGAGTCGCGCACAAGGGAGTCAGCGAAGCGGGTGAGGCCGCCGTGGGTCGCGCGAAAGAACGCCTCGAAGGCACGCGGGTCCGCCCTGCGGATAGCCACGCACCAGGTGGCGAGCTGCAGGTCCGGCCCGGACGCTTCGTGCGTCGCAGAGTCCGAACGCGACGCTTCGGCCGAGTTGGGGGACGAAGATGAGCGAGAGCCCGACGAGGACGAACCGCGACGGCGAGAGGACATGGGGAGACGCGCTGGGTCGAAGTGGGGGAGCGGCCCGGCATACCCACGCACAGCCGTCCCTGGGGGCGGCATTGGCGCAACGGCAAGAGCGGAGACGGAGGTAGACACGGGCCAGGGCAAGATCGAGACACGCAGGGTGGGCATGGGGCTGGATGCGCCCATCGGATCGTTGTACCCTTGGAGTTCACCGGATGACTAGGTAAGGGTTTCCGCTAGAGACACATCGGGTCAGCGGAGCGCACCCTGGCGAGGAACCCAACCTGGGAAGTGCTCCGTTCCCCAACCGATGTCTTCCCCCCCTCGCACGATTCCCCCCCTTGGCGATGCCGCCCCCCGACGCGGCAACGCGTACTCGCGGGCCTTCGGGCGGTTCGTGCTGGCCGTCTGCGGCCGGTGGCGCATCGTGGGCGAGCTGCCCAACGAGCCGCGCTTCGTGCTGGTAGTGGCGCCCCACACCTCCAACTGGGACGGGCTGATCGGCCTAGCCGCGGCGGTCGCCATCGGGGTGCGCGTGCGGTTCCTGGCGAAGCACACGCTGTTTCGCGGCCCGCTCGGGTGGCTCCTGCGCCTGCTCGAAGGCATCCCCGTCCGGCGAGGGCGCAGCGGCCACCTCGTCGAAGACGTCGTGGACCTGTTCGAGCGCGAGGAGTTCGTGCTCGCCATCACGCCCGAGGGGACCCGCAAGCACGTCGACCGCTGGCGCACGGGCTTCTACCACATCGCCCACCGGGCGCAGGTGCCGCTCTTCATGATCGCGCTCGACTATCCGACGCGCGAAGTGCGGCTGGGCCCGCTCCTCCGCACCAACGGCGACATGAGAGCGCAGGTCGAACTCATGCGCGATTACTTCGCCACCATCGATGGCAAAAACCCCGAATACGCCTAATGAGCACGCACGCACCCCCCGCTGCCGCCCACACCGCAACCCGCACCGAGCGCTACGCCGAGGTCGCCGCCCGCATCGACGCGCTGCTCGACGGCGAGACGGACTGGACGGCGGCCATGGCGACGGTCGCCTGCGAACTGCACCACGCCTTCGACCACTACCACTGGACCGGCTTCTACCGCGCCGTGTCCGACGACCTACTCACCATCGGGCCGTACCAGGGCGGCCACGGCTGCCTGCGTATCCCGTTCGACCAGGGCGTCTGCGGCGCAGCGGCGCGCACCCAGACCACGCAACTCGTCCCCGATGTGGAGGCGTTCCCCGGCCACATCGCCTGCTCGTCGTCGACGCGCTCGGAGGTCGTTGTGCCGGTGCTCACCCCTGAGGGCACGCTCCTCGCCGTGCTCGATGTCGACTCGGACGACCCCGATGCGTTCACCGCGGCCGAGGACCAGGCCGAGCTGGAGACGCTCTGTGCCCGCCTCGGTGCCCAGTTCGCCCATACGGCGCAGCGCTAGCCGGGACGACGGTGCTTGCTTGGTCGTGCTTGCTTGGTAGAGTCCAAGCAGACGCCTACTTTGGAGGCACCACCGGCCTCACACCACCAACCCTACGCAGTCATGGGCGGCTTGCTTTTCTGGATCATCGTCGGCCTGGTTGCAGGCTTCATCGCGGAGAAGGTGATGAAGCGCTCGATGGGCCTGCTTGGCAACCTCGGCGTTGGCCTCCTCGGCGCCATCCTCGGCGGGTTCGTGTTCGACCTGATCGGCATCGGCGACGACGGCGGACTGATCTTCAGCATCCTCGTTGCCACCGTTGGCGCGATCCTGCTGCTCTTCATCGTCAACAAGGTGCGCGGTCGGTGAACGCCGCGCTGGGCGTCGTTCAGGAGCCGTAGACCTTGGCCGGGTCGAAGAGCAACTCGCCGCGCTCGACGAGACCGTCGTTGGTGGCTTCCAAGTAGAAGCACGTGCGGCGCCCTGTGTGGCACGCAGCCCCGCCAATCTGCTCGATCTTGAAGAGGATGGCGTCCCCGTCGCAATCGACGTGCACACTCACGACGCGCTGCGTGTTGCCCGACGACTCGCCCTTGCGCCACACCTTCTGGCGTGAGCGGCTCCAGTAGACCATCGTGCCGGTCTCCAGCGTCTCGCGCAGCGTGTCGGCGTTCATGTAGGCGAGCATCAGCACGTCGCCTGTGGCATAGTCCTGCGCGATGGCGGTCACAAGGCCGTCGGCGTTGTACGTTGCGGCGTCAAGGACGGGCTGCGGGTCGGCGAGCTTTAGGGGCGTGAAGTCTGACACGGGAGCGGGGTGTTGACGGGAGAACGGGAGAACGGGAGCGGGCGCAAATGGCGAGTCCGGGAGGCAAGTTTCGAAGGCAGAGGCGTCCCCACAGAAAAATCGCGGGAGCCCCGTGCTATGTCGGCCGCTGGAAGCTGTGCAGGTCGCCGGCTCGACTGGAAGACCGCGCTGTGGAAGGACGAGACGGGGGGCGGTACGAAAGGGCATGCGGTGGGTCCTCTGACAGGTCTGTCTACCCGTTTCGAAAGGGGCCCAGTCCTAAAATGGGACGGTAGTTGCTAGAGAGCAATAGAACCAGGTATTACCGCATTCCGATTCCACAACCGGGTCCCATAGTGAGATGCGGCGCCAGAGGAACGCTGTTCTCGGAGGCATAGGGCCCTCGTCAAGTTCCACGCCCTGCGTCTCTCCGCCGACGGCCCCATGACTCAGACCTTCTACTCCCTGATTGCCGTGTTCATGTTCACCATGGTGGGGCTCACCATGCACCGCCACGTCAACAACACCGAACGCAACGCCATTGCCCGCGAGATCGAAAGCGTGGGCCTCAACGTGGCGCTCTACTGGGCCAACCAGGTCAAGAACTACGCCTTCGACGAGGCCGACGTGGGTGTGCTCGGGATGCGCTCCGAAAGCGATGTGGCTGGCCTAGCCGCGCCAGCGGGCCTCGGCCCTGAAGCCGGGGAAACCAGCCCCGACACCTTCGACGACATCGACGACTTCAACGGATACAGCATCACGGTGAGCCAGCCCATCGCGGAGGGCACGCAGGACTACACCGTGTCCTTCGCGGTGCGCTACGTCAGTCCGCTCGACTTCGAAATCGATAGTGCAAGCGAGACCACGGCCAAGAGCGTCTCGGTGGTGACCCGGGCCGTTGAGGTGGCCTCGGACCGCCCGCCGATGGAGATCACGTTGGACGTCCCCCTCACGCCTGCCAAGCTCTTCCTCCACCAGTAGGCCGCCCGCTTCTCCGCCGACCCGCCCGCCTGACCCGCTGCCCCAACGTACCCGTTCATGCACGTCCTCCTCGACCATCTCTCGGCCATCATTGTTGGCACGGTGCTGTTGTTGGCGCTGCTCGTGTTCCAGATGCGCGAGCGCCTCAACAGCGTCGACGAAGCCATGCGTTACGAACTTCAGACGCGGGGCGAGGCCGTGATGACCAGCCTCGGCCAGGATCTCAACAACCTCGTCACCGAGGGCGATGCGGGAGATATGGGCCTGGCCCCGTCCGGCTGCGTCCTCGAACGGCACAGCGATGGGGTCGTGAGGTCCATTCAATGCCCCGGGTTGATTGAAACCGAGCCCGGTAATAAGGAACCCGGCACCGTGCGCTATTGGACGCAGCCAGCTGGGCGCTCCTACACCGTGGGCGACTCGGTCCGAACGGCCTACGTCCTCCATCGGGACATCGACACCTTCATGGGCGCCGACACGCAGCCGGTCGCGGACGCCGTGATTGGCTTCGACGTGACGCTGTTCGGTGCCAGCGGGGCACCGGTCACCGACGGGGCGGCCCCAGCCGACCTCTACGCGCTGCGGCTCAACGTCGAGCTGGCGAGCCAGGGCACCGCGGCGCTCACCAGCGACCAGGCTTCCGAGCGCCAGATCAACGTGGCACGCTTTGGGCACACGGTGCGCCCACCCAACCTCACCTACCTCGAGCGCTCTGCGAGCGGAGGCTTCGTGACCGGGAGCTCCCCTGGATCGTCGCCGACCACAACGTGGGAATCGGGAGATAGCAGCGGCGGCGACTCCGACGACTGACGCACCACGCCTGCTCTTCCTCCCGCTCCGTCCTCCACTTTTCCCCGACCGACCTCGTACCCTCTCATGGGACGCTTCCTCGTACTCATCGTCATGGTTGCCGCTGTCACCACGGCGACGACCCTGCTCCGAGACTCCTCGACGCGGCTCGACGCGCAGCGCAAGCAGTCGGCCACGCACGACCTCGCGCTCGCCCGCGAGGCCGCCGACGCCGCCCACACGGCGGTCCTCACGGCGATGCTGCGCGGCGGTCAGCTCAACAACGACCTCCCGCTCGCAGAGACGTTCGAGATCGACGGGCGCAGCGTTCGCATCGACCGGTTCGAGCCGCGCGGCGACACCGTCTACTTCTCCGTGACGGGCATGAGCGGCGGGAGCCAGCACAGCATCGCGAGCAACTACCTCGTCACCGACGTCGACTTCCCTGGGCCGCTCTGGATCGACGCGCCCTACGCCACGGCCAGCATCGACCCCATGACGACGATCAACGCGGTGGACGATGACGGGCTGCTGCGCGCGAGCTACCTCGACTATAGCAAGCTCTACGACTACCGCCTCGACAACATCCTCAGCGCATCGACGATGGTGAACAACGTCCAGTCGGCGCTCAGCGCGGCGGCTGGAACGCGCCAAGGCCTCGACGCGCGGCAGGATCTGGGGTCGGTGCTGAGCGCGTACAGCACGCCGAGCCTCGTCGAGCTCTACGGGGACATCCTCTCGGGCTTCACCGCGCAAGACGTTCAGCTGACGGCCTCGACCACGCTGTCGAGCAACCAGGCCTACGGGCAGCGCGGGAGCCGCAGCGTGCGTGATGCCCGCTTCGTGCGGGTCGAGGGGGACCTCCGTATCCCGTCCGGGCGAACGCTCGAAGGCAACGGCGTGCTCCTGGTGGAGGGCAACCTCGTCGTGGAGGGCACACTCCGGTGGGACGGCCTCATCTACATCCGCTCCTTCGAGCAGGAGGTGCGGATGGACGTGAGCACGGGGACGGCCGAGATCCGCGGGGCGCTCATCGTGGAGCAGGAGGCGCCGCCGCCGGGAGGGCACATGGACCTCACGATCTACCGCGACATGACCGGCCAGTGGACGCAGCCGAGCGGCGAGATCGACATGTACTCCAACTCGTGGACGCAGCACACCCACCGTAGCGAGCGGTTCATGCCGGACCGGCAGGTGACCCTGCTCGACCGGCCGGGCGGCAACCCCCACGAATCGTACGCCCGCCTCTCAGAGACGCTGGGCAACCTCAGCCCGGCCGATCAGGTCTTCTTCGAGTTCGACAACCTGAGCTACGACGGCCTCGCCAACTTCCGCCTGGCTGCCGAGGACACAACCCGCGTCGGCTCCATCAACGGCGGCTTCGGCGGCTTCTCCGCGAGCGACATCGCGCAGCACCGCACCCGCACCTTCGAGGCGCAGGACATCGACGCGTTCGAGATCGACATCCGGAGCCTCCGCCTCCTCAAGCACCACTTCGACGACGAGCCCACGACCGACCCCGAGGCCGACTGCACGTGGAACACCTACCCGTGGAATACCGGATGCGTCCCGCTCAACTGGCCCTTCAACACGAAGTGGCTCTACGACCGCGGCGGCGCGCTCCGCGTCAAGCTCTTCCACGAGACGCTGCTCGCCGAGAGCCTGATCTACGAGGCCGTCTTTTACTGGCACCGGCGCGGCGCCTGGGACACCGCCGAGCGCGACGCTGAGATCGCGGCCGACCAGCAGTGGCGCACCGACATCGAGAACGGCATGGGCTATGGCTCTGCGGTCAACTTCGGCCCCAACGTCACGCTCGAGTTCGACCAGGCGCGCCTGGAGCCGGCCTTGCGTCGCCTCGGCTACTCTTCGGACAACATCCGGCACCTGGCTTCAGCGGCCCAGAGCTCCACCGCCAGCGAGCGGGCCATGGCGGAGGCCTCGGAGCAGGAGCTTCCGACAGGGGGCCCGCAGGAGCCGAGTGAGGCCGTGATCTGCTACAACGGGCTCACCATGAGCAAGTCCGGGACAGCGCTGGAGTACTATCTCAGCCAGGGCGCCACACAGGGGCCGTGCGCGGACCCGTCGGAGGGCAACGATGCCTACCAGTGGTGGAGCGACCTGTGGGAATGGATGGGAGGCTGGTGGTCGTAGCCGTCGTCCCCCGCGAACGGACCCGGACCGCATCGCCAGCGGAGCGCCCTGCACGAACGCGCTCAGCCCGGTGATGGCGCGGCCGACGATGAGCGTGTTCATCTCGTAGGTGCCCTCGTAGGAGTAGACCGCCTCGGCATCCGCAAACAGCCGCGCCACGTCGTGCTCCAAGTAGGACGCCGTTGCCGCCGAACGCCTTCACGGTACCAGAAGCTCACCGCAATTCGAGCGATGGGCTTCGATGTAAGACTTGAGTCCGTCAACTACTGTAACTCTAGCTACGGTAGCTGGCTTGGACGTGAAGACGATACGTAGTGTCTTGTCGCCATTCGTGGAACCGAGGAGTGAAACCCGAAGCGTCTCAAAGCCTCCATTCGTAATGAAGCGCAGAGCGCACTGCTCGAAACACATGACTTGCTCCTTGAGCATGCCGTTTAATCTCAGGCAAACAGGCTCATCGCGTTGAATTGCTGGGGGCCACCTCTTGTCCTTAGAGACAGGCAGGCACGAGTTAACAGGATCTACCATTGCGAGCAAAACAGCCTCTCCTTCATCTAGGGAGCGTTGACATTTGAGTCGGTCGCGGGCGAGCCGATATGAGTAGCAACCAACCCTCGCTGCTCATGCCCGC